>CAJWVJ010000017.1 GCA_913048595.1 uncultured Alphaproteobacteria bacterium | reverse complement strand
CGCCACGGAACGGATGCTCCTTGCCGGCAGCATCACCCGCCAGCCGGTGCGCGAGAATGTCGCCGCCATTTCCTGCGGCGTCTGGCAGGGACTGTGCGTTGCCGATCTTGACTATGCCGAGGACAGCAATGCCGAGATCGATGCCAATTTCGTTCTCAGCGGCAATGGCGGTCTTGTCGAGATTCAGGCCACCGGCGAAGAGCGGCCGTTCCGGCGCGACGAGCTCGACCAGCTGCTGGACCTCGCCGAGGCCGGCTGCAACCAGCTTTTCACCCTTCAGGACGGTGCCGTCCGCGCGGCGCTGTAGCCGGCCGGGGCGACGCATATGGCAGATCAGCACCGCATCTTCACCGAATCCGAACTTGTCCTTGCCTCGCACAACAAGGGCAAGCTTCGCGAGATCGCGGCGCTGTTCGCAGGCCGCCCCTTCACCGTGAGTTCCGCCGCCGATCATGACGTTCCCGAGCCGGACGAAACAGAAGACAGTTTTGCCGGCAACGCGCTGCTCAAGGCGCACCACACGATAGCCGCCACAGGCAAGCCGGCGATTGCCGATGATTCCGGCCTTGTCGTGCCGGTGCTGAACGGCGCGCCGGGAATCTATTCGGCGCGCTGGGCCGGTCCGAACCGTGATTTCATCATGGCCATGCAGAAGGTGAACAGTTCGCTTGCCACCACCGGCGGCACCGACAGACGGGCACACTTCATCTGCGTCCTTGCGCTGGTCTGGCCGGACGGCCATTCCGAGCTGTTCGAGGGACGCGTCGAGGGCGAGCTTGTCTGGCCGCCACGCGGCGACCGCGGGTTCGGCTACGACCCGATGTTTGTCGCCGCCGGACATGACCTCACCTTTGGCGAGATGGACCCGCAGGAAAAGCTGGATATCGGCCATCGCGCCGACGCTTTCGCCAAGCTTGTCGCCGCCTGTTTTCCATGACGCCCGCGACGCCACGGCTTGCCCTTTATGTCCATTGGCCCTTCTGCCGGGCGAAATGTCCCTATTGTGATTTCAATTCGCATGTCGCCGACGAGATCAATCATGCCCGCTTCGCGGCAGCCTATCGCCGCGAGATGGAGCATATGGCGGCGCGTCATGGCGGCGACAGACAGCTGGAAACCATTTTCTTCGGAGGCGGCACGCCAAGCCTGATGCCGCCATGGCTGATTGCCGGAATCATCGAGGACGCCGACTCAATCTTCGGGTTTGCGCCGGGGATCGAGATCACCGCCGAGGCCAATCCCACCTCCTGCGAAGCGGCTCTGTTCAGCGGCTTTCGCGATGCCGGGGTGAACAGGCTGTCGCTTGGCGTGCAGTCTCTTCGTGATGACGGGCTGGCCTTTCTGGGGCGGGACCATTCTGCCAGCGAGGCGATGACGGCCCTTCGCGCCGCCAGACATGTCTTCGAGCGGGTGTCCGTCGATCTGATCTATGCGCGGCAGGGCCAGAGCCTTGCCGACTGGCACAGCGAGCTGGGCATGGCGCTTGATCTCGGGCTTGATCATCTGTCGCTGTACCAGCTGACCATCGAAGCGGGAACGCATTTCTACAGCCGGGCGCGCCGCGGCGAAATCCTGACAGCCGATGACGCGCTGGCGGCCGATATGTATGAGGCGACAGGCCGCATCATGGACGAGGCCGGCCTTCCGGCCTACGAGATTTCCAACCATGCGCGGCCGGGCGCAGAATGTCGTCACAATCTTGTCTACTGGCAGGCCGAGGACTGGCTCGGCACTGGCCCCGGGGCGCATGGCCGGATCAGCCTTGGCCAGCGCCGGCGCGGGCTGGCCACCCGTCGCAGCCCGATTGGCTGGCTGGAGGCTGTGGAAGCCGATGGCCATGCCATCGAAACCAGTGTCGATGACGGGCCTGAGGATGCGGTTGCCGAACGGCTGATGATGGGGTTGCGGCTTGCCTCGGGACTCGATCTTGGCAGCCTTGCGTCACGCTTTGGCGATCTGTCCGGCCTGATCGACATGTCGGCGCGGGACGAGCTTGTCGCGGCCGGGCTGCTGGCGGATGACCCGAAACATCTTCGCGCCACTGAGGCAGGACGCCTTCTTCTCAACCGGATACTGGCCGCGCTGTTGCCTGCGGGCTAGCAGATGACTGCCTCTAGATTTTGTCCGGGGCGGCCTGGAACACGGTCGAGACACCGCCGCTGATCTGCCGGATTTCGAAACTGCGCCGGTTGCCGCCATCGGGAAGAAGGCGGTAGGCGCCGCTGAAGCCGTTATATCCCGACCCTGATTCCAGCGCCGCGTTCCAGGCGTCCCGCCGCTGGCCTGCCAGGATGGCGGCCATCGCCATGGCATCGAAACTCAGACGCGCCAGAACACCGGGCCGGCCATCCCACGCGGATGACCAGAGCGCGTTGAACGCCTCGTCACGGTCGGTTGGCCGCGAGGCGAACAGCCCGCCCTGAAGCGACGGCTCCATCAGGATACGCCGCTGGTTCCATTGCGCGTTGCCAAGATAGAGAACGCGTTCGGGATCGGCATCGTAATAGGCAAGCACCGGCGCGGTGCGAAGGGCGAAGTCGGCGCTTCCGGCGAACAGCACGGCATCGAAACGCGGTGGCGGCAGCTCCGAAGCGGCCGGCGTGTCCTCATCCTCCTTCGGCGGGGTGTAGCCGGTGAATTGCTTCACCGCGGCCTTCAGCTGGTCCTCGCTGGCAAGCTGGTCGGCGGACAGGGTGATGAAATCCTCGGGCTGGAGCCCGAACTGGCCAAGCCGCTTGCGCGCATGGCGGGCCAGCCTCTGGCCAAAGGAATCATTCGCCGCGATGATCCCGACCTTGTTGCGCCCGGCGGTCAGCGCATGGCCAAGAAGAAGATCAACCTGCTGTTCCGGCAGATAGCCGAAGAGCCAGCTTCCCGTTCCGGCGATGGCGGTATTGTTGGACAGGGCGAGCATCGGCACGCCGCTGGCATTGGCGATCTGGCGTGCCGGCACAACGGCGTCGGAAAACAACGGTCCGACGATGATGTCGGTTTCGGCGAGAATCGCCTCGCGCGCCGCCGTCTCGGCACCATTTTCGACCGTGTCGAAGACAAGAAGCTCAATCTGCCGGTTGCGAAGCGAGAACAGCGCAAGCTCGGCCCCCCGCTGCAACTCGCCGCCAAGCGCCTCATTGGCTCCTGATTTCGGGATCAAAAGGGCAATCCGCATGACCCCTTCAGGCTTGGACGGCATGGTGAAGCCGTCATCCGGCAACCCCTGTTCGCGCCGCGCCAGCATGGCGAAGGCGGCTTCCAGCGCCTCGCTTGCCAGCGAGGGGTCGGGCCCGACCGGAATCACCGGTTCCGGTTCCGGTTCCGGACGCGCGCGGTTGGCCGCATCCAGATTCCACATGATGGTGCCGACAATTTCGGCGGCAGCGCCCTTGTCGGATTCGGGATCGGCGGGCCCGGCCGCGGCATTATCTCCACCCACGGCTTGCTTCTGTGCCGTTTCCGCGTCCGGGGCCGTATCTGGAACCGTCTCGGCCTCTGTTTCCTCAATCATTTCGATCAGGCTGTCGATGCTGCCGGTGACCGAGGGGGCCAGCGCGGCCATATCCACCACCTCGGCCGTCGCGGCGGCATCCTCGGCAGCAGACGCGCTGCCGCTGTCATCACCATCTACGGCAACCGGATTCGTCTCGGTCTCAGGGTCGGGGGCAGGGGCGGCTGGCGCGGCAATTTCAATGTCCGGTGCGGTTGTGCGCGGCAGCGCGCTCTGTTCCACCGCAACCCCGCAGGCCGCGAGCAGCAACGGAACAGACATGGTTGTCAGCAGCCGCCTCATCATAGCTACGAGTTCCCCTAATCAGCGCCGGACCAATATGGCGTGTTTTTGCAGCCAAGTCATTAATCGGCTATATCTTGCCCATCGTTCCCTTCCCTGGCAGACAGTCCGATCATGACATCCGGCACGCTCACCCTGGTCGCCACGCCCATCGGAAATCTGGGTGATTTTCCACCGCGCGCCGCCGAGGCGCTTGCCGCAGCCGACATCATCGCCTGCGAGGACACGCGCGTGACCCGCAAGCTGATGACCCTGACCGGCACCACCAGCGAGGCAAGGCTGACAGCCTATCATGACCATAATGGGGCAACTGTGCGGCCATGGCTTCTCGAGCAGCTTGCCGCAGGCCGCAATGTGGCGCTTGTCAGCGACGCGGGAACGCCGCTGATCTCGGATCCGGGCTACAAGCTTGTCGCCGCCTGCCGGGCGCAGGAAATACCGGTTGTGGCGGTACCGGGACCCAGCGCGGTGCTGGCCGCGCTGGCGGTGTCGGGCCTGCCAACCGACCGCTTTTTCTTTGCCGGGTTCCTGACCGGATCGAAATCCGCGCGGCGCGAGCAGATCACCGAGCTTGCCGGCCTTCGCGCGACCCTGGTCTGGTTCGAGACACCATCGCGGATCGCCGTCAGCCTTGCCGAGATGGCCGACATTCTGGGGCCTCGCCAGGCAGCGGTGACGCGCGAGCTGACCAAGCTTCATGAAGAGGTGCGCTGTGGCAGGCTGGACACGCTTGCCGCAGAGATGGCGGCGAACCGGCCGAAGGGCGAGATCGTTCTTGTGGTTGGCGGCAGGCCCGACACGGACGAGGAGGTCGATGACGCGACGCTGGATGCCATGCTTCGGGCCGAGCTGGACGGGCAGCGGCTTCGCGACGCGGTGCGGGCGGTTGTCGAGGCCACCGGCCTGCCGCGCAACCGCGTCTATCGGGCCGCGCTGGCCCTTGACGCCACAGACGACAGGAAATGGGAAGGCGCAGAATGACAGCCGGGGCTGATGAATCGCTCACCACCTGACCGGCAACGCGCCGAGCTGGCCGGCAGACTCGCCGAGTGGCTGGCGCTCTGCTATCTGACCCTCACCGGCCATCGCCTGCTGGCCCGCCGCTTTCAGTCGTCCTTCGGCGAGATCGACCTTGTCGTGCGCCGCCGCAAGGTGATCATCTTCTGCGAGGTCAAGTTCCGCCACCGGCAGGGTGATGACGGGCTGCCATCGCCACGCCAGCGCCGGCGCATCTGCCGCGCCGCCCGCGATTTCATCCGGCAGAGGCGCATCTCACCGGAATTTGATTTCCGCATCGACCTGATCCGGATATCGCGCATTTCCCTTCGAAAGACGCCACCGCTCAACCACCTTCGGGACGCCTGGTGGTGCGATTAGGGCTAATCGATGCAATGCCGGACTTGACCGGCGATTCGGCAGGCGGCACATTGGCTTCACATCGCGCCGCTCCAACCACAGACCGGGAAATGCCAGCATGGATTCCGCACCCGAAAGCCAGATGAAACCTGCCCCCTACACCGCCGCCAATATTGGCGTCGCCATCGCGATGCTGCTGGTGTCAGGGCTTCTGTTATCAGGATGCGCGCCGGCAATCATCGGCGTCGGCACCGCCGCGGTCGCCGCCTCGTCGACCGAAAAGGGCCTGTCTACATCGGTGTCTGACGGCGTCATCTTCACGAAGATCCAGGACCGGTATATTCAGGAAGACGCCAGCCTGCCAACGGTGGTTGATGTAACCGTGAATGACGGCGCGGTGTTGCTGACCGGCAAGGTGAAGACGCCGGAGGAAAAAGTGCTGGCCACAAAGCTGGCATGGGAAGTTCGCGGGGTTCGCGAAGTCGTGAACGAGCTTCAGGTCAGTGACACCAGCTCGATCAAGGATATGGCCAAGGACCTCGCTGCCAGCGCCCAGCTTCGCGGCAAGCTGATTGCCGACTCCAGCGTGTCGTCGCTGAATTTCAGCATCGATGTGGTCAATGGCACCGTCTATCTCTCGGGTGTTGCCGCCGACGCCGAGGAAATGAACCGGGTGGTCAGCCATGCGCGCCAGCTGCGGTTCGCCCAGCAGGTGGTGAATTACATTACGCTCCGCTCCGACCAGCGCGAATAGAGCCGGCGACATGACGCTCCGCGTTGCCATCCAGATGGACCCGATCGGTGCCATCGATATTCGCGGCGATACAAGCTTTGCCCTTGGCCTTGCGGCGCAGGAGCGCGGCCATCAGCTCAGCTATTATCTTCCCGACAGCCTGACGCTTGCCGGAGGCAGGCCGGAAGCGGTCTGCCAGACGCTGGAGCTTCGCGACAGGGTCGGCGATCATTTCACGGCCGGGCCGCCGGCCCGCATGCCGCTTGACCGGTTTGATGTCATCCTGATGCGCCAGGACCCGCCCTTCGACATGGCCTATATTACGGCAACGCATCTTCTAGAGATGCTGCCGCCATCGACCATGGTGGTGAACAATCCGGCCGAGGTGCGGAACGCGCCGGAAAAGCTTCTTGTCACGATGTTTCCCGATCTGATGCCGCCAACGCTGATCTCGCGGGATGCCGAGGCCATCAAGGGGTTTCGCGCGACCCACAAGGATATCATCGTGAAACCGCTCTTCGGCAATGGCGGAGCCGGGGTGTTCCGGCTAACGCCCGAGGACCAGAACCTGAATTCGCTTCTGGAAATGTTCTTCGCCGGATCGCGCGAGCCGGTGATGGTCCAGGCCTATCTTCCCGCGGTTCGCGACGGCGACAAGCGTATCATCCTTGTCGATGGCAAAGCCGTTGGCGCGGTAAACCGGGTGCCGATGGCGGGCGAGGCGCGGTCCAACCTTCATGTCGGTGGAAGCGCCGTTACCACCGAACTGACGCCGCGTGATCTGGAAATCTGCGCGCGGATCGGGCCTGAGCTTCAGCGGCGAAGCCTGCTGTTTGTCGGGATCGACGTCATCGGTGATTACCTGACCGAGATCAATGTGACCTCGCCAACCGGTATTCGCGAGATCGCGGCTCTGTCAGGAATCGATATCGCGGACATGACCTGGCAGGCGATCGAGGCGGCGCATCCCAGCTATGCCAGCAACGGCATCGCCCGGTAGGCCAGCGCCTCGGCCAGATGCTGCCGCTGAATATCGGATGACCGTTCCAGATCGGCGATGGTGCGCGCCACGCGCAACACCCGATGGAACCCGCGTGCCGACAGGGACTGGGTCTCGATGGCCTTTTCCAGCAGGGATTTCGCGTCACCGCTGACATCCTCCGCCACCGCGTCTGTGGATGGCCCGGTGCGCCGCGCCGCAGTCTGGGCCTTTCGACCATCGGCGAAGTCACGCGCCGCCGCCACCCGCCGCGCCACCTACACACTGGGCTCGCCCGCAACGTCGCGCAACAGCATCCTGCCACTGACCTCCGGCACTTCGATGATCATGTCGAACCTGTCGATCATCGGGCCGGAGATTCGCGCGCAGTAATTGCGCCCGCAATCCGGTGCCCGCGTGCAGGCCCGCGCCGGATCACCAAGATAGCCGCAGCGGCAGGGATTCATCGCGGCGACAAGCTGAAACCGCGCCGGGTAGGTAACATGGTGGTTGGCGCGCGCCACCACCACCTGCCCGGTTTCAAGCGGCTGCCGCAGCGCGTCTAGAACCAGCCTGGCAAATTCCGCCAGCTCGTCCATGAACAGCACCCCGCCATGCGCCAGCGAAATCTCGCCGGGGCGCGCCCGCGCGCCACTCCCGACAAGTGCCGCCATCGAGGCCGAATGGTGCGGATCGCGAAATGGGCGGGTCTGGATCAGGCCACCAGCAGGAAGCTGGCCAGCCACCGAATGCAGCATGGTGACATCAAGCGCCTCGCGCGGCGAAAGCGGGGGCAACAGACCTGGAAGGCGGGCGGCCAGCATGGATTTGCCGGCACCTGGCGGGCCGACCATCAGAAGATTGTGCATGCCGGCAGCGGCAATCTCGAGAACGCGCCGGGCTGTTTCCTGACCTTTCAGATCGGCCATGTCGGGCGCGTCATGCGGTGGCGGCAGCAGTTCCGGCCGCGGTTGCGGCAGAAGCTGGCCGCCACGAAGATGCGTGAGTAGCGACATCAGGTCAGGCGCGGCGGCAATCGAGAGATCGCTTGCCCAGGCCGCTTCCGGCCCGCATTTCTGCGGGCAGATCAGGTCAAGCCCGGCACCGACTGCCGCCATCGCCGCCGGCAGAACGCCGGACACGGGCTCGATTCCCCCGTGGAGCGACAGCTCGCCAAGGACGACGGCGCCATCCACCGAATCCGGCGGCACCGTGCCGATGGCCACCAGAAGCCCCAGCGCGATGGGGAGGTCAAAATGCGCCCCCTCCTTGACCACATCGGCAGGCGCAAGATTGATGGCAATCCGCTTCGGCGGCAGGGCCAGCCCGATGGAGGCCAGCGCGGCGCGAACCCGTTCGCGCGATTCCGCCACCGCCTTGTCGGTAAGCCCGACAATGGCCATGGCCGGAAGGCCGTTGGCAACATGGACCTGAACTTCGACCGGAATGGTGTCGATGCCGCGGAACGCCACCGTCTTGATGCTGGCATGCATGGCGCGCACCCCGTCTTTCTGGATCATCCATGATGTCCAGTGGCCGCCGGCGCCGCAAGATTATTGGATTTATCTGAAGTTTAGGGGAATCGCCGTGGGTCAGCTGCGGTCGACAAGCGGGCCGGTGGCCTCGCCGCCAAGAACATGCATATGAAGGTGGGGCACTTCCTGATGGCCGTCCCGGCCAATGTTGGAAATCACCCGGTAGCCCTTTTCGGCGATTCCGGTCAGTTCCGCCACATGGGCAATCATACGGGTGAAGGCGACCTGCTCTTCGGCAGTCGCGGTGGCGGCGAAATCGCGCCAGTCTGTATAGGCTCCCTTCGGAATCACCAGAACATGAACGGCCCGCGCCGGATTGATGTCCTCGAAAGCAAGCGTGTGATCATCCTCGGCGACTCTTGTGCAGGGAATGTCACCACGAAGGATCTTCGCAAAGATGTTGGTGTCGTCATACGCCATCACTGAAGTTCCTTTTGGTAGTAATACCCGGTCACATAGGCATCCTCGACGCGGGCATAGTGATCATTGACGGCATAGCGGGTGAAGCCCCGCGCCTCGAAGGACTGGATGGCGCGCGTCTGGGTCGAGCGCACATCGAGATTGATCATCAGGAAGCCCTTGGTCTTGGCCAGCGCCTCGGCCTCGGCAACGATCATCTGCGCCAGACCGTGGCCGCGCGCCCAGGGCGCGACGAAGAACGTGGTCAGCTGGCAGGTGAAGGCCTGCGCCTCGTTGTTGCGGGGCGGGCGGACAATCTGGCACGACCCGGCGATCACCTTGTCGAGCTTGGCAATGACAAGATGGCGTTCGGGAATCATCTGGACGCCGCGCCAGTAATCTTCCATCACCGAGCGCGGTGGCGGTGTCAGCCAGCCGAATCCGCCGCCAGCCATGATCGCGCCTTCGGCGGCGTCACAAAGCTCGTGAATGTCGCCGCTTGACAGGCGAGACGGGCTTTCAACCGAGATTCTGGGGACGTGCGTTGACAGCTGCTCAGGAGTCATCCGGGGTTCCGATCGCGAATTTCATGGGGCCGGTAGCTGGTCCGGCTGGCGGATACCTAACACAAGTTAGGTCGCCAAGAAAGCCGAAGCTTGTGACCGGATGACTGCCGGAGGGTGTCTGTCAGCCCCTGCCTCGCGCAATTTCATCCTGAAGGGCGGACACCAGCCGCGCGCAGGCGGCCTCGTCAAGCGCGCCGATATGGTGCGCCAGCAGGTTGGCGAGGGCCACAGCCTCGGGATTCGCCCCGCTGGCATCGATGGTCGGCTTCGGATGGGATATGGCGGCCAGCGCCTTCAGCTCTTCGGCGTCATCCCAGATCAGGCCGAGCCAGACGCAGATCTGGTCGACAAGAGGGGCCGATGGCTGGCCGCGGCTTCCCGTCTCCAATGCCGAGACATAGGCCTTTGACACACCAAGCTGATCGGCCTGCTGCTGCTGGGTCAGCCCGCGTGCCGCCCTCAGTTCGCGCATGCGCCGCCCGAACGGGGTCATGTGCTGTCGCGCTTCCGGCGCAGCATCACATAGAGGGCGCCACCGCCGCCATCGGCGGGGCGAGCATGCGAAATGGCGAGAATTCGGGTGGACAGCGGCGGCGTCTTCAGCCACAGCGGCACAAGCCGGCGAAGCACACCTTTGCCGTCAGGACCCTTGCCGGTGATCACCAGGATGCACCGCTGGCCGGCGCGCGCCGCGCCGTCGATAAAACGTGCCAGCCGGTGTTCCGCCTGCGCCGCTGTCAGACCATGAAGGTCAAGCCGCGATTCGATGGTGACCTGCCCCTGTGCCAGGCGGCGACGCGTGGCGCCGTCGATGCCGGCGTGCTCGCCCTTGCGAAGGTCGATCGGGTCCGGGGCCGGCCGGCGCGAGGGCGGCGGCGATATCGGCATCGCGTTTACGGCGCGGGGCTGCTTCGGTCTTACCCTTGGTGATGTCGGCTGGCGCGCGGGTCGCGCTTCGGGCGCATAGGCCTTAATGCCGCGGGCAAGCCGTTGCCAGACGATGGTGTCGTCATCCTGCTGATCATCTTGCGGGCTGGTCATTACCGGTACCGCCACATGTGACTGCCGCGATCACTCCTGGTCGGGAGATTCGGTCTCGGCAAGCTTCCAGTTAGGATCATCAAAGGTCAGGTCGCGCTCGAAGGTCCAGATGTCGATGAGGTCACGCGTGCCGGTATCCTCATCCTCGATGGTGGCACCTTCGCTGTCCGTCAGGATTCGTGTCTGGGTGCTCTGGAATTCCACGGTGACCGACGCGGTATTGTCGAAGACCTTGGCCCCGGTGATGCGGACATCGCGAAGTTCGTCGAGCGTGATGCTCAGCGTTTCGCCATCCTTGCCGCGCTGCTGCACCGACTGGGTGAAGCTCTGCAGCAGGTCATAGCCAAGAAGACGCTTGAGCTTAGCAAGATCGCCCTCGGCATAGGCGGCGAGAATCATCTCAAAGGCCGCCGCCGCGCCGTTCAGGAACTGCTTTTCCGAAAAGCTGCGGTCCGCCTTGCGAAGTGCGTCGAGCCCGTGCCCTTCGGCAACATCGGCACGGCGACCGGAATCAATCGAGATCACGTCGGCCGATCCCTTGTCAAAGCGGTTGTCGCGCGACGGTTGCTCGTCATAGCCGCTTCGTTGACCAAGGACGGAACGAAGGCGCAGCACGAGTAGCACGGCAATCACGGCGAAAATGATGATATCGATGAACGGCACGGGGTCCCCCAGCGGGATAATTTGGTCTTTACCGCAAAGCCACTTACAATGCGGAGTCATAGGATACATATGTTGCCTGAATAATCCAGCAAGCCGGTAGCCGGTATTTTTTGACGCGAAACAGGTGAAAAAGCGGCAGCCACCACCCGGAATCCCCCGAGATTGTCTGGAAAACACGCTGGCAACGGAACAGGAAAATCGTGCCTCTGCTCTTCATCATCGGATTTTTTCTCTGGGTCTGGGCCGAGCTGGCGGCGCTTGTCGCCATCGGCGGCGAGGTTGGCGTGCTGCTGACCATTGCCGGTATTTTCGTCACGGCCATGGTCGGCATGTGGCTTCTGCGAACCCAGGGGCGGGTGATCATGTCCGCGCTTCAGGCACAGCTTGTTCGCGGCGAGATGCCAGTCGATTCGCTTGCCGACGGGGTCTCGGTGATGGGCGGCGCGGTGCTGATGCTGGTCCCAGGCTATATCACCGACGGAATCGGGCTGGTGATGTTCCTGCCGGTGATCCGCACGCTGATCGGCGCATCCCTGTTGCGGGCGATCACCCGCCGGGGCCATGTGATGATGCGGGGCGGTGGTGGCCCGTTCTGGTCAGGCATGGCCGGGCGGGCGTGGCCGGAGGGTGCCGAAGGATTCAGGCCTGATGTGCGGACCGAAGATGACGTGATCGAAGGCGATTTCGAAGAACGGCAGCCCGATCAGGACAGGCTCGACAGGCGCTAGGGCAGTGGCGAAGCCTGCGCCGCTTGCGGCACGGCAGGAAACCATGCTATCGCCGCACCACAAATGACAGATACCGGCGCTGCCCGCGCGATGTTGCGGGGGCAGGCCATGAGAGGATCAGGACAATGGCCGAGACACAGGAACCCGAAAATCAGGGCGGCACGGACGAGGCCCGTGCGCCGCGCCAGATCGTCGTTCATGCGCAATATATCAAGGACCTGTCTTTCGAGAATCCGAACGCGCCGGACATTTTGATCAACCCGCCATCGCAGCCGGATGTGGAAATCGGCGTGAATGTCGGCGCGCGCGGCCTGAACAGCGAGCAGTATGAGGTGCTTCTGTCGCTCAGCGCCCGCGCCAAGGATGAGGACAAGTCGCTGTTCCTTGCCGAACTGACCTATGCAGCCATCGTGTCGGCCCCGGGAACCGACCGCGACGAGCTGAACCCGCTGATCATGATCGAGGCGCCCCGGCTGATGTTTCCCTTTGCCCGCGCCATCATTTCGGACATGACCCGCGATGGCGGGTTCATGCCGCTGAGCATCCAGCCAATTGATTTCGTCGCTGTCTATCAGAACAATCTGGAACGCCAGCAAGATGCCGCCGCCGGCAATGGCGCCGATCCCGAGGCCTCCTGACGACGCCCTGCCTCAGCGGTTCCAGATCGGATCCTTGAATCCTTCGAGAAAGGCCGCATGCGCGGCTTTTTCCGCGTCGCTTGCCGCATGCGGCCTGTCAAAGCGTGACGGGTCGGCCTGAAGGGTGAGCCCAGGGCCGGCGCACGTGGCATCCAGCTTGGCTGACGCTTTCGCAGCGCCCTCGGGTTCAAGCGACAGGTTCGGCTGGCGGCCGCCAAGCAATTCGATATAGACCGAGGCAAGAAGATCGGCATCGACAAGCGCGCTGTGGAGGTCGCGGTGGCTGTTGTCGATTTCGAAGCGGCGGCACAGGGCGTTCAGATTGGCCTGTGCCCCCGGGAATTTGCGCCGCGCCATGGTCAGGGTGTCGGTGGCGCGGCTCATGGGAAGCGTCGGCCTGTCAAGCCGCGCCAGTTCGGCATTGATGAATCCCATATCGAACGGGGCGTTGTGAATCACCATCATCGAATCCCCGATGAAGGCCAGGAAATCGTCGACAATGTCGGCAAAGACCGGCTTGTCATCCAGAAATTCGTTGGTCAGCCCGTGAATGGCCACGGCGCCGGCGTCAATCTCGCGCTCGGGATTGATATAGATATGAAGCTGCTCACCGCTTGGCGTCTGGTTCAGAATTTCCAGCGCACCGATTTCAATGATACGGTGTCCCTGCGACGGATCGATGCCGGTGGTTTCGGTATCCAGAACAATCTCGCGCATCATCCTGCCCTTTCCTGAAGTTCGCGCACCGGACCGTCAAGAATGGCGTCAAGCGCCGCCGCCGCCGATTCAAGGCCTTGGCCGGTGTCGATCTCAGCGTCGGCCATGGCGCGTTTGCTGGCAAGAGGCATCTGGCTTTCCAGAATGGACTCGAACTTGGTCGCGGTCATGCCGTCACGTTGCAGCGCGCGGCGGCGCTGAATCTCCTCGGATGCGCTGCACAGGATGACAAAATCGCACAGCGCCTCGCCGCCGGTCTCGAACAGCAGCGGGATGTCGAGAATGACAAGCTGGCTTCCGGCCTGCCGGTGGCGCGCCAGAAACATGTCGCGGTCTTCGGCCACCAGAGGATGAATGATGGCTTCCAGAGCCCGGCGTTGCGCCGGGTCGGAAAAGATCGCCGCGCCAAGCCGCTGGCGGTCGATTGCGCCGCCGGTTGTCAGCATCCCGTCCCCGAACATCTGCGTAACCGGTCCGATGGCGGCCCCACCAGGCGCCATCAGCACGTGCACCGCGGCATCGGCATCATGAACCGGGATGCCACGCGCCACCATCATGGCCGCGGTGGTTGATTTGCCGGTGGCGATCCCGCCGGTAAGGCCAATCACGATCACGGGCCGGCCACCTGCAGTGATGGGGACAGCGACAGGCCATGGCCACGCAGGAAGCCGGTGATCTCGACAAGCGGCAGGCCGAGGATGGTGTAGTGACACCCTTCGATCCGGTTGAAGAGATGCAGGCCGGCGCCCTCGATCTGATAGCTTCCCGGGCTCCACAGCGCGGCCTCGCCCACAACATCGAGATAGGAATCGATGTCGGAGTCAGTCAGCGACCTGACATAAAGGCTGTTGCTGGCGAGATGGTGCCAGATTCGCGCGCCGTTACGGAACATCACAGCCGCGGTCAGAAGCCTGTGTTCCCTGCCGGACAGACGCGCAAGCTGCTCCGCCGCCTCGTCTCTGCTGGCCGGCTTTCCCAACATGTCGCCCTCGATCTCGAGAATCTGGTCAGCCGCCAGAACAAGCTGGCCCGGGACAAGTTCGTGGGATTGCGAGACAGCCTGGCCCTTCATTTCGGCCAGAAGAATGGCGATGTCGCCAGGCGACACAGCCTGTACAGCCCCGGCGCGACGGATGGAATCCTCGTCAATATGGGCAGGAAGGCAGATCACATCGAACCCGGCACGCGCCAGCAGGCCACGTCGCGTGGCGCTTGCCGAGGCCAGGACCAGCGGCCCGCTGGGGAGGTTCGCAAAGGTCTGGTCCACTGAGGACAGAGCCGCTGTCACGGGTTTGTCTCCTGCCAGCTTGTGTAGAACTGGATCACCGCCGCCGCGGTTTCCTCGACCGAACGACGGGTGACGTCGATCACCGGCCATTTGTTGCGGGTGAACAGCCGGCGGGCGTCTCGCACTTCCTCGGTAATCAGCTCGATATCTGAATAGCTGGTATTCTTCTCGTCCGACTGGGCGATCTGGCGCGTCTTGCGGACGATGCTCAGCCGTTTCGGGTCGTTGGTCAGCCCGACAATCAGCAGGTTCAGCCCGTCGACATAATGCATCGGAAAGGGCACGTTCGGTACCAGAGCGTAGTTCGCCACCTTATAGCCGCGATGGGCAAGATACATGGATGTCGGCGTCTTTGAGGTGCGCGAGACACCGACAAGAAGGATATCGGCGTCATGGAGCTCGCCGATATTCAGCCCGTCATCATGGCGAACGGCAAAATCGACAGCTGCCATACGTTCAAAATAGGCGCTGTCAAGCTGGCGCTGGCCGCCGGGACGGTTGCGCGAAGGCTGCCCAAGAAGCGAGCCAAGAAGATCGACCACCGGATCAAGGACCGACACATTCGGGATATGGCGCTCGGCGCACCTCTTTTCGAACTCGGCGCGCAGATCGGCATCGACGACACTCATCAGCAGGACGCCGGGATTGCGCTCGACCCCGGCAAACACCGCATCGACATGATTCAGGCTCCGCACCAATGTCCAGACATGTTCGGTTGTCCGCACATTGGGGAACTGCGCCACACAGGCGCGCGCGATCTGATGTACGGTCTCGCCGGTGGAATCCGACACCAGATGGATATGTAGCGGGGTTTCGGTCATGCGCTGAAATTACGGATTCGGCTATTGGCTGTCACTTCTTTTCATGGGGTCGTGGCTGTGGGAAGGCTGTGGCGACAGATAGCGCCAGCGGGGATAGAATCCGTGGCACGCCGGATCACATGGAGTTATGCCGAAAAGCGGAACCTCTCATCCCCATGTGGATAAATAGGCCACGCCTTCGATCCGTTACTGCGGATTTCGGCGCGGTTTCAGCCTATGCGTCGGAAAAGCAGGTTGAGATCATGACCTCATTTGTGGATAAAGTGTGGGTAAATCTGCGGACAGCGTTTTCCACCGTCCCAGCCAACTTCTTCAATCTCTTATATTTACTTCCTTATTATAGAGAGACGGAATGACCAAGGCATGACCGGGCTTTTTCTCGACACACTACATGGACAGGCCGCACGGGAGCGCCCGATCTGGCTCATGCGACAGGCGGGACGCTATCTGGCGGAATATCGTGCTGTTCGTGCGTCGGAACCCGATTTCATTTCCTTCTGCCTGAACCCGGAAAAGGCTGTCGAAGTGACCCTTCAGCCCATCGATCGTTTCGGGTTCGACGCGGCGATTATCTTTTCTGACATTCTGATGGTACCGTGGGCGCTTGACCGGAATGTGCATTTCGTCACTGGAGAGGGGCCAAAACTCGACTCGATGGTCCGCGGCGATGAAATCACCGAGAGCCTGATGGACGGCATGTCCGACAGGCTAAGTCCTGTGGCCGAGGCGATCACAAGGTGCCGCGCGGCGCTTCAGGATGACAAGGCACTGATCGGATTCGCCGGCGCGCCCTGGACCATCATCACCTATCTTCTTGAAGGCGGCTCGTCCCGCGATTTCGCGACGGCACGGCGCTGGCTGTGGGAAAACGACAAGAGGTTTGACCGTCTTCTGGAAACGGTCGGCCGGGCGACAGCCGATTTTCTGACCCTTCAGGCAGAGGCCGGGGCCGATGCACTGATGTTGTTTGACAGCTGGGCCAGCGCCGTGCCGGCGCATCTTCGAAGGAAAGTGGTGATCGATCCGGTGAACAGCATCATCGGCATGCTCCGCGACCGCGGGGTCAAGCAGCCGGTGATCGGGTTTCCGAAAGGCATCGGCGAGGGGCTTGTGGCCTATTGCAATGAAACCGATCTCCAGGGGGTGGGTATTGATCACGGAGTTGACCTCCGGTGGGCGGCAGAGACCCTGCCGTCCCATATCACTCTTCAGGGGAATCTTGATCCGCTCAGCCTGATCGCCGGTGGCGACGCCATGGCCTGTGCCATTGACGATATTCTTGACGCGATGGCCGGCCGTCCACATATTTTCAACCTCGGACACGGAATCACGCCGGAGACACCTGTGTCTCATGTCCATGATCTTCTGGCGCGCGTGCGGGGCGAGGATTCATGAGTTACGATGTCATCAAGGCGCTTCATGTCATTGCCGTGATGTCCTGGATGGCCGGGCTGCTCTATCTGCCGCGGCTGTTCGTCTATCACGCCGAAACAACCGTGGGGTCGGTTCGCGCCGAAACCTTCAAGGTGATGGAACGCAGGCTGCTCAAGGCCATCATGACGCCGGCGATGATCGCCAGCTTTGGATTCGGGATCTGGATGCTGGCACTGGTTCCGGCACTTCTCTTGGAGCCGTGGATGCATGTGAAGATATTGTGCGTTCTGCTGATGGCAGGGTGCCATGGCGTATTTTCGAAAATGCGCCGCCTTCTGGAAAATGACGTTCCGCCGAGAACACCACGTTCCTACAAGGTGTGGAACGAGGTCCCGACCGTGCTGATGGTCATCGTTGTCTTAATGGCCATCGTGAAGCCGAGTTTCAGCTGACAATCAGGCACTGCGCCGGAAAGTCACGGGTTCCGACAATCCCATTGACGCGGTTACCGGCTTGCTGTCATATATAACGCACCAACGCTGGACGTTTTGACAGTACTGGGCCGCCCCCCACGTATCCCGCCCCAACCAGTGTGCAGAAAACATGCATCTTCAAGAACTAAAACAGAAATCGCCTGCCGATCTCCTGGCTTATGCCGAGGAACTCGAAGTCGAAAATGCGAGCACGCTGCGCAAGCAGGACATGATGTTCGCCATTCTCAAGCAGCTTGCCAATAACGACGTGGCTATCTATGGAAGCGGCGTTCTGGAAGTGCTGTCCGACGGTTTTGGCTTCCTGCGCGCGCCGGAATCGAACTATCTTCCCGGACCGGACGACATCTATGTGTCGCCAAGCCAGGTCCGCAGATTCGGTCTTCGCACCGGCGATACCGTCGAAGGCGAGATCCGCGCGCCAAAGGATGGCGAGCGTTATTTTGCCCTTCTCAAGGTCGAGACCATCAATTTCGAGGAGCCGAACGCGGTCCGTCACCGGATCAATTTCGACAATCTCACCCCGCTTTATCCGGAAGACAAGCTGACGCTGGAACTTCCCTTCGATCCCGACAAGAAGGACAATACCCCGCGGGTGATCGATCTTGTCTCGCCGATGGGCAAGGGCCAGCGTGGGCTGATCGTGGCGCCGCCGCGCACCGGCAAGACGATGATGCTGCAGAGCATCGCCCACGCCATTTCGGAAAATCATCCCGAGGTCTATCTGATCGTCCTGCTGATCGATGAACGGCCGGAGGAAGTGACCGACATGCAGCGCTCGGTTCGCGGCGAGGTGATTTCCTCGACCTTCGACGAGCCGGCAGCGCGACATGTGCAAGTCACTGAAATGGTTATAGAAAAAGCGAAACGCCTTGTAGAGCACAAGCGTGATGTGGTGATTCTTCTCGACTCCATCACGCGTCTGGCGCGCGCCTACAACACCGTCGTGCCGTCATCCGGCAAGGTGTTGACAGGCGGTGTCGATGCCAACGCGCTGCAGCGTCCGAAGCGGTTCTTCGGCGCGGCGCGGAACATCGAGGAGGGGGGCTCGCTGACCATCATCGCCACGGCGCTGATCGAAACCGGATCACGCATGGACGAGGTGATCTTTGAAGAGTTCAAGGGCACCGGCAACAGCGAGGTCATCCTCGACCGCAAGCTGTCCGACAAGCGGACCTTCCCGGCGATCGACATCACCCGGTCCGGCACCCGCAAGGAAGAGCTTCTTGTCGACAAGGGCACCCTTGCCAAGATGTGGGTGCTTCGCCGCATCCTCATGCAGATGGGCCCGGTCGATGCGATGGAGTTCCTCATCGACAAGCTGAAGAATTCGAAGAGCAACGACGATTTCTTCGACCAAATGAACAGCTAGGCGAACCGCCTTTCAAGATCGATCAATGCTTGTTTGCGCCCGAGATTCTCGGGATGCTTCGGGTTGAGTTCGCTTCCCCCGCCGTAATTTCCCAGCGCCCCGCCGGCCCGCACGACGCGATGGCAGGGATAGATGATCGGGATCGGGTTGCTGGCGCAGGCCGTGCCTGCGGCGCGCGGGGCATTCGGCTTGCCGGCGGATGCCGCGAACTGGGCATAGGTCACAACCACGCCATAGGGGATGCGGGACATCACGCCAAGCCAATGGCGTGCCGCTGGCGATTTGCCTTCGGGGCGCATCGGCAGGTTGAAAATTTTTTGGCGGCCCGCAAGATAGGCTTCGAGCTGCGCCATTGTTTCACGTGAAACATCGTCCGGGTTGTCGGCCTCGGCGAAGCCTGCCTGGTTCCAGTCAAGCCGGGTCAGGAACCGGCCGTCGCTGACCGGCCGCATGAAGCCGAAAGGCGTTTCGAATGTGATGTGGAAGGGCTGTCCCATGGCTTTTATCCTCTGGGGTGGCTCCGGCGATAAGATGACAGGCAATCTAGCGGCAGACCGGCAGGTGGAAAAACGCTATACCGGAAACGCTAACTCACAGGCCAGGTGTTGAAAAGAGGAATGGCAGCCAGATGACCGGCCAAAGCGACACCATTTTTGCCCTTGCCACACCCCCCGGCCGGTCGGCCATCGCGGTGGTGCGGATCAGCGGCCCATTGGCGCATCAGGCACCGGCGCTGTTCGGCGCGGCCTGTCCGGACCCGGGACGCTTTGCCGTGGCGCGGCTTGTCGATGGCGAAGGCAGGCCGATCGACGAGGCGATGATCCTGGCCATGGCCGGCCCGCGGTCGAGCACCGGCGAGGATGTGGTCGAAATCCATACCCATGGGTCGATGGCGGTGACGGCGGCTGTGCTTCGCATGCTTGGCAGCGCCGACGGGTTCCGCCCGGCATCGGCGGGGGAATTCACCCACCGCATGTTCGCCAATGACAAGATCGACCTTCTGGGGACCGAGGCGCTTGCCGATCTGATTGAATCCGAAACAGACCGCCAGCGGCTTCAGGCCTGGCGGCAGCTCGACGGCGCGCTCTACCAGCCGGTCACCGGATGGCGCGAGGAGATGATCCGCCTTGGCGGGCAGCTTGAAGCCCTGATCGATTTTGCCGATGAGGACCTTCCTGCGGCGGTGGCGGCACAGCTGCGCGAGGACACGGCCGGCCTGATCACCGCCATCGGCGCCATTCTGGATGATGGGCATGTTGGCGAGCAGGTGCGGAGCGGCGTCACGGTAAGCCTTCTGGGGCCGGTCAATGCCGGCAAGTCGACGCTGCTGAATGTCCTTGCCGGGCGCGAGGTCGCCATTGTGTCCGACCAGGCGGGGACCACCCGCGACATCGTTACGGTGCGGCTTGAAATCGACGGTGTGCCGGTGACATTGCTGGATACCGCCGGCGTGCGCGAGACCGGCGATGGCGTTGAGGCCGAAGGGGTGCGCCGGGCGGTGGCGGCGGCGCGTCAGGCGCGCGCTTCGCTGATCGTCATTGACGCCAGCCAGCCGGACTGGCGCGCGCAGCTTGCCCCACTCCGTGAGATGGCCGGCCCGTCGCATCTGGTGATCCTGAACAAATGCGACCTCGCTGGCCCGTCGGCCCCGGTGGATGCCGAGGCGGAAGGGGCGGTGGCGGCCTGCCTTCGTGACGGCAGCGGCTGTGACGAGATTGTCGCCGGGCTTCGCCGGATCGTGGTGCCGGCGAACCGTGATGAGGGGGCAAGCATCATCACCCGTGCGCGCCACCGCGCCGCGCTTGAGGATACGGTGGCGGCGCTGTGGGCGGCGCAGGCGCATGATCTGGCGATGGCACCCGAATTGGCCGCCGAGGAGTATCGCCGCGCCGCCGACAGCCTTGGCCGGATTACCGGCCAGATTGATGTCGAGGATCTCCTTGGCAGCATTTTTTCCAGCTTTTGCATTGGAAAATAGCCCCAAAGGGCGCATAAAGCGGCCGTGAGAAATATCTGACAGGGCAATGGGACGGCACTCTTGGATTTTGACGTGATCATCGTCGGAGGCGGGCATGCGGGCTGCGAGGCAGCCGCCGCGGCCGCGCGCATGGGCGCGCGAACCGGTCTTGTGACGATGCGCGCCGACAGGATTGGCGAGATGTCCTGCAATCCGGCCATCGGCGGTCTGGGAAAGGGCCATCTTGTTCGCGAGATCGACGCGCTGGACGGAATCATGGGCCGCGCCATCGATCAAGCGGGGATTCAGTTCCGGATGCTCAACAAATCGCGTGGCCCGGCAGTGCATGGCCCGCGCGCACAGGCCGACCGCAAGCTCTATCGCGAGGCGATACAGCGGTTGATCGCCGAGGCGGGCGTGACGGTGATCGAGGTGGCTGTTGGCGACCTGATCGTCGAGGACGGGCGCTGCCGCGGTGTGATCGGCGAGGATGGCCGGTCATGGCGGGCCGACGCGGTGGTGCTGACAACCGGCACCTTCCTTGGCGGCCTGATCCATCTTGGCAGCGAGATTACCCCGGCCGGCCGTGTTGGCGAGGCGCCGTCCAACGCGCTGGCCGCGCGGCTTCGCGCGCTCGATTTGGCGGTTGGCAGGCTGAAGACGGGCACGCCGGCGCGTCTGGATGGCCGCACCATTGCCTGGGACAGGCTGGAAATGCAGCCGGCCGACGATCCGCCGGTGCCGTTCTCGACCCTGACCGAGCGGATTACCGTCCCGCAGATCGCCTGCGGGATCACCCGCACCACCGCCAAAACCCACCGGATAATTGCGGAATCGCTTCATCTGTCGGCTGTCTATAGTGGCCAGATCGCCGGGCAGGGGCCGCGCTACTGTCCGTCGATCGAAGACAAGGTCAAGCGGTTCGCCGAGCGCGAATCCCACCAGCTGTTCCTCGAACCGGAAGGGCTGGATGATCATACGGTTTATCCGAACGGCATTTCGACAAGCCTGCCACGCGATGTTCAGGATGCGATGATCGCCAGCATCCCGGGGCTGGAGACGGCTGCCATCCTGCAATATGGCTATGCCATCGAATATGATTTCATTGATCCGCGGTCGCTGTCGCGCAGTCTGGAGTTGAAGGCGCTTCCCGCGCTGTTCCTGGCTGGTCAGATCAATGGCACCACAGGCTATGAAGAGGCGGCGGCGCAGGGTCTGATCGCCGGTCTCAACGCCGCTTTGCGGGCCGCTGGCCAGAGTGAGGATTTCAGTCTGACACGGGCCGAGGCCTATATCGGGGTGATGATCGATGATCTGATCACCCGCGGGGCGCCGGAGCCCTACCGCATGTTTACCTCGCGCGCCGAATACCGGCTGCTGCTGCGGGCCGACAATGCCGACCAGCGGCTGACCGACCGCGGCATCGCCATTGGCTGTGTCGGGACGGAGCGGCAGACGGCGTGGCGGACAAAGCACAGGGATCTGGCCGCGGCGACATGTCGGCTTCAGGCCAGCAGCGCCCTGCCGAAGGCGCTTCAGGCGCATGATCTGCCGGCCCCGCGTGATGGCGGGCGGCGCAGCGCGGCGGATATGCTGACTCTCGAGGGGATCACGATCGACGCGCTCACCGGTCTCTGGCCGGAGCTGGCGGATATTCCGCCGCCGCTTCGCCCGCAGCTTGAGGCTGACTGCCGCTATGCCGGCTATCTCGAGCGGCAGCGGGCGGATATCGAGGCGCTTCACCGCGACGAGGCCATCTTTATCCCGGACGATTTCGACTATCACGCTGTTGGCGGCCTGTCGGCGGAAGCACGTGACGTGATGATCCGCCTTCGCCCGCGGACCATTGGCCAGGCCAACAGGCTTCCCGGCCTGACACCGGCGGCCGTTGTCGCTGTTCTTCGTGCCCTGAAGCGTGACAAGGCCACATCGCCTGCCGCGGCGGGGCGCGCATGAGCCTGCCGCCCGCGCTGGCCGAACGGCTGACTGTTTCACGTGAAACAATGGACCGGCTTGCCGCCTATGTGGCGCTTGTCGAGAAATGGCAGAAACGGGTCAATCTCGTCTCCGGCTCGACCCTTCCTGATATCTGGATGCGCCATATCTGGGATTCGGCCCAGCTTGTACCGCTGATTCCGGAAGACACCGGCCGTATTCTCGATGTCGGCAGCGGGGCCGGGTTTCCCGGGCTTGTGCTGGCGGCGCTGTGCGGGGCGGAGTGTCATCTGGCCGAATCCGACCAGAAAAAGGCTGTGTTCCTGCAAACGGTCATCCGCGAGACCGGAATCCGCGCCACCATCCACAATTCCCGCATTGAATCATTGCCGTCGCTCGACCCGGATATCATCACGGCGCGTGCGCTGGCGCCCCTGGACAGGCTTCTCGAGCTTGTGGCGGCGCAGATGCGGCCCGGCACGCGCTGCCTGTTCCTGAAAGGGGCGCAGGCCGAGTCCGAGCTGGCGGCGCTCGCCGCGCGGCCGGATATCGCCCACAGGCTCCATCCAAGCCTTACCAACCCCCAGGCTTTTGTGGTAGACCTGAGGGTAGAGTCCTAGCCCGGAGACTGCCGCACCATGCCGCCATCAAAGCGCATCATCGCCGTTGCCAATCAGAAGGGTGGTGTCGGGAAGACCACTACCTCGATCAATCTGGCGACGGCGCTGGCGGCCTGCGGGCGAACGGTGCTGCTGATTGATTTCGATCCACAGGGAAATGCCAGCACCGGCCTTGGCATCGACGATCGTGGGCATAACAGCTACAGCCTGATTGCCGGCAACAGCACGGCTGATGAGACCATCCAGAAAACGCAGGTCCCAAGGCTCAATATCATCCCGACAGTGATTGACCTGTCGGCGGCCGAGGTCGAGCTTTCGGACATGCCGGACCGCGAATTCCGCCTTCGTGGCGCGATTTCCAGGATTTCCGCCAGCTATGAATATATCATCATCGACTGCCCGCCATCGCTTGGCATGTTGACGGTAAACGCGCTGGCGGCGGCCACCTCGGTGCTGGTGCCGCTGCAATGCGAATTCTACGCCCTTGAAGGACTCTCGCAGCTGATGCGAACAATTGATGCGGTGCGCGCCGGACTGAATGGTGATCTGTCGATGCAGGGCATTGTCCTGACCATGTATGACAGCCGCAACAAACTGTCGGCCATGGTGGCGAATGACGTACGCGATCACTTTGGCGAGCTGGTCTATAACACGGTGGTGCCGCGGAATGTGCGTGTCTCCGAAGCGCCGTCCTTCGGGCAGCCGGTGCTGATCTATGATCTGAAATGCCCCGGCTCGCAGGCCTATGCGGCGCTGGCGGCGGAACTATTGCGGCAGGAAGCCCGGGCGGCCTGATCACCCCGAACCAAAGACCGCCGAACCAAGGACCAAGGACCAAGGATACCGGAATGGCCAGACAACCTGAAAAAGCCAAAGCCAAGAAAGCCACCAAAAAAGCTGCTGGGAAACCCGCCGGGACAACGGGCAAGAATGCTGCTGCGCCGGCATCGGATCCGGTGGCTACATCGGCCGGCAGGGCGGCTGGCAAGCCGCGCGGCCTTGGCCGCGGCCTGTCTTCGCTTCTTGGCGATGCCGGCGTTGCTGCGGTGACAG
>CAJWVJ010000016.1 GCA_913048595.1 uncultured Alphaproteobacteria bacterium | reverse complement strand
AGAATGACCGAGGTGTCGAGCCCGCCGGAATAGGCAAGCACGACTTTTTTGACGTGATCCTGTTTCATGGCGTTTCTCTTAGCCGATCACTTGCCGCCCCGCAACGCAGATTTTCCGCTTCTCCGGCCCTCTCCGGCCACAGGTGACGGGGGCGGTTCTGGGTCGTTTTGTGGCGACGAGGGCAAACTGTCGCGGCCTATTGGCAGGTAACCACAACCCACGGTGCCTCTTCATTCAAAGGACTCCCCCCGCCATGAGCCCCAAGTCGGATATCGAAATCGCCCGCGCGGCCGCCAAGCAGCCAATTCAGGACATTGGCGCCAAGCTTGGCATTCCCTCGCAGGATCTTCTGCCCTTCGGCCATGACAAGGCCAAGGTTTCCGCCGAATTCATCAAGGCGCAGGATGGCAAGCCGGATGGCAAGCTTATCCTGGTGACGGCGATCAACCCCACTCCGGCTGGCGAGGGCAAGACCACCACCACGGTGGGCCTTGTCGACGGTCTGAACGCCATCGGCAAGCAGGCCACGGTCTGTATCCGCGAAGCGTCCCTCGGCCCCTGCTTCGGCATGAAGGGCGGAGCCGCCGGGGGCGGCTATGCGCAGGTGGTGCCGATGGAGGAAATGAACCTCCATTTCACCGGTGATTTCCACGCCATCACATCGGCGCATAACCTGCTGTCGGCGATGATCGACAACCATATCTACTGGGGCAACGAGCTCGGAATCGACCAGCGCCGCGTCACCTGGCGCCGGGTCATCGACATGAACGACCGCGCGCTTCGCGATGTGGTGACAAGCCTTGGCGGCGTGTCAAACGGGTTTCCGCGCCAGGCCGGGTTCGACATCACCGTCGCCTCCGAGGTGATGGCGATTCTCTGCCTCGCCACCGACATCGAGGACCTGCAGAAGCGTCTTGGCGACATCATCGTCGCCTATCGTCGTGACCGCTCTGCCGTCTATTGCCGCGACATCAAGGCGGATGGCGCGATGACCGTGCTTCTGGCGCAGGCCATGCAGCCGAACCTGGTGCAGACGCTCGAGAACAACCCGGCCTTTGTTCATGGCGGTCCGTTCGCCAACATTGCGCATGGCTGCAATTCGGTGATTGCCACCAAGACAGCGCTGAAACTTTCGGATTATGTGGTGACGGAGGCCGGTTTCGGGGCCGACCTCGGTGCCGAGAAATTCATGAACATCAAATGCCGCAAGGCCGGCATCGCGCCAAGCGCCGTCGTGCTGGTGGCAACGGTGCGCGCCATGAAGATGAATGGCGGTGTCGCCCGTGCCGACCTCGGCGCAGAGAATGTCGCCGCGGTCCAGGCCGGCTGCGCCAACCTTGGCCGCCATATCGAGAACCTCAAGGGGTTCGGCGTGCCGGTCGTCGTCGCCATCAACCATTTTCTTGGCGACACCGACGCCGAGGTGGCGGCGCTTCAGGACTATGTCGCCGAACAGGGAAGCGAGGCGATCATCTCGCGGCACTGGGAGCTTGGCGGCAAGGGTGCCGAGGCGCTTGCCACGCGGGTTGCCGAGATTGCCGATTCAGACATCAGCAACTTCTCGCCGATCTATCCCGACGAGATGCCGCTGTTCGATAAGATCGAGACCATCGCCAAGCGCATCTACCGCGCCGACGAGATTCTCGCCGACCAGCGGATCCGCGACCAGCTGCGCCAGTGGGAAGAGGCTGGCTACGGCCATCTGCCTGTCTGCATGGCGAAGACGCAATACAGCTTCAGCACCGATCCTAACCTTCGCGGCGCACCGACCGGCCATTCTGTGCCTGTCCGCGAAGTTCGCCTGTCGGCCGGCGCCGGCTTCATTGTCGCCATCTGCGGCGAGATCATGACCATGCCCGGTCTGCCGCGCACGCCCGCCGCCGAGAGCATCATGATGAATGACAGCGGCGAGATCGAAGGGCTGTTCTAGCCCTGTTCCAGATCGGATAAAAGGGCGTGCGGCCTTCAGAGAGAGGCCGCAGCCGCCACCAGCGTATTGTGAAGCGAGGCGGCGGACGACCGCGGCCCGAGGATGGTGAACTCCGTCCCGCCGGCCCGGCAGATCACAACGCAATGCATATGATGGATGGCGGTGCGCGTGGCGTCGCCCTGCGCCATGCGGCGGCTGTCGGCATTGCTCAGCCTCTCCAGCATCGCCACCACATCATCGCCTGTCACATCGAACCGCACCCAGGCATTCGACTGGTCGGTGACCGCGGCGCTGGCCCCGAAGGCCGCGGCAAGCGCCGCCGCCCCCATGCCCTCGACAAGATACTGGTCGGGGCCCATCCAGACGGTGCCTATGCGGTTGTACACCTGAATCCTCCCGGGGCCGGGAAGCGCGCCAAGATGCGCGCCGGCGGCCTTTGTGAAGGCAGATGCCTTGCCCTTCAGCATGGCAAGCGAGGCCATCACCGGGGCCCCCTGCTCGGCAATGCGGATACCGCCGATGGTCTCGTCGAACGCGGTGGTGCCGCCAAGCGCGGTTGTCGGGGTCAGGCTAGCCACGGAGACGCGCTCCTTCTGGATCGATGAAATGGGGGCTGCAGATTCGCAGCCGGGCCGAGCGGCCTTCAAGCAGGTTCATCGCGCGGATGACCTCGCCATGACGGTCCGCCCCCCCGGTGATGAAGCCAAGCCCGATCGAGGCCCCGACATGCGGTGAATAGGCCGCCGAGGTGACGTAGCCCCGGTCATGCGCCGCATCGACAGGTCCGTCGGCGTCGAACAGGTGCGATCCGGCGATGACCTGGCCGCCATCCAGCGCCTCGAGACCGACAAGGCACAGTCCGTCCTCGGCGACAAGCGCCTCACGGCCGGCCAGCACCGCGCCGATGCTGTCCTTCTTTGCAGAAACCATCCGCGCCATGCCAAGATTGCGCGCCGTGATCGTTCCGTTGAGCTCGTTGCCGGTGACATGACCCTTTTCGATTCGCATGACGCCAAGCGCCTCTGTACCGTAGGGTGTGATGTCCCATGGCTCGCCTGCCGTCATCAGGGCGCGGATCATCGCATCCCCGTAGCGCGACGGGACAGCGATCTCGTAGGCGAGCTCGCCGGAGAAGGAAATCCGGAACAGGCGGGCCGGCACGCCGCCGCAGACGCTGATCCCGGCGCAGGCCATGAAGGGGAAGGCGTCGTTCGAGATGTCGTGCTGCGGGTCGATCACCTGCTGCAGGACATGCCGCGCGTTCGGACCGGCGACGGCGAACTGCGCCCAGCTGTCGGTGGCCGAAATCAGCTGCACATCCATATCTGGGCGAAGGCACTGGCGCACAAACTCCAGGTGCCGGTAGACGCCGCCGGCATTGGCCGTAGTCGTGGTCATCACGTAATGCGTCTCGCCAAGCCGCGCCGTGGTGCCGTCATCCATCACCATCCCGTCCTCGCGGAGCATCAGCCCATAGCGGGTCTTGCCGACGGCAAGGGAAGAGAAGCCGTTGCTGTAGACAAGGTCGAGAAAGGCCCCGGCATCGCGGCCCTGAATGTCGATCTTGCCAAGCGTGCTGACATCACAGACCCCGACGGACGCGCGCGTGGCCAGCACTTCACGGTCCACCGACTGACGCCAGTTTGTTTCGCCCTCGCGCGGGAACCATTGCGCCCGCAGCCAGGCGCCGGCCTCAACGAAACTGGCACCCTGTTCGACGGCCCAGTGATGCGACGGCGGCAGCCTTGTCGGCCGGAAATCCGGTCCGACGGACCGCCCGGCAAAGGCCGCGATCGGGGTTGGCGTATAGGGCGGGCGATAGATGGTGGTGCCGGTCTCGGCGATGGTCCGGCCTGTCAGTTCCGCCATCACGGCAAGGCCAAGGACGTTCGAGGTGCGGCCCTGGTCGCCCGCCATGCCAAGGGTGGTATATCGCTTCAGATGTTCGACCGCGCGGAAATTCTCCTGATGCGCCAGCTTCACATCCTTGACGGTGACATCGTTCTGCTGGTCGAGCCAGGCGCGTTTCCTGCCGGGAACATGCCAGAGCGGGGTGATCCGCACCGCCGCATCCTCGGCTTCGGGAAGGCTGTCGGCGGTGGCGGTGATACCGATCTCGGCAAGAATCGCGATGGCCCGGGCCTGCCCGTCGGCAAGCGCCCCGGCCGTGCTGAAGATGCCGCGCGCCGCCCCGGCGACTCCCATGCCGGGCGGCACGCCCTCGCCCGGAACAAAACCGGCGATGTCGTCCTGCCAGGCCGGACGGCCGCGATGATGACAGGTCAGATGCACATTCGGGTTCCATCCGCCGGACACGGCAAGCGCGCCGCAATCGACATGGCGATGGCCACCATCCGCCAGGCTGACCTTCACATGGCCAAGGCCAAGCCGGCCGCTGGTACCGCTGACGACCGCGCCGGCCATCACTTCGGCGACATCGCTGGACGGGGCGTCGTGGCGGGAATCGATGATCGCGGAGATATCGACTCCGGCGGCGGCAAGGTCGGTGGCGGTGCGATGCCCGTCATCATTGTTGGTGAAGATGGCCACGCGCTCGGCTGGGGTGGCGGCAAAGCGGTTCACATAACCGCGTACCGCGCCGGCCTGCATGATCCCGGGCCTGTCATTGTTGGCGAATCCGATCAGCCGTTCGGTGGCACCGCTGCACAGCAGCGACCTGCGCGCATAGATTCGCCAGAAAATCTGCCGCGGCTTGCCGGCCTGCGGCGCCATGACATGGTCGCCGGTGCGTTCCAGAACGCCATAGATTCCATGATCGAAGACACCGATGGCGGTGCTTCGCGGCATGATCCGCACATTCGGCAGGCTGGCAAGTTCCGCCGTCACCGCCCCGGCCCATGCGGCCCCGCC
Organism: uncultured Alphaproteobacteria bacterium; assembly: GCA_913048595.1. GTDB lineage: Bacteria > Pseudomonadota > Alphaproteobacteria > Puniceispirillales > Puniceispirillaceae > UBA8309. The sequence goes on along the minus strand of CAJWVJ010000016.1, from coordinate 20,774 downwards.
CTGCCCGCCAATGGTGAAGCGTTCCTGAAGAAGCCGTCCGCCGGCGCGGAAATCCTCATCGACGATGATCACCTCTGCGCCGGCGCGCCCGGCGGTCAGCGCCGCTGTCAGCCCGGCCGGTCCGCCCCCGATCACGAGAAGGTCGCAATGACGGAACCCGCGGTCATAGACATCCGGATCATCCTCGCCAGACAGCGCACCAAGCCCGGCGGCGCGCCGGATGATCGGCTCATAGACGCGTTCCCAGAAGGCTTTTGGCCACATAAAGGTCTTGTAGTAGAACCCGGCGCCAAGGAAGGCCGACAGCCTGTCATTCACCCCCATCAGATCGAAACCAAGCGAGGGGAAGCGGTTCTGGCTTGCCGCAACCAGCCCGTCATGGAGCTCGGTCATGGTGGCGCGGCTGTTGGGCTCCCGGCGCGCGCCGTTACGAAGCTCGACAAGGCCGTTCGGCTCTTCCGATCCGGCCGAGATTATGCCGCGCGGCCGGTGATATTTGAAAGAACGGCCGACAAGCCGCACGCCGTTGGCGACAAGCGCCGAGGCGAGCGTGTCGCCGGCATATCCGGTGAACGGCCGCCCGTCGAAGGTGAAGGCGAGCGGGGTGTCGCGGTCGATCAGTCCGCCATCGAGGCGGTTCACCTGGGTCATCTGTCCCTCCGCCCGGACGCGACCGCGCTGGCAAGCTCCACCTTCAGCACGGCGTGGCTGACGGTATCACGGGTGACGATCAGCCAGCTGCGGTCGCCCATCTCATGGTACCAGAGCTCGCGATGCGTTCCGGCCGGATTGTCACGAAGATACTGGTATTCATAGAAGGCTTCGTCGGCGCTCTCGGCCTGCCAGTCCGGCCTATCAAGAAGGCTGGCATCGCCAAGAAGCACGAATTCCTGCGAGTCACGCGGGCCAAGAAGCGGGTGGTCGATGATCATCGGGTCCGCCTCCTCAATGCAGGTTGGGCTGCGCGCCCGACCCTTTTTCGTCGATCATGGCGCCGCGCCGGAACCGGTCCATGCGATAGGCGATTGCGGTTTCATGCGGCGTGTCGGTGGCCAGAAGATGGGCAAAGCACCACCCCGAGGCCGGCGTCGCCTTGAAGCCGCCATAGCACCAGCCGCCATTGAAATAGAGGCCGTCGATAGGAGTGCGGTCGATGATCGGCGATCCGTCCATGCTCATATCCATAATGCCGCCCCACATGCGCACCATGCGGGCCCGCCCGACCATCGGCATCAGCGTCATGCCACCCTCGCAGACATCCTCCACAACCGGCAGGTTTCCGCGCTGCGCGTAGGAATTATACATGTCGATATCGCCACCAAAGACAAGGCCGCCCTTGTCCGACTGGCTGATGTAGAAATGTCCGGCACCATAGGTGACGACGCCGGGGATGATCGGCTTCAGCCCCTCGCTGACAAAGGCCTGCAGGACATGGCTCTCGATCGGAAGGCGGAGGCCGGCGGCCTGCATCACGCGGCTGCTGCTGCCGGCGACGGCGCATCCGACCTTGCGGGCAGCGATGAAGCCGCGGCTAGTCTCGACGCCGGTGCAGCGCCCGTTCTGGATGCGGAACCCCGTCACCTCGCAATTCTGGATGATATCGACGCCGCGCCGGTCGGCCCCGCGGGCATAGCCCCAGGCCACGGCGTCATGGCGCACGGTGCCGCCACGTCGCTGCACCAGTGCGCCAAGCAACGGGAAGCGGCCATTCTCGAAATTCAGGAACGGACATTCGGCGCGAAGCTGGTCGGCATCGAGAAGCTCGGCATCGGCGCCATGCAGGATCATCGCGTTGCCGCGGCGGCGATAGGCGTCGCGCTGCGCGTCGGAATGGTAGATATTGTAGACGCCGCGCTGGCTGACCATCGCGTTGTAGTTGAAATCCTGCTCAAGACCTTCCCAGAGCTTCAGCGAGAATTCATAGAAGGGCTGGTTGCCGTCGAGAAGATAGTTCGAGCGGATGATGGTGGTGTTGCGGCCGACATTCCCGCCGCCGATCCAGCCCTTTTCCAGCACCGCGACCGAGGCCTCGCCGAACTGGCTTGCCAGGTAATAGGCCGTCGCCAGCCCGTGCCCGCCGCCGCCGACAATGACGAAATCATAGGCGTGCTGCGGGTCCGGATCGCGCCAGGCAGGCCGCCAGCCACGGTTGCCCGTCAGACCTTCACGCAGAATCCGGAATCCGGAATAGTCCTGGTCGCTCACCATGCCACCTCGCGTCGGGCTGATGGCCCGATTCTTCAGTAGAGACAGGCTTCATTCTGGAAGCTATGCACCCGCCATGAGGCCCGCAAGCGACATTTTCTGGCGTGAAACGCCAACCGCGGGGATGGCGTGTCGTCACACCTCGCGAAGAAGCGGCGCCGGCTTGCGACCCAGCGTGCGAACGGCACCGGCCAGGCCAAGCATGGCCGTGCCGGCCGCGCCGAACATGGTGGTGCCGAGAACAAGCAGGAAATCGAGCTCGAAATCCGCGTTCAGGAAGCCGGCGATCATGCCCCAGCTTGCAAGGCTGCCGATGATCGCCGCCGCCGCTGCGGCCAGCAGGCCGAGAAGCGCATATTCAAGAAACCAGGCGATGGTGATGGCCACGCGCGTCGCCCCCAGAACCTTGAGGATCACCGAATCCGCAAGCCGCTGTGCCTCGGTGCTGGCAACGGTGCCGGCCAGAACGGCGATGCCGGCGACAAGGGTGACAAGCGCCGTCATCTGGACCGCCGCGCCGAGAAGGCCGATCACCCGCTGCGCGGTGTCCACCGCTTCGCGGACCGAGATGGCCGAGATGTTGGTAAAGGCGTCGGCGATGTTGCGGTCGACCCTGATGGCGGCATCCTCGTCATCGGCATGCGCTGTCGCCATCCAGCTGTGCGGCGCCTTGTCCAGAAGGCCCGGCGACAGCACGAAGACGAAATTGATGCTGAAGCTCTCCCATTCGACATCGCGGATATTGGTGATTTCGGCTGTGACCGGCCTGCCAAGAACATTGAACGACACGCTGTCGCCGATCCAGACGCCAAGCTCGCGCGCCTCTTCGGCTGTCATCGAGGCAAGCGGCGGGCCGCTGTAATCGGCCGGCCACCAGTCACCGGCGATCAGCTCGCCGCTTGCCGGCGGGGTCGCCGACCAGGTCAGGGCGCGGTCGCCGCGAAGCACCCAGGCCGAGCCGTTCTTCATATCGTAATCGGCGGCGGGACGGCCGCCGAGTTCGGTGACGCGCCCGCGAAGCATCGGCGTTTTGGCGACATCCGAAATGCCCTTTGTGCCCGAGGCGATCTCCATGAAGCGCTCGATCTGCGCAGGCTGAATGTCGATGAAGAACCAGGCCGGCGCGTCATCGGCGACGCGGCTGTCGATCTGCCGCCCGATATTGGCCTGTGACAGCGCGACCGTGACAAGCACCGACAGGCCGAGGCCGAAGGCGATGACAATGGCGCGAACCGGCGATCCCGGCCGGGTGATGGCGGACAGCGCCAGACGCACCGGCACATAGCGCGGTGCGGGAAGCCGCCGCATACCGATCAGCAGCAGTTCGCCAAGCCCGGCAAGAAGCCCGATGGCGGCAAGCGAGCCGCCAATGAAGGCCAGGGTCAGCCGCCAGTCGCGGGTGGCCACAAGCGCCAGACCGGCAAGGCTGAGAAGCGCCAGCACAGCGATCACCAAATAGCGCCCGCGCGGACGCCCGCCCGGCATGGTGTTCAGCCGCCTGAACAGGTTCGCGGCGCGCACCTCCTCGGCCTTGGCCAGCGGCCACAGGGCGAACAGGAACGAGGTCACCATGCCGAATCCAGCGGCGATCGCCAGCGGCAGCGGATAGACGGAGACCGCGATCGGCACCGTGACGTAGGAGGACAGAAGATCGATGGCGAAGACCGGCGCGATGGCGGCAAGCGCCAACCCCAGAATCACCCCGAGCCCGGCGATCAGCATCACCTGCAGCAGATAGATCCGGAAAATCAGCTGCGCCGGCGCGCCAAGGCATTTCAGCGTCGCGATCACCGGCATACGGCTGCCAAGCCAGGCGCGCACCGCCCCGGCGACGCCAAGCCCGCCGATCAGCAACGCCGTCAGCCCGACAAGTACAAGGAACACCTCGGTCCGGTCGATGAAAACATCGAATCCGGGGGCCGCGTCGACAAGGTCGCGCACCCTTACCGGCCCGTTCCTGGCGGCGTCCTTGATGGCCCCGACGACCTGCTGTCGGTCGGCCGTCTCGGCGAAAAGAAGGCGGGTGCGATAGGTGATCATCGCGCCGGGCTGCATCAGCCCGGTGGAGTCCAGCGTGTCGAGCGACATCAGCACACGCGGCCCGAAGGTCACGAAGCTGACCGATCTGTCAGGCTCGTAGGTCAGCGTGTCACCAACCTCAAGCATGGCCTCGCCAATCCGCACCATGTCGCCGGTCGCCAGGCCAAGCACCTTGGCAAGCTTGGGATTGATGGCGATCCTGCCCGGCGCGATGGCCTCGGAAAGCGGGCCGCCGCTGCCAAGCGTGGCGCTGCCGATCATCGGCCAGGCGGCATCCACCGCCTTCAGCGCCACAAGCCGTCGCTCGTCACCGGCCTGTAGCATGGCCCGCATTGTCATCGTCTGCGACAGCCGGCCATGTGGGCTGGCAGCCGCAAGCACCGGTTCGGGGGTCGGCATGTAGAGGCTTCGAAGCTCGACATCTCCGCCAAGAAGAAGGCGGGCATTACCGGCGATTCCCTCACGCATCGCCTCGGCGACCGACCCGACGGTGCCGATGGCCGCGACGCCAAGCATCAGCGCACCGAGAAACACCCGGAACCTGGCCACCGATCCCCGGATTTCCCGCCGCGCCATGCGCCAGGCAAGCGCCCAGCCGGATTCACCGGCGGCGACGGGTGTCTGCGGGGCCATTACGCAGCGCTCGTGCGGGTGGCGCGGTCATCGACAATGCGGCCATCATCGATGGTCAGCACGCGGCCACACCGTTCGGCAAGGGCGGCGTCGTGGGTCACAAGGACAAGCGCCGCGCCGGCTGTCTGTGTCGCCTCGAACAGGGTGGCGATGACCTTTTCGCTGGTGCCGCTGTCAAGATTGCCGGTCGGCTCGTCCGCCAGAAGAATACGCGGTTTCGGCGCAATGGCGCGGGCGATGGCGACGCGCTGCTGCTCGCCGCCCGACATCTGGTCGGGAAGGTGCGTCTTGCGATGGGCAAGCCCGACGGAGTCAAGCGCGGCGGCGGCGGCTGTCTCGGCATCCGCGCGGCCGGCAAGCTCAAGCGGCACCGCCACATTCTGAAGCGCCGTCATCGACGGGATCAGGCGGAATGCCTGGAAGACGATCCCCACCTGGTCGCGGCGAAGCGCGGCAAGCGCGTCCTCGCCCATGGCGGTGATGTCGTGGTCGGCAAGGCTGATGCGCCCCCCTGTCAGGGTTTCCAGCCCGGCCATGATCATCAGCAGGCTGGTCTTGCCGGCACCGCTTGGCCCCAGCACGGCGACAGTCTGGCCAGCGGCGATCGACAGGGTGATGCCGCGCAGGATCTCCACCATGCCCTCGGCGCTGGACAGGGCCAGCCGCGCATCTTCAAGAGCAATCACCGGGGCAGTCTCCGGCTGTCCGGCAGCATGGGATGGTGCGTTGGTTTCGGGCATGTTCGGATGTTCCATCAGGCAAGATATGTGCATCGGTCACGGGTGGAATTCGCCGCGCCGGCACCTTAAATCTATCGGGATGCAGGCAGGCCGGTCGGATCGCACCGGACGATGACGATGATATGGTGGCAGGGATGAGCGTGATCAATGGAATAGTCTGCGGAAAAGTCCGGCCTGCTGTCCGGTTTTTCTGTCTGGTGGCGGCGCTGCTGCCGGCATTGGCAGCGCTGCCTGCCATCGCCGAAACGCGGCTGATGGTGCTTGGGGATTCCCTTGTCGCCGGATATGGCCTGCCGCCGGGCCAGGGGTTTCCCGCGCAGCTGCAGCGTGACCTGTCATCCGCCGGGCGGCGGGTAACGGTGCTGGATGCCGGGGTGTCAGGCGACACCACGGCCGGCGGGCTGGCGCGGCTCGACTGGTCGCTTGCCGATGATCCGCAGGCGGTGATCATCGTCCTTGGCGGCAATGACATGCTGCGCGGGCTGCCTCCTGAGGCGGCGCGCGAAAATCTCGAGGCCATTGTCACGCGGCTCAGGGAGCGCGAGGTCGAGGTGCTTCTTGCCGGGATGATGGCTCCGCGCAATATGGGGCCGTCCTACATCGCCGCCTTCGATGCTATATATCCCGGGCTGGCGGAACGCCATGATATTGAATTCTATCCTTTTTTTCTGGAAGGTGTGGCGCTGGAACCGGCGCTGAACCTTGATGACGGTCTGCATCCGAACGAGGCCGGCATCGCCGAGATCACGCGCCGCATCCTGCCGTCGGTCGAACGTCTGCTGGCACGTCTGGACGGCTAGGCGGCCTCGCCCCCAAAATTCTTTGCATCGCCCCGCGAGGTGGCTTACATTGCCGCCGGTTTTCACATTCTTGCCATGATCCCGATGCACACAGACGCAGACGGAAACAGAAGAATGTGCTGAAGCAGACAGAAAGGAAAGATGTTCGGAACATGAGAATGACGCGCAACCTTTTCGTGATGGGCGTGGCTGTATCGATGGTCATGCTGGCGGGCGCAACCGCACAGGCTGCTGATCCGAAACGCATGCTGTCTGAAAAGAACTGGGAGGCTTTCCGCGTCGATGACGACCAGGGGCGGACCTGTTTCATCAGCTCGCTGCCGACCAAATCCGCCGGCAAATATGATCCCGACAACCGGGGCGAGGCCCGAGTTTTCGTCTCGCACGGCCCCGGCAAGGCCGAGCGCAATGTCGTTCAGTTCACCGCCGGCTACAAGCACAAGAAACATTCTGATGTGACGGTGAATATCGACGGCAAGAAATTCACCCTGTTCACCATCGAGGGTCGCGCCTATGCCGAATCCGAGGAGGACGACATCGCCATGATCCGGGCGATGAAGCGCGGCAGCAAGATGACCGTGGTTGGTACATCCAGCCGTGGCACCAAGACGACCGATACCTATTCGCTGTCCGGGTTCACCAAGACCAAGAACCTGATCGACAAGACCTGCAAGTAGGACTCGCGCCGCCGGCAGGCCCCGCGGCCGACAGGTCGCCAGCAACGAGGCGGCACGCCATGGCGTGCCGGATGTGATGGACCAGCCATTGAATGTCATGGATGATTCCATGAACACCGCCCCGGACGGTGGGGCCATGCCTGATGGCGCGCGGCAGTCGCTCCTGGGCATGGATATCGGCGTCCTCGAAGAAGCGGTCGCCGCCGCCGGCCTGCAGAAATTCCGTGCCCGCCAGCTGTGGCGCTGGGTCTGGCGGCACGGGCTGACATCCTTTGACGAGATGAGCGATCTTGCCAAGCCGGTGCGCGAGAGATTCGCGGCGATGTTCAGCCTAGAGCGCCCGGCTGTCACGCGCCGGCTGCAATCGACGGACGGCACCATCAAATGGCTTCTTCGCTTCGCCGACGGCAACGAGGCGGAAACCGTCTACATCCCGGACAATGACCGCGGCACGCTGTGCATTTCCTCGCAAGTGGGCTGCACCCTGACCTGCAGCTTCTGCCATACCGGCACGCAGAAGCTGGTGCGCAACCTGACCGCGGCCGAGATCTGCGGCCAGGTGATGCTGGCCATGGACGAGCTTGGCGACTGGCCTGCCGGCAAGCCGGAGCGCCGCCTGACCAACATCGTGCTGATGGGCATGGGTGAGCCGCTGTTCAACTATGACAATGTCGTCACCGCCATGCGCATCATCATGAGCGGCGAGGGCGTCGGGCTGTCGAAGCGCCGGATCACCCTTTCGACCTCGGGCGTGGTGCCGGAAATCATCCGCTGCGGGACCGATCTCGGAGTCAATCTGGCGATCTCGCTTCATGCGGTGCGTGACGAGCTTCGCGACGAGCTGGTGCCGATCAACCGCAAATACCCGCTTGCCGAGCTGATCGAGGCCTGCCGCAACTATCCCGGGCTTTCGAACGCGCGCCGCATCACCTGGGAATACGTGATGCTGGACGGGGTGAATGACACCGACGAGGATTGCGCCGGGCTTCTCAGGCTGATCCGCGGCATCCCCTCGAAACTGAACCTGATCCCGTTCAATCCGTGGCCGGGAAGCCCGTATGAATGTTCCCCGGACGAACGGATCGAGGCCTTTGCGGCAAAGGTTCTGAAGGCCGGCTATGCCTCGCCTGTGCGCACACCACGCGGGCGCGATATCCTGGCCGCCTGCGGGCAGCTGAAATCCGCGTCCGAGCGTGGCCGCCGCCAGCGCACGGGCACCGGAAAGGCGGCCGGGGAGCCGCCGCAGGCCGCGGGCGCGGATGCGACATGATGGAACCCGGACAATACAGGTTCAAATCCTTGAATCCACACCCTTCCCGGAATATATTTATGGAAACGGATTATCGATCAGGGGGTAACAATGGCTGATAATCGATTTATGAACACAAGCGCTGCCGAGGCATCACAGGTTGATCTCGGTCTGCGCGCCTACATGCTCGGCGTCTACAACCACATGACGACCGCGCTGCTGCTGACGGGCTTCTTCGCCTACGGCACGAAAATGCTGGCCACCACCACCGGCCCTGACGGACAGATGTACCTGACCCAGTTCGGTTCGCTGCTGTTCAACACGCCGCTTCAGTGGGTTGTCATGCTGGCGCCGCTCGGCATGGTCTTCTGGCTGTCCGCGCGGATGCACGCCATGTCGGCCGGCAAGGCCCGCAACATGTTCTACGTCTATGCCGGGCTGATGGGCCTGTCGCTGGCGTCGATCCTCATGGTCTATACCGGCGCAAGCGTGGCGCGCGCCTTCTTTATCACCGCGGGTGCCTTTGCCGGACTCAGCCTTTATGGCTATTCCACCAAGCGCAGCCTGTCGGCGATGGGGTCCTTCATGGTGATCGGCCTGATTGGCCTGATCCTGGCCTCGCTGGTGAATATCTTCCTCGCCTCGACGCAGCTCGATCTGGTGATCTCCGTCGTCGGCGTGCTGATCTTCGCCGGCCTGACAGCCTGGGACACGCAGCGCATTAAGCTGATGTACATGGCTGGCGACAGCCAGGCCGAGACCACCAAGAAGTCGATCTTCGGGGCGTTGATGCTCTATCTCGACTTCATCAACATGTTCCTCTTCATCCTGCGCCTGTTCGGCAACCGCGAATAGACGCCGGTGAAGCGACAAGACCGGCGCCCGTGCCCCACCCGGCACGGGCGTTTTTTCTGTGGCGAACCTGGTTAGGACAGGCAAGGAGTTGTGATCATGGGTGATTTGGGAAGCTATCTTGCGGCGCGGGCGGATGCGCCTGTCGCCGCCGCGATCCTGGGGCTTGCCGGGGCGGCGTCCGCCATCGCCGCCGAGATCAGGTCGCCGGCAACCGCCCTTGATGACGCCGCCGGCGCGGTCAATGCCGACGGCGACACCCAGAAAAAGCTGGATGTCATCGCAGACGAGATCGTTCTGGATTCCCTGACAGCCGCGGGGAAGGGGGCAGCGGTCGCCGCCTATCTGTCGGAAGAGCGCGACGAGGCCATTCCGCTTGCCGCCGATGGCGGGCTGATCGTTGCCTGCGACCCGCTCGACGGGTCCTCAAATATTGGCGTGAATGTGTCTGTGGGGACCATTTTCTCGATCCTGCCGGCTGACGGCGGCGCCTTGCAGCCGGGCCGCAATCAGCTTGCCGCCGGCTTCTTCGTCTATGGGCCGCAGACGACCCTGCTGCTGACCGTGGGTGACGGCACCGCCAGCTTCCGCATGGCGGATGATGGCGGCTTCCTGCTGATCGACGACGCGGTGCGGGTTCCCGCGTCGGCCCGCGAATTCGCCATCAACGCCTCGAACAGCCGGCACTGGCCAGCCCCGATCACCCGCTATGTCGATGGCTGTCTTGCCGGGGCGGACGGCTCGCGGGGCAAAGATTTCAACATGCGCTGGGTGGCTTCGCTTGTCGCCGAGACCTGGCGGATCATCAGCCGCGGCGGGGTCTTCCTCTATCCCGCCGATGCACGAAACGGGTATGAATCTGGCCGCCTTCGCCTTGTCTATGAGGCGGCCCCTGTCGCGATGCTTGTCGAGCAGGCCGGCGGCCAGGCCACCGACGGCAGCGTGCCGATCCTCGGGATCACGCCAGGCGGGCTTCATCAGCGGGTGCCGCTTGTGTTCGGGGCTGCCGAGGAGGTGGCGGAAGTGGCAGCCGAGTTCCAAAGAGGATAGAGTTTTCGGGTTCAGTCCCCGCCTTCCTCGGCCAGGATGGCCGCAAGCCCGCTTTCATAATCCGGATAGAGAAGATCAAGCCCAAGCTCCGGCCCGATGACCTTCGAGGCGACCTTGCGGCGCGAGACATAGAAGCTGCGCGCCATCGGCGACAGGTTCGCCTCTTCAAGGCTCTGCGGCTGCGGCGGCTCAACCCCCAGAAGACCGGCCGCGTGCCGCACCACATCGCCCTGTGCCGCCGGCTTGTTGTCGGCAAGATTGACGATGCGCCCGCGGCGCGGCGTCTCCATGGCGGCCTCGATGATGCGGCAGATATCTTCGACATGGATACGGTTGAAGACCTGGCCGCGATGCTCGATGATCCGCGCCGTGCCGTCGCGAAGGGCGTCGAACGGGCTTCGCCCGGGGCCATAGATTCCGGCGGCCCGGAAAATTTCCGTGCCAAGCATGTCCTGCCAGCGAGACTCTGCCGCCACCCGTGCGCGGCCGCGCGCGGTCGCCGGGTCGGTTGGCGTGTCCTCGTAACAGAACCCGTCGGGCCGGTCGGGATAGACCGATGTCGCCGAGACATAGCCGGTCCAGCCGCCAAAGCCGGCGATCAGCTCGCCATGCGCGTCAAGAACAGGGTCGCTTCCGCCGATGGCGGTGATGGTGGTCAGGATGGCATCGACACCGTCCAGCGCCGCCTTCGCATCGGCAAGCGGCCTGTCGTCGGCGAATTCATGAATCTGCCATCCGGCGGCGGCCTCGGCGGCAAGTCCGGACAGGGTGCGGGTGGTGCCGCGGACCCGCCACCCGGCGGCGGCAAGCCGGTGGCCAAGCCGTCGTCCGACAAAGCCAAGCCCGAAGATGAAGATCGTGCGCGCCATCCTGCCGTTCCTGGTCAGTTGCCGCCGGCAAGCTGCGTTCTGACAAGCGCCGCGTCGAGCCGCCTCCCCTGCCAGTCAAGCCGCCAGTCGAGATGTGGGCCGGTCGAACGGCCTGTGGACCCCACATATCCGATCACTGCGCCGCGCGGCACCTCATCGCCTACTGTGACATCAACGGATTGCAGATGCAGAAAGGCTGAATTCAGCCCCAGACCATGCGTCATCAGCAGCGTCCAGCCGGAAAAATACAGGTCGCGGACGAGTGTCACCCGCCCGCCCGCCGGGGCCAGAACCGGGGTACCGGCCGGCGCGGCGATGTCGATTCCGTAATGTGGCTGGCGTGGCTCGCCGTTCAAAATACGCTGGCTGCCATAGACGCCGGTGACGATCCCGCTGACAGGCATGTCGAATCCGGTCAGGAAATCGCCTGCCTGATCGCCGGCATCCAGCATGCCGCGGGCGGCGCGCACCGCGGCGGAGTCGGCGCCGATGCGGTCAAGCACCTCCTGCGGCGGGGTGACATGGTCACGCTTCAGCCCGTCAATCCGCTGGATGTCATAGTCGCGCTGAGTGACGGCAAGGCTGGATGTGCGGCTGTCCCCGGTTGGCCCGGTCACAGTCAGCCGTACCGGCGCGTCGCTTTCGCGGTGAAAGCCGATGATGAATCGTCCGTCATCACACAGCGCCAGGGGTGCGCCGTCGAGGCTCAGCCGTTGCCCGGGCGCGGCGCGGCCGAGAATGATTCCGCCCTCTATGGCGGTTCCGGCCATCCAGTCGACGCCGTCGACCGGCGGCGGCATTTCGGCGGCCACCCGCCCGGCGGCACCATGCAGGGCCAGAAGGGCGATGAAAACAGCCGTGAACAGTCTTGGCTTGATCATGGGGGGACGCTACCATTGCGTCGCCGATTTGGCACGCCGAAAGGAGCGTCCCCGTCGCGACCAAACATCCATGTCCATCCGGTGCCCGCCCTTGCAGGCGTAAACCGCCTACAGCCGACCAACCGCCACAGACTGTCTGACAGCATTTCGAAAGTCCGCCTCATGTCCAATGTTACCCACGAACGAGTCGTCATCATCGGCGCCGGCGCCGCCGGCCTGACAGCCGCCATCTATACGGCGCGCGCCAATCTATCGCCGGTCATCATCGCCGGCCTGCAGCCTGGTGGACAGATGACCATCACCACCGATGTCGAGAATTATCCCGGCTTCGCCGACGTGATCCAGGGCCCCTGGCTGATGACCGAAATGCAGTCGCAGGCGGAAAATGTCGGGGCGCGGGTTGTCTATGATATCGTCACCTCGCTCGACGCTTCGGCCCGGCCGTTCCGGATGACGCTTGATTCGGGTGACGAGATGACAGCGGATTCGGTGATTGTCGCCACCGGGGCCTCGGCGCGCTGGCTTGGCCTTGAATCGGAACAGGCCTTCAACGGGCGCGGCGTTTCGGCCTGCGCCACCTGTGACGGCTTCTTCTATAAGGAGCGTGATGTTGCGGTGATCGGCGGCGGCAATACGGCTGTCGAGGAAGCGCTCTATCTTGCCAATATCTGCAACTCGGTGACACTGGTTCACCGGCGGGATTCGCTCCGCGCCGAGCAGATCATGCAGGACCGGCTTCTGAAGCATGACAAGATCAGGATCGAATGGAACCGCACCGTGTCCGAGGTGCTCGGCGACGATGGCGGCGTCAGCGCGCTCAGGCTTGCCTCGACCACTGGCGAGGATGATCTGGAGATTTCCGTGCAAGGCATGTTTGTCGCCATTGGCCACGACCCCTCCACCGCCGCCTTCAAGGACGCGCTGACCCTTGACGAGGAAGGCTATATCATCGCCGAAACAGGCGGCACCCGTACCTCTGTCGAGGGTGTGTTCGCCGCCGGAGACTGTGTTGACAAGATCTACCGCCAGGCGGTTACCGCGGCCGGCATGGGCTGCATGGCGGCGCTCGATGCCGAACGCTGGCTTGGCGAGCAGGACTGATCCACCTGTCCGGATGCCGGCTCAGGCGGCGGTCGGGCTGGCCTCGGGAATCCTCACCGGCGTTTCCCGGATGATCCAGTTCACCGCGAAGGCGAACAGCGCCGCGCCGACATTCAGCCACCACATGATGGTATAGCTCGCCGTCATGTCATACAGCACCCCGCCGAGCCAGGAGCCGACAAAGGACCCCACCTGGTGCGAGGCGAAGGCGATCCCGTACAGCATGCTGAGATGTTTCGGGCCGAAGAAGGTGACGATCAGGCCGCTTGTCAGCGGGATCGTGCCGAGCCACAAAAGCCCCATCGCCGCCCCGAAGATCAGCGCCGATGCCGGTGTCACCGGCAGCAGGAAGAAGCTGCACATGATCAGGCCGCGGAGAAGATAGACTGTGGCCAGCATCTTGCGCTTGGAGATTTTGCCGCCAAGCCAGCCGCAGATAAACGCCCCGACAATGTTGAACAACCCGACAAGCGAAAGCGCCCAACTGGCGGTTTTGGCGTCGACGCCATTGTCGAACAGGAATACTGGAAGGTGTGTGGTGATGAACACAAGCTGCAGTCCGCAGACAAAGAAGCCGGCCGTCAGAAGAAGATAGTCACGGCTTCGCACGGCGAGGCGAAGGGCATCTGCCGTCGACAATTCCACCGCAATCTCGGCGGTGCGCGCCTGCGAGGCCGTGCGCATGCCAAGGGCCATCGCCATCATCGCCGCGGTCAGGAAGGACAGGATGACAAGCGCCATCTGCCAGCCATGCGCGCCGATCATCATCTGCGTGACAGGCAGCAGCGCGAACTGGCCGAAAGACCCGAAACTTGTCACCAGCCCGAAGGCCAGCGACCGGCGTTCCGGCGGCACCACCCGCCCGACCGCGCCAAGCGCGATCGAGATGCCGGCGCTGCCAAGCCCGAGGCCGATCAGCGCCTGGCCGAGAAACACCCCTCCCGGCGAAACAATGAAGGCTGTCGAAAGAAGCCCGCAGCTATAGATCAACGCGCCCAGTATAGCCACCTTCCAGGCACCGCTACGGTCCGCCATCGCACCGAAGACAGGCGAGGAGAAGCCCCAGATCAGATTCTGCACGGCAATCGCCAGCGCGATGGTCTGCACCCCGCTTTCAAGCGTGGTCGAAATCGGCACGACAAACAGCCCGAACACCTGGCGGATGCCGAAGGTCACGGTGACCAGCGCGGCGCCGGCGATCAGAACTTTGAGCCACCGCCTGTCAGCCAGCGGTGAGGAGGATGTGGCTGTCATGAGTCGCTTGCCATCGTAAAGCTGGGGTGTGAAATCGGCCGTCCCAAGCCCAAAGCGGGCCGGAATGATCTGAAACCGCCGCGAGCTTAACGCCCCGCCCCGTCAAAGCGAAAGAGTTTCTTTTCGCTGTTCGACGGACCCGCGTGCAAGCGCGCCTATTCCGCCAGAAGACGAACCGAATTCACCTGCAGGCCACGGGTTGAATTATCGACCCGCACAAGAAGCTTCTGCCCCTGCATAAGGGAATGAAACCCGCAATCATTCAGCACCCGCGAATGGACGAAGACATACTCGTCCATGTTGTCGGCGGTGACGAATCCGTATCCGTGAAGGTCGTTGAAAAATTTCACGACCGCGCGCACCTCGCCATCCTCCGGTTCGGTGGCGGCGGGCGGACTTGGCGTCAGCGGCCGTTCCACCGACAGCAGATCCTTGATCACCCGGCCATGCTCGTTGGTGCTCAGCGAGACGGTGACAACGTCACCTGTAAGAAGCCGCACAAGGCCGAACCGGTCCAGCGTCGATCGGTGGAGAAACACCTCCTCCTCGTCGATGCGGACAAATCCATACCCTTTGCGTTCATTGTACCAGACCAGCTTACCTTCGCTGACCTCGACATTACCTTCTGCTTCCTGCGTCATCTTCATCACCCTGAGACATCGGCGCGCCGCCGGCGCGACGATGCCAACCTGCTGGTCGGTCATACATTCAAGCTGGATGATGATGGGATTTAAGGCCCGGAAAAAAGGCCAAAAGCGTTAGGTAACGAGCACGTGAAACACTGGTAAGAAACTGGAAATATTTCAGACGCTGGCAAGCGCGGCGCAGCTGTCCGATATGGCCTGGTCGATGGCGTCCCGCCAGGAGGCGATGTCGCCTGCATCGGCCGCGGATTTCGGAAAGATCAGCCCGCGTGTGCTGTTGATCAGCCCGTTCTGCCAGCCATCGCCGTCACGCGTCAGCCCGGCAAGCGCGTCGGCGGGTCCGGCGCCCTGCGCCCCGAATCCGGGGACAAGGAAGGGCGCGGATGGCAGGATTGCGCGAAGCGCCCGTGCCTCATCCGGCCAGGTGGCCCCGGCGACGATTCCAAGCGCCGAGCGGCCCGCCGCGTCGCAGCGCGCCGTTGCAAGCGGCGCCAGCTGTTCGGCCAGATTATGGAACAGCGGCTTGCCGCCGACATCCAGGTCCTGAAGTGCCCCGGCTCCCGGGTTGCTGGTGCGGGTCAGAACGAACAGCCCCGCCCCCACCGCATCTGCGCGCGCCAGCAGTGGCTCCAGCGTGTCGAGCCCGAGATAGGTGTTGACCGTCAGCGCGTCCGACGGGAAGGGGGCCTCATGGCCGATCCAGGCCTGCGCATAGGCGGCATTGGTGCTGCCGATGTCATTGCGCTTGGCGTCCATGATCACCAGCATGCCGGAATCCACCGCGGCGCGGCCAAGCGCGGCAAGCACCCGCATGCCGTCAGGGCCCTGAGCCTCGAAAAAGGCGGCCTGCGGCTTGATTGCGGCGACCCTGCCCCTGGCCGCCTCGAGGCAGGCCATGGTGAAATCTGAGATGGCGCGGATGGTCCGCGGATGGCCGGCCTCCGACACATCGCCGAACAGCGACGGCATCATGGCCGGATGCGGGTCGATTCCCATGCAGAGCGGCGTGCCGCTGCTGCGGATGGCGTTGGCAAGGCGGGTGGCGAAATGGGTGCTGGCCATGCGTCGGTCCGGCTCAGACAAGCCCGACCGCGGCGCGGTAGGTTCCCAGAAGCTCGTCCTGTTCCTGAAGGAGCTCGCGGTCCATGGCCCGCATCTTGACAAGCTGGCGCATGATTTTCGGATCGAACCCGGTGCCGTTGGCTTCGCTGTATACGTCGCGGATATCGGCCATCAGGGCGCGCTTTTCTTCCTCCAGCCGCTCAATGCGCTCGATGAACTGGGTGAGCTGCTCGGCGCCGGCGCCGCTTCCGGGGATCAGGGTCATGGGTATGTCTCCGTTTTGCGGCGGTCAGGCCGGCCTGTGTCTGGTGCGTGGCTGCCGATCAGCTGAAGAGGTCAGCCGTGCTTGTGGTTCTGTTCATAGGCGGCGCGCTGCGCGTCGGTCGCCTCGGTCTGGTGCTTCGCCTTCCATTCGGCATAATCCATGCCATAGACGATTTCGCGGGCCGCGGCATCCTCCATCTCCACCCCCTTGGCGGCGGCTTCCTCGCGATACCATCGCGACAGGCAGTTGCGGCAGAAACCGGCGAGATTCATCATATCGATGTTCTGCACATCGTTGCGCCCCTGAAGATGCGAGACAAGACGCCGGAAGGCGGCGGCCTCGAGTTCGGTCCTTGTTGTCTGGTCCATGGCAATGATCCGCTGTGATGAGGACGGGAACGGGGGCAGCGCCAGATGCCGGTCGCGCCCGTTCGTTTCGAAGCGGAATTTATCCAACAAGGCCGTCCGGCGCAACCGCGATGCGGCTGCCGGGCAGCGGTCTGGCGTGGCTCCAATGTAAAGCAATCATCAAAAATTTGATGTGGCTAAACTTATTGAAGGTCTTTATAGATAGCGAAACATCAGGCGAGTCATCCATGGCATCCGATATCAGCAGCAGAGCATCTGAGGGCACACCCGCCAAGGTTGCCGACAGCGCGGCGAAATTCGACCGCATCCGGCGCGCCCATCAGTCCGAGGTGGCCGAGGATTATGTCGAGATGATTTCCGACCTGATCGCCGAGACCGGCGAGGCGCGGACAGTCGATCTGGCGGCCCGATTCGGTGTGACCAGCCCGACCGTGAACGCGATCGTCCGCAGGCTGCAGCGCGAGGAGCTCGTCGAGACACGGCCCTATCGGTCGATCTTCCTGACCGAAGCTGGCATGGCGCTTGCCGAAGCCAGCCGTGCTCGCCACCGTGTCGTCCGCGATTTCCTTGTCACCATCGGTGTTCCGGATTCCATCGCCGAGGAGGACGCCGAAGGGGTAGAGCATCACGTCAGCGAGGAAACGCTGGCCGTTTTTGCGAAAATCACCCGACAGGGCAGGATCTAACCGCCTTCCACCCCGCGATGAATGTAGAGACGGCGCGTGCAGGCGTGGCTGATCACCGTCTGCGACAGCGCCGGTGTGCCGGCCTGCCATATCACCCCGTCAAGCGGCGGCGGGCTCGCCCGGTCGTCCAGGAGGATGAGTCGGCGCCCCGGCACAGGCTCCCAGGCGAGATTCTGCTCGAAATGATTGCCGGGGTGGCCATCGGCATCCACCACCAGAACCATGACCTCCCCGCCGGCGATTTCCGTGCCATGGAAATGCCATGACAGCAGGGCGGCGCTTGCCCGCCGGTCGGCGATCACCGTGGCGGCATCGTGGGATCGCATCGCCGCCGCGGCGTCCATGGCCAGCGGTTGCCAGCCGCGAAGCCGGCGGAACGGGTCCGACTGCGGGGTCAGCGGGCCAAGAGTGCCGGCCGTCGTCACTGCCAGCACGAGCGCAGACAGCGCCAGATTGACCCCGATCGCAAGCCTGCCAAGCCAGGCGCGTACTGTCGTCAGCCACCGCGCCAGCCACAGCACCAGCGCCGGCATCGCCGCCAGCGCCCAATTCGCGTTGGCCTCGCTGAGAAAGGCCTGGATCATGATCACCAGAATGACCGGTGCCGACAGGCAGAGCATCAGCATGGCGCAGGGATCATCACGACGCGCCCGCAGCACCCCGAACATCAGGGTGAAGACAAGCGGGCCGGCGGTGGCGAACTGCGCGGCGAGGAAACCGAGGCTGTTGCCAAGGCTGTAACTCTGCCGCTCCAGGTTTGCGTTGTCGCCGAGATGCCGCACCGTGGTCAGCTCGTTGGCAAGGTTCCACAATATGTTGGGACTGGCCAGCGCCAGCATGCCGGCCAGGAAGACCATCACCCCGCGTAAGCCAACAGGCGATGACTCGCGCCGCATCACAAGCGCGAACAGGCCGATCCCGGCAAGGCCGTATATGGCGGCGTATTTCGATAGCATGGCCGCGCCGAAACCGGCCCCGGCAAGCGCCATGCCGCGGGTCTGCGGCAGCCGGCCCGTGATCACCCCGACAAGCGCCATAAGCCCAGCCGACCAGCACAGAAGAAGCGGTGTGTCGGTGGAGATAACGAAGCTGCCAAGCGCCACGGTCGGCAGCGTCATCCAGACAAGTGCCGCCAGACGTCCGGCCAGCGGGCCATTGTCCGGCCCGGCCATCCAGAAGGCGGCCCGCCACAGGCACAGCGCGGTCGCCAGATGAAGCCATGCGGCCGGCAGCCTGACAGCCCACTCATGATGGCCGAAGACGGCGTAGGACAGGCCGATGATCCAGCTTGTCAGCGGTGGTTTGGTGTAATAGCCGAAATCAAATTCGGTGCTCCACAGCCAGTATTGCGCTTCATCGACGCCAAGCTCCAGCGGACTGATGGCAAGGCCAAGGCAGCGCAGCGCGGCCAGCGCGAAAAGGGCCAGCAAAACAATCCTGTCGCCGCCGGTCCAGCCCGAGGCTGTGTCGTGGCGTGCCGGGGAATCAGATGTGGCGCTGCTGGCCGGCATTGGCTATCCTCGGACGGTCTCCGCGCGGGGCGGAATCTCGCCGGGACTATAGCCCGGCAGGGATGAGAATGAAACCGATGGCCATGGTATTCAACGACGCGGAATTCGAGGCTGCCGAAATGGCGGCATGGTCAGATATGGTGCGGCGCATCCTGAAGGGTGCGGCACCGGACAGCCTTGACCGCACCGACGAGGACGGGCTTGTCACGAAGCTGTTCTATCCGGTGACGGCGGATGACCAGGCCGCGGCGGACCATCTGCTGCCGGCCTTCCCGCACCAGCGCCTTGCCAGTGGCTGGCAGGTCTGCCAGCCGCTTGCCGAAGATGCGACCAACACGGATGTGCATGAGGCGCTGTCCGGCGGGGCCACGGCCTTGTCGGTGCAGGCCGCCTCGTCCGATGATCTTGCCGGGCTGCTGGGTGGGGTGGTGTTGCCGGCCATCGGCATCGGCTTCGACGGCGCGGCGGCGGGACCCGCGCATTACCGCGCCCTGCTGGCGCTTGCCGGTGACACGGCCGGGTCCCTCGATATCGATCTTGGTCTTGATCCGCTGACGCATCTGGATGACGGTCTGGCGCTTCATCGTGAAGCGGCGGCGGCGCACCGGCTGTTCCGCATTGATGGCTGGGCACAGCACAATGCCGGCCTGAACGCGGCGCAGGAACTTGGCGTCATGCTTGCCGGCATGGCAGCGCTGCTGCGCGGAGCCGAGCAGGCCGGTCTCGCGCCCGCGGATATGGTCGGGCGGGTCTCGGCGCGGCTTGCCTTGCCGGCCGATCTGTTCGCCGGCACCGCGAAATGCCGGGCCATGCGCCTGTTGTGGGACGGGCTTCTCGCCGCCTGCGGGATCGCGCCGCTGCCGTTGCGGTTGGAAGGCTATGCCTCGCTTCGCATGATGTCGGTTCTTGATGACGAGGTGAACATGCTCCGCACGACGACCGCGTTTCTCGGCGGGGCGATTGGCGGGGCGGATGCCATGGCCGGATTCGGGCATGATCTCCTGACCGGCGAGAGTGCGGCCGCGCGGCGCATCACACGGCTGTCACAGGTGATGATGATGGCGGAATCGGGCCTGTCGGCGAGCCTTGATCCGGCGGCTGGCGCGCCCTTCATCGAATCCCGCACCACCGCGCTTGCCGAGGCCGGATGGCGGGCCTTTCAGCAGGTTGAACAGCAGGGCGGGCTCGCCGCCGCGCGGGAGGCCGGTATGATCGCGGCGCAGGCCGAGGCGGCGGCAGCGGCACGAGAGGACAAGCTGCGTGCCGGCGAGGATGATATTCTGGGTGTCACGCTGCAGCCGACCGGCGGCCCGCCACCCGAGACCTGGCGCGACTTTGACGGGGTGCGCCGGCCTGCGGCGCTTGTCGAATCGCTTCGTCGGCAGGCAGCGGCCAGACCGCCGCGGATTCTGATTCTTCGCGGGACATCGACCAATGCTGCCGACGAGGAGCGTCAGATCCGGCGCTGGCTTGGCATGGCCGGGATTCAAGCCGTGACGCTCGAGGCGGGGTCGGACAGCGCGGTGGCCGATGCCAGGCCCGATATCGTGATCGGATGCGGTCTTGCCGCGCTTCCGGCCGGGGTGTCGACAGAGGCTTTCCGGTCGGCAGCCGAATGTCTTGCCGCCACCGACCGCATCGCAAGCCTCGAGGCGTTTGTCACGGATCACGGAGGCGCGTCATGAGTCTTCCCGACTTCACCAGGCTGGCCCTGCCGCGGCGCGCCCGCGGCACGCCTGCCGACCTGCCGGCACCGCGACCGACGCCAGAAGGCATTGAAATACCACCGCTGGCGTTTCCCGATGCGGGTGCTGCCGCGGCTGCTCCTCTTGCTCCTTGGCTGCGGCCTTCTCCGCCTCGAGCGCCGCGGCCAGCTCGACCTTGGCG
>CAJWVJ010000015.1 GCA_913048595.1 uncultured Alphaproteobacteria bacterium | reverse complement strand
CGCGCCGTCGGTTGTCTTCAGGGTGAAATTGAAGTCAGGCATGGTGTGACCCCGCAATGGCTTCGGCGCGTGCCGCCGGATCAAGCCGCAGCAGGCAGGCATCGCCATAGGAAAAGAAACGATACCCGCCGTCAAGCGCATGGCTGTAGGCGTCGCGGATGGGTTGCATGCCGGCAAAGGCGCTGACAAGCATCAGCAGCGTCGATTTCGGAAGGTGGAAATTGGTCAGCAGCATGTCAACAGCGCCAAACCGGCTTCCCGGCGTAAGGAAAATATCGGTCTCGTCGGCGAACTCGCAGACCCTGCACCTGGCGGCGAAACAGGCCTCGAGGATGCGAAGGCTGGTGGTGCCGACCGACACCACGCGCCCGCCATCGGCGCGGGCCGCATTGATCCGCTCAGCCGTTGCCGCAGGAATATGCCCCCATTCGGCATGCATCCGGTGTTCGGCGATATTCTCGACGCTGACAGGAAGAAAGGTGCCGGCCCCGACATGAAGCGTGACCTCGGCAATGCCGATTCCCGCATCCGCCAGCGCGGCGGTCAGCTCCGGCGTGAAATGCAGCCCGGCGGTGGGCGCGGCGACGGCGCCAGCCTCGGCCGCGAACATCGTCTGGTAATCCCTGTCATCGGCATCGGTGCTGCCGTCGGGACGGCGGATATAGGGTGGCAGCGGCATGCTGCCATAGGCGGCAAGCCCGGCTTCGATGGCTGCGGCGCCAAGGGCGACCCCGCTGTGCGGGTCGATGAAGGTGATGCCGACCTCGCCCCCCTCGCCGCGCCCGCGCACCCGCGCGGCAAATCCGTCCGCGAAACGGATCACATCGTCAGGCCGGCATTTGCGGGCAGGCTTGGCGAAAGCCTGCCAGTCAGCCCCGCCCTCATGCTTGTGAAGGGTGATGCCGATGCCGGCCTCGCCCCGGCGGCCGGCGAGCCGTGCCGGGATCACCCGTGTGTTGTTGACCACCAGAAGATCGCCCGGCCGCAGCAACGACGGCAGGTCCCGAATGATCCTGTCATGGATGGTCGTGCCATCGAGATCGAGAAGCCGCGCCGAATCCCGCGGGCGGGCGGGTTCGGCCGCGATGGCTTCCGGCGGCAGCTCATAATCGAAATCGGATAGTTTCATCACCAGCGCAAGCCACCCGCGATGCCGACAGGCGGCATCACTCGAAAATCTGCACCACGCCCTCGACGCGGCCATTGTCATCGGTGACGACAAGACACTGCACGCGCGATTCCTGCATTCGCGCCTCGGCATCCGCTATCAGCAGGTCCCCGGCGATGGTCAGCGGGCTTGGGCTTGCCACCTCGCTGACCGGCGTGCTGGCCAGATCGACGCCGCGCATCAGAAGCCGGCGCAGGTCGCCGTCAGTGAGAATTCCCGTCAGCGCGTCCGCCGTGCCGACAAGCGCGAGGCCGAGCCGCCCCTCGGTCATGGTGATGATGGCGTCCTGAACCGGCAGGTCCGGGTCAACAAACGGCAGATTGTCGGCGCGCATCGCATCGCAAACCCGTGTCAGAAGGCGGCGTCCCAGCGCACCGCCAGGATGGGTGCGGGCGAAATCGGCCTCTTCGAAGCCCCGCGCCTCCATCAGGGCCACGGCAATGGCATCGCCAAGAACAAGCGTGTTCAGGGCCGAGGTCGTCGGCGCCAGGTTCAGCGGGCAGGCCTCGCGGTCAACCGAGATATCAAGGGTGATCTCGGCGGCCTTCGACAGGCTGCTGCCTGCCGACGCCGTCATCGCGATGATCCGCGCATCGAGCCGCTGAAAGGCGGGGAGGATCCTGACAATCTCCTCGGTCTCGCCCGAATTCGAAATCAGGATCACCACATCGCCGCGCCGCACCATGCCAAGATCGCCATGAATGGCCTCGGCCGGATGCAGGAACAACGATGGTGTGCCGGTCGATGCCAGCGTCGCCGCGATCTTGCGGCCGATCAGCCCGGATTTTCCCATGCCGCAGACAACAACATGACCGCCGGCCTTCATCACCAGATCGACCGCCGCGGCGAAAGGCGCGCCCAGGTTCGCGTCAAGACGGGTGATGGCGCTGCCATAGGCGGCGAACAGCCCGCGCGCCGCGCCGATGGCGGCATCGCTGGTGCTGTCCTGCGGTGATTTGCGGTTCCGTGAATCATCAGCCATGGGCCGCCCCGTTCCTCGTTCCGTCGCGTTCTAGCGAATTTCGCCGGCAAAAGCCACCTTCAGCCGCCCATGCCGCCCGCCAGTCACCCCTCAGTGCCAGCAGCTGGCCCTGCCCGCGCCGCCTCCAGATCCTCCGGCGTGTTCAGATTGGTGAACGGGTCCGGCGCGCCCGCGCCCTCGGCCGCGAACTCGACAATGGCGCAGTCATGGCGCGCGGTGAAGTCATCAATCCTGCGAAGCCCGTCTTCCACCAGCGCCGCGCGAAGGCCGGCTGCCATCGCCACCGGCCAGACGGCGAACACCGGATGCCGCCGCCCGCTCGAGCAGGCCTGCGCCATCTCAGCCCCGTCCGCCACCGCCGCCATCAGCCTGACCGACAGGTCGCGTGGCAGAAAGGGCGCATCGGTGGCAAGGCTGATCACATGGGTGACGTCGGGATGATGCGCCGCCGCATGTTCCAGCCCGGTCAGCACACCGGCCAGCGGCCCGGCAAAGCCGTCCACCACATCGGCGATGACAGGAAGGCCGAATCCGGCAAACCGCCCGGCATCGCCATTGGCATTGATCACCGCAGGCATCCCCTGGGGGACGCATCTCTCGATCACATGCGCCATCAGCGGCTTTCCCGCGAGATTAAGCAGGTTCTTGTCGCCGCCGCCCATGCGCCGCGACTTGCCCCCGGCCAGGAGAAGATAGAGCGGCGAGATCCGGTCCATCTCAGCGCGCCCCGCCATCGCCCCGCCAAGATGTATTGTGTGCACGCTGCGCAGAGACCGTATCGGCGATGTCGTCACCCGTGCGGTCACCGTCGAAAATGATTCTGTGTTCACCGCTCAGCGCAATGAACCGCTTGCCCTTCGCGCGGCCGATCAGGGTCAGTCCCGCCTCGCGGGCCAGCGCCACCGCTTGGTTGGTGAAGCCAGAGCGCGAGACCAGGATCGGAATTCGCATCTGCACGGTCTTGATCACCATCTCGGTCGTCAGCCTGCCGGTGGTGTAGAAAATCTTGTCATCCGGCGCGACGCCGTTCAGGAACATCCAGCCGGCAATCTTGTCGACGGCGTTGTGGCGGCCGATATCCTCCATATAGACAAGCGGCCTGTTCGCGTCGCACAGCACGCAGCCATGGATGGCACCGGCGCTGAGATACAGGCTTGGCGTGGTGTTGATGGCCCGGCTCAGCGGCACAAGCTGCGAGGCGCGAAGCCGCATGTCGGGATCAAGGCGAATCTCCCCGAACCGTTCCATCATATCGCCGTAGGCGGTGCCCTCGGCGCAGCCGCTGGTGCGGATCCTGCGCTTCATCTTCGCCTCGAAATCGGTCTCGCGCTCGGTTCGCACAATGACCACGCCAAGATCGTCATCATGGTCAATTCCGGTGATGACATCATCGTCATGAAGCATGTTCTGGTTCAGGAAATAGCCGACGGCGAGTTCCGCAGGCCAGTCACCGATGGTCATCGAGGTGACGATCTCCTGGCGGTTCAGATAAAGGGTCAGCGGCTTTTCCGTGACCACGGGCAGGGTCACCGGCGCGCCGGATTCATCAACGCCCGTCACCGGCTGCGACAGGCCGGGAGCGTCCGGGTCCGGAGCAATGATCATCGGTGGCGGCCTAGTGTCCTTCATGCCGCTAAAATGGCGGATTTGCCGACCAGCAACAAGCCCCCGCAAAAGCCTTTCATCATCCACCTCGCCGTGCCCCAAATGTGATGGCCCGCAAGTGGCTGGTCGCAGGCCGTTTCGGGTGGCTTGCATTTTGCTTTTCAAAGCCAGAGCCGTTATCCTGCGCCGACCGGGCGGGGACAATGGCCGCCACGCGCGAGGACAGGCCATGAAAATCCATTTCTCAGCATCCACCCATGACCAGGCGCAGGCCCGGCTCGCCAGCCTGACTGAACGCTATGGCCAGCACGACATCGCCGACGCCGACTGCATTGTCGCGCTTGGCGGCGACGGGCATATGCTGCATGTGCTGCATGAAACGCTGGACCACGGCCTTCCGGTCTTCGGGTTGAATTGCGGGCGTCTGGGATTCCTGATGAACCATTTCGCATCCGACGAGCTGCAAGAACGTGTCGAGAACGCCGAAACCGCGCCCACCCACCCGCTTCGGATGACGGCCACCTGCGCCGACGGCACTCAACATGAAGCGCTGGCGATCAATGAGGTCTCGCTGATCCGGCAGACCCACAACGCCGCGCATATCCGGGTCGAGGTGGATGGCAAGCATCAGGTGGAGGAACTGGTCTGCGACGGCATCCTGCTGGCGACGCCGGTGGGCTCGACCGCCTATAATCTGTCGGCGCACGGGCCGGTGGTGCCGCTTGGCGCCGGGCTGCTGGCGCTGACACCGATCTCGCCCTTCCGCCCACGCCGCTGGCGCGGGGCGCTTCTTGGCGAGGATGCAAAGGTCTGCCTGTCCGTGCTGGAGCCCGATTTCCGCCCGGTCAGCGCCAGCGCCGACAGCACCGAATACCGCAAGGTGACCAAGGTCGAGATCGAACAGGCCTCGGACATCACGCTACGGCTTCTCTACGACCCGGGCTATTCGCTGACGGACCGCGCCATCGCCGAGCAGTTCCTGGTCTGACGCCGGCCCCCCTGCCCTCACCGAATAGTGACTTCCTGCAGCCGGTAAATGCCGCGCTTGATGGGACGGCAACAAGGACAGGAGGGTGAGCGACGAGCGCCGCGTTCCACATCGCGCTTGGCGATGCCAGGCGGCAGATTTCCGACAATCCCGACGAGCCGCGTTTCGCCCTGCTTGGTAGTCATGGCAGCCTGACGGTCGAGCTGTACCGGCCAGTGCTGGCCGATCTTCAACAGCCACACGACCGCGATGAGTGCTATATTGTGACCGATGGCAACGGAATTTTTTAAATGGGTGACGAGACCGTCCCCTTTGCCCCGGGCGACTTCATCTTTGTGCCGGCAGGCATGCCGCACCGGTTCCGCGATTTCGGGCGGTCGATGACATGCTGGGTGATGTTCTATGGCCCCGAGGGAGGCGAGGCCGGGGAATGAGCCCGGGGATGAGCCCGTCCCTTCGTGAGGAAATGGCTACGCTCAGCCTGTTTGGCGGCAGGCTGGCGCTGGCCGAACTGATCCTGTTTTCGGTATTCCTGACCGATATCCTGATGCTTGGCGTTCTTGGCGAGCTCAACCTGTCGGCCGTGCTGCTGGCGAACGCGGCCTTTGTCTTGTGTTATGTCACCGCGCTGGGGTTCCTGCAGGGCGCGCTGCCCCTTGCCTCGCAGCGGTTCGAGGCTGGCGATCTCGGCGGCTATCACGCCATCGTCACCATGTCGATTCTGCTGGCAACCGGCCTTGCGGTCCTGCTTCTGGCCATCTTTCTGCTGTTTGCGGCAGGTCTGCGCCTGCTTGGATACCCGCCGGAGCTGATCGCCGAGTGCTGGCGCTACATCGCCTGGGTGATGCCGGCCTATATGCTGGCGATGATCTATATCGCGGTGCGGAACGGCATCATCGCCACCGGCAACAGCCGGTGGTTCATGACGCTCAGCCTTGCTACGCTGGCGCTGAACGCCGACTTCAACTACATCCTCGGCTTCGGCATCCGACTCGGCCCCGTGGATATCCCCGGCATGGGGACATCAGGCATCGCGCTGGCCTCCAGCCTTGTCGATTGATGCTGTTTTTCGGCTTTGTGTGGCTGCTGTACCGGAGCGGATTTCGCCTGTCCCATGTACCACGCGACGCGGAAACGGGCCGCCGATGGCATGTGATCAGAGGCCAGCTCGGACCCGTGCTGACAATCGGTATTCCTGTCGGGATCGTCTTCTTCGTCGACACGACCCTGTTCTCGGCGGCGCTGATGATCGTCGGGCGGCATGACGTCCAGGGCATGGCGGCCATCGGTCTGATCTTCGAATGGTCGGCATTGGCCATCATGGTGCCGGTCGGTCTGTCGGAAGCCATTGTTCAGCGGGTTGCGCGCGCCGCCGGACAGAACGCGTCACCTGACAGGCCGAAGCACGGACGACTGGGCGCGCCTGTCGCTGTCATCACAAGGGCCGCGCTGATGGTCTGCGCTGGATATGTGGCGATCCTCGCGCTGATCCATTTCGGCCTCGGCATCAATGTTCCGGTGTATTTCATTGTCGATGGCGCGGCGCATCCGGACCTTGTCGCGCGACTGGACGCGCTGGCGCTTCTCGGCTTTCTGGTCGCCGTCCTTCACACCATCATCATCGTGCTGGCTTCCATTCTTCGCGGGCTGCTGGATGTCACGACAAGCATGGTGGCCACGCTTGTCTGCTACTTGGGACTCGGGCTGGGGCTGATGATTTTGTTTGTCGAGGCGCTGGGGCTCGACGCCTGGTACGCCCTTTTCGCCGTTGTCATCGGGCTTGCCACCTCTACCGTCACCATCGCCGTACGGCTGAGGATGCGGCTGGCCGGCGGCGGCGCTCAGAAGCGCATGCCGTAGGGCTCGAGGCTGGCGGCCAGCGCGTCACGCTTCTCGTCGCTGATGGCGCGGAAGGGCGGGCGCAGATTGTTCCAGCGGGCATCGCCGGTACGGCGCGCCAGAAGTGCCTTCTGGGCCGGGATCGGGGCATAGTCCTGGAACAGCAGCCGCACTTCCCTGACCGCCTTGTGCGCGGCCTCGGCCTCGTCCCACCGGCCGGCATGGCACAGATCGATTACATGGGCGATGTCGGTGCCGTTCAAATTCGCTGTCGCCGAGATGCAGCCCGGGCCGCCAAGACGCACCGCGTCGATCACCGGAAGTTCAGCCCCCGGATAGACGATCAGCCCGTTGATGGCGAGAAGCCGGCGGGTATTGTCCCAGTCGCCGGAGCTGTCCTTGATGCCGACAATCACATCCGGATAGGCGGCGCGAAGCCGCGTGACCAGATCAATCGACAGGCCGACGCCTGATACCTGCGGGATGTGATAGAGATAGATTTTCAGCCCGGCATGATCAACGCCGTCGATCAGCCTTTCGAAATAATCGAAATAGCCGTCATCCCCCATGCCCTTGAAATAGAAAGGGGGCAGCGTCATCACACCGGCACAGCCAAGTTCGACAGCATGGCGCGACAGGGCAACGGATTCGGGAAGGTTGCACAGGCCGGTTCCCGGGATGATCACCGTCGGATCGACACCGGAGGCGACAAGGCCTTCCAGCGCGGCCATGCGCTCAGCGCAGCTGACGGAAAGCGCTTCGCCGCTGGTGCCGAACGGGGCCAGGCCGGAACATCCTGTTTCCAGAAGCTCGGCGGCAAGATCATTGTAGAGACCCTGGTTGAACGAAAGATCGTCGTTGAATGGCGAGAGGATCGGCGCGATCAGCCCCTTGATCATGGTAAACCCCTTTCTGATGGTCCGGGCCCGCAAAGGCCATATCAATGTCTAGTCGAATATCACCGAAGCCGGCGGGCCGCCAGTTGCAAATCGTCCCATTCGGGCGGCATCGCGGACCGTCCCTAGCCGCCGATTTCGTCAAGGAAACTGTCGATCCTCTGCCACAGATCGGCGCGGACATCCTCCGTCTCGTAGAGAAGCTCGTGCTTCGCGCCTTCATATTCATGTTGCTGCGCGTCGGGAAGCCAGGGCAGCATGGCGGCAAAGGCCTGTTTGCGGACAATCGTCTCGTCGCCGCCTGTCAGCGCCAGAACCGGGCAGGCGACAGAGCGCAGGAAGGCCGGGTTAAGCGTTGTCGCCGCACATGATGCGTAAGCCGCCGCCACCCACCCGACGCTGGCGCCGGCGCGCCACAATTCGGGCGCATCGTCATACCAGGTGAATTGTCGCTCATAGCCCTCGCGGCATCGCGTCAGCCTGTTGCTATGCGAATAAAGGCGGTCATCCTCGAAACGGCGCGGCGGGCTGGACGGGGCGTGATGGCGGGCCCGTCCGGAAAGGACCAGCACTCCGGCCAGCATCCTGACAAGCCAGACAGGGCGCGGGCGCGGCACCATCATCGGCGACAGCGCGACAGTGCCGGCGACGCGGCCGCCATAACGCGAGGCCAGCCGCAACGCCAGATGCCCGCCCATGGAATGACCCAGAATGGCAATCCTGCCGGTGGCGAGGCCGGCAGCCTCGACAAGCGCGTCCATCGCCGCCAGATGGTCCTCGAAACTGTCGATATGCATGGCAAGGTGGTTTGCCGCCAGATGACCGGAGCGCCCCTGCCCGGGCCAGTCGATGATCAGCACATCATGACCCCTTGAATGAAAATGCGCGGCTGTGGGGCTGTATTTCTCACAGAACTCGCCGAAACCCGGGCAGATCAGAACCGGCAGCCCACCACCATCCGCCTTCCAGAAATGGCCACGAACGCGCACACCGCCGCTTGTGACATGGATATCATCACCGCCAAGCATCGGCAGGCCCGCGGCGGCGGCATGGGGAAAGGCGCCGTCCCCCACGGCCTATTCCGCCGGCTGCGACTGCGGAAGCGGCAGGATCTCGCCGCCCGTGGTGGAGGCGGCGGCGGTCTCGTCCTCCGTCCCGGAAAAGCCCTTCGACTGGCGCTCCCACATCTGCCTGTAGAGGCCGTCCTGCGCCAGAAGATCGCGATGCCGGCCGCGCTCGACGATCTGGCCCTCGCTGAGAACGAGAATCTCATCCGCATCGACGATGGTCGACAGGCGGTGGGCGATCACAAGCGTCGTCCGCGCCTTCGACACCTCGTTGAGCGAGGCCTGGATTTCCTTCTCGGTGCGGCTGTCCAGCGCCGATGTCGCCTCGTCGAACAGGAAGATCGACGGGCCTTTCAGGATGGCACGGGCAATGGCGACGCGTTGTTTCTCGCCGCCGGACAGTTTCAGCCCGCGCTCGCCGACCATGGTTTCGTATTTTTCCGGAAGCATGGCGATGAACCCGTCGATGGCGGCCATCCGCGAGGCCTGCTCGACCTCGTCCTGCGTGGCGCCGGCGCGGCCATAGCCGATATTGTAGCCGATTGTGGCGTTGAACATGACCGTGTCCTGCGGGACCATGCCGATGGCGCCGCGGACACTCGACTGCGTGACCTCGGTCAGGTTGTGGCCGTCGATTCGAACCGTCCCCCTGTCGGGGTCGTAGAAGCGGAACAGCAGCCGGGAAATCGTGGTCTTTCCGGACCCGCTCGGCCCGACGATGGCCACGCGCTTGCCCTTTGGCACCTCGAAGCTGACACCGCGCAGGATCGGCCTGTCCTTGTAGGCGAAATGCACATCCTCGAAACTGACGCTGCCGCCGTCAATCGCGATGTCGGCCGCGCCGTCTCGATCACGCACGCCGACAGGCTCGTCAAGGAAACTGAACATGCGCTCCATGTCGACAAGCGACTGGCGCAACTCGCGATAGAACCAGCCGAGGAAATTCAGCGGCACATAGAGCTGCAGGAGATAGGTGTTCACCGCAACGAAATCGCCGACGGTCAGCCTGCCTTCCTGAATATGCAGGGCAGCCATGCCCATCATCATCATCATCCCGATGGCGATGATCGTGCCCTGCCCGATATTCACGATGGACAGCGAGGTGCGCGAACGGACCGCCATCTTCTCATAGCGTTTCAGAGCCTCGTCATAGCGCTCGGTCTCGCTTCCCTCGGCGTTGAAATATTTCACCGTCTCATAGTTCAGAAGCGAGTCGACGGCCCGCGTCGCGGCCTGCTCGTCAGCCTCGTTCATTTCGCGCCGGAACTTGATCCGCCATTCGGTGACCCGGATGGTGAAATAGGCGTAGGCCGCTACCGTCAGCATCGTCACCGCGGCGTAGAAACCGCCAAACATCAGCCACAGGATGACACTGACAAGCACCACCTCGACAAACAGCGGCAACACCTCGAAGAAGACGATGGTCAGCAGGAATTCGATCCCCTTGGCCCCGCGGTCGATGGCGCGGGTCAGCCCGCCTGTCTGGCGTTCCAGATGAAAGCGCAGCGAAAGCTGGTGCAGATAGGCGAAACAGGTGATGGCGGCCCCGCGCACCGCGCGCTGCGCCACCGCCGCGAACAGATATTGCTTGGCTTCGGAAAACACCTGCTGGCCAAGCCGCGCCAGTGCGTAGCCGGCCACCAGAACAAGCAGGATCTTCAGTGAAAACCCGGACTCGTCATTGACCATATCCACCGTCGCGCCATAGAGAAGCGGCGTGATGATGTTCGATCCGCGCGCCGCGACAAGCGCGCTGAAGGCCGCCGCGATGCGGCCACGCACACACCAGTCACCACGGGGCGCGGTATAGCTCCACAGCTGCCCGAGAAGGGCGAATGTCTTGCTCAGTCCAGTCTGCTTCATCTGGATTTCCGGAGGTCAGATCGGGGCAAGGCACCTAGCCTTGCGCCGCAACGGTAAAGCTCTCGCCACAGCCGCAGCGCGCGACTTCATTCGGATTCCTGAACACGAAACGCGAGGCGAATTTGGTTTCTTCCCAATCCATCTCAGAGCCGATGAGGAACATCACGGCGGACGGATCGATCAGCAGGGTCACGCCCTTTTCTTCAACCTTGTCCTCGAACGGCTTGGTCTCGGTGGCGTATTGCACATCATATTGAAGGCCGGAGCAGCCGGCTGTCTTGATGCCGATGCGAAGACCGATGATGCCGGAATCAGCCCCGGCCATCAGCGTGCGTGCCTGCGCCGCGGCGGCGTCTGTCAGCGTGACGATGGGCTTGCCTGGTTCAAACATGAGTCCGTATCTCCCGACCCTCAAACTTATCAGAAACCGAGATCGAGTGCCAGCTTCGCATCCTCGCTCATCCGCTCCGGCGTCCAAGCCGGGTCCCAGACAAGCTCGACCCTGACCGCGCCAACACCCTCGGCCGCGGCCACCGCCGCGGCGACCTGACCCGGCATCTCGCCGGCCACCGGGCATCCCGGCGCGGTCAGCGACATGGTGATGGCGACATCGCCGTCCGCCTTGCGGTCGACGCTGTAGATCAGGCCAAGATCATAGATATTCACCGGAATTTCCGGATCATGAACGCTCTTCAGCGCCGCCTCGACGATACCGGCGTCAGCCGGACCGGTGGCAGCGGCAAGCGGCGCGCCGGCCTCGGCCGTGTAGCCTGACGACACATCGGGCAGGAAATCCGCCAGGCCGGGGCCGTCGGCAAGATAGGGGTTGTGGTCCTGCTCGCTCATCATCCTAGCCGAAAATCCGCCGCACCTTCTCAAGCGAGGTGGCCAGCGCGTCAAAATCCTCGGGCCGCGAATAGATGCCGACCGAGGCGCGCGCCGTCGACGGCAGATCGAGATGATCCATCAGCGGCTGCGCGCAATGATGTCCGGCGCGAATGGCGATGCCGTCATGGTCTATGATCGTCGAGATGTCGTGCGGATGCGCGCAATCAAGGGTGAAGGATACAACACCGGACTTGCCGGGCGCGGTGCCGATGATCTCGAGCCCCTCGACAGCCGACAGCCGCTGATGCGCGTAGTTCAGGACCTGCTGCTCGTGCGCGCGAATGGCATCCATGCCGATGGACTGCACATAATCGACGGCGGCGCCAAGCGCGATGGTCTCGGCTATGGCCGGCGTGCCTGCCTCGAAACGGACCGGCGGCGCGGCATAGGTCGTCTCTTCGATGGTTACCCGGTCGATCATGTCACCGCCACCAAGGAATGGCGGCATGTCGGCCAGAATCTCCGCACGACCCCACAGCACGCCGACCCCGTTCGGGCCATAGAGCTTATGCGCTGAAAACACGTAGAAATCCGCCCCGAGCGCCGTGACATCAACAGGCATGTGGATAACACCCTGGCAGCCATCAACCACCATCAGCGCACCGGCGTCATGGGCCAGCGCGGCGATCTCGGCCACCGGGAACACCGTGCCGAGAACGTTGGAGACATGCGGAATGGCGATGATGCGCGTGCGCTCGGACATTTCCGCTTTCAGGCGCGCCATCGAAAACGCACCGTCATCCTCAAGCGTGAAGGCCCGCACCCGCGCGCCGGTCTTTTGTGCGACCATCTGCCAGGGAACGATGTTGGCATGGTGTTCGGCAATGCTGATGAGTATCTCGTCACCGGGCTGCAGCCGCGGCTCGGCCCAGCAGCGGGCGACAAGGTTCAGCGACATGGTGGCACCCGATGTCAGCACGATCTCGTCGCCGGAGGCGGCCCCGATGAAGCCGGCAACCTTGCCCCGGACGGATTCATAGAGGTCGGTAGAGGCCTCGGACAGGAAATGCAGCCCACGATGCACATTGGAATAGGTGTCCTGATAGGCGGACAGCAGCGCGTCGAGAACCTGCGTGGGTTTCTGCGCCGAAGCCGCGCTGTCGAGATAGACAAGCGGCTTGCCATGAACCTCGCGCGACAGGATCGGGAAATCCGCGCGGATGGCGTCAAGATCAAAGCTGCGGCGCACGCCATCCATCACAAAGTCTCCTTGCCGGCGAGCCAGGCCTCTGCCACCGGACGAAGCAGACCGGCGAGGAGCTCGTTCTCGATGGTCTCGATGGTGTCGATCAGGAAGGCCTCGATCAACATGGCGCGGGCGGTCTCAAATGGGATGCCGCGGCTTGTCAGGTAGAAAAGCTGCGTCGCATCGAGCTCGCCAACCGTCGCACCATGCGCGCAGACAACATCATCGGCATAGATTTCCAGTTCCGGCTTGGCATCCGCCTCGGCCTTGCGCGACAGAAGCAGCGCCCGCGACATTTGCTGGCCATCGGTCTTCTGCGCGTCGGGGGCGACATGGACCCGTCCCTGGTAGACGCCGCGCGCCGAATCATCCAACACACCGCGGATGATCTGGTTCGAGGTGCAGTTGGCAACCGCGTGATCCATATAGGTGGTGATGTCCTGATGCTGCGCGCCGCGTCCCATATAGATGGCGGATAGCTGGCAGTCGGCCCCCTCGCCCTGCATGGCGACGTGGGTTTCCAGACGCGCCAGCGCGCCACCAGTGCTCAGGCTGAAGCCGGCGATGGACGCGCCTTCGCCAAGGGCCACGCCAGTGGCCGCCAGATGCGTTGTCGCCGCGCCTTCGGCCTGAACCTTGACCTGTTCCAGGCGCGCTCCCGCCGCGATGTCATAGCCGATCAGCGGGGCCGCCAGGCCAACTGCGGACTGGTGCCATTCGGCGATCTGGATGCTGGCGCCCGGCGCCAGCCTGACAAGGATCGCCGGGTGCGCCGACGCACCTGCATCATCACCTTCGAACATCAGCATCACCGGCGTTTCGACCGCGCCGGCGACATCCATCACAATGCCACCATTCATCACAGCAAGGGAAAGGTCGCTGACCGGATGGCCAGCGGGTGCCAGATCGGCAAGCTGCGCCATTGCCGGCTCGTCGCCGTCAAGCGTCGCGACGGACACGGTGCCGGGAAGCCCCGACATGCCGGCGGGATCGACGACGCCGTTCTCGAAGCGGATGACATGGGCATTGATCCCTGCCGCTGCCAACGCGCCGGGGCCTGTCAGTCCGCCGGCAAGGCTTGTGGCCGGGGCCAGATCGACATCCGACAGGCGCGCAAGGCTGGTATAGCGCCAGGCCTCGGCACGCGGGCCGGGCCAGCCACTTTTCTGCCAGCGTGCCAGCGCCGCGCCGCGCACGCCGCCACTGGCCGTGACAGCGCTCAGATCAGGCTGCATCATCAACTCCGGCATATCCGGACTCCTCTACCTCAAGCGCCAGTTCCTTGCCGCCAGACTTGCGGATCCGGCCGTCGGCCAGAATATGCACGTAATCCGGAACAATGTGATTCAGCAGGCGCTGGTAATGGGTGATCACAAGCATGGCGCGGCCCGGGTCGCGGAGCAGGTTCACCCCTTCCGAGACAATTCGCAGGGCATCGACATCAAGGCCGGAATCGGTCTCGTCCAGCACCGCCATCGTCGGCTCGAGAAGGGCCATCTGCAGGATTTCGTACCGCTTCTTCTCGCCGCCCGAGAAACCGACATTCACAGCCCGCTTCAGCATGTCGTCGCTGATACCGAGAAGCTTCGCCTTCTCGCGGACGATCTTTACAAAGCCGAGCTGGTCGATCTCTTCCTCGCCTGCCTCGATCCGGAGGGCATTGACAGCGGCGCGAAGAAAGCTCATGCCGCCGACGCCGGGAAGCTCCACCGGATACTGGAAGGCGAGGAACATGCCGGCGCGGGCGCGCTCGTCAGGCTCCATCTCTAGAAGCGATTCGCCATTCATCAGGATGTCGCCGCCGGTGACCTCATAGCCGTCACGCCCGGCAAGGACGTAGGACATGGTGCTCTTGCCAGAGCCGTTCGGCCCCATGATGGCATGCACCTCGCCAGTATTGATGGTCAGGTCTATGCCCTTCAGGATCGGCTTGTCACCGACGCTGGCGTGAAGATCACGAATTTCGAGAAGCGCTGTCATATGTCTGTCTTTCTGTCTGACGCTTGGTCTTTGTGAAGCGGCGGTCAGCCGACCGAGCCTTCAAGGCTGATGCCGATCAGTTTCTGGGCCTCGACGGCGAATTCCATCGGGAGTTCTTTCATCACTTCCTTGCAGAAGCCGTTGACGATCAGCGACACGGCGTCTTCCTCGCCGATGCCGCGCTGAAGGCAATAGAAAAGCTGGTCCTCGGAGATCCGCGAGGTTGTCGCCTCATGCTCGATCTTCGCGCTCGGATTGCGCGAGACGATGTAGGGAACGGTATGCGCCCCGCATTTGTCGCCGATGAGAAGCGAATCGCACTGGGTGAAGTTCCGCGCATTCTCGGCCGTCGGCTGCATATGGACAAGACCTCGGTAGCAGTTCTGTGACTTGCCGGCCGAGATGCCCTTGGAAATGATGGTCGACCGGCTCCCCTCGCCGATATGGATCATCTTTGTGCCGGTGTCTGCCTGCTGCATGTTGTTGGTCAGCGCCACCGAGTAGAATTCGCCGACACTGTCCTTGCCGCGAAGAACGCAGGACGGATATTTCCAGGTGATCGCTGATCCGGTCTCGACCTGGGTCCAGGAAATCTTCGACCGGTCGCCACGGCACACGCCGCGCTTGGTGACGAAATTATAAATGCCGCCCTTGCCGTTCTCGTCGCCAGGATACCAGTTCTGGACGGTCGAATATTTGATCTCGGCATCCGTCTTGGCGACAAGCTCGACAACAGCCGCGTGAAGCTGGTTCTCGTCGCGCTGCGGCGCGGTGCAGCCCTCGAGATAGCTGACGTACGATTCGTCATCGGCGATGATCAGCGTGCGCTCGAACTGGCCGGTATTCTGCTCGTTGATGCGGAAATAGGTGGACAGCTCCATCGGACAGCGGACGCCCTTGGGAATGTAGACGAAGGAACCGTCGGTGAAGACGGCCGAGTTCAGCGCCGCGAAGTAATTGTCGCCAATCGGAATCACCGATCCCATATAGCGTTGCACCAGCTCCGGATAGTCGCGGATGGCTTCCGAAATCGGACAGAAGATCACACCGGCCTTCGACAGCTCTTCGCGAAAAGTGGTGGCAACCGACACGGAATCGAACACCGCATCGACAGCGACATTGGCCAGCATCTTCTGCTCGTTCAGCGGGATGCCGAGCTTTTCATAGGTGGCCAGAAGTTCGGGATCGACCTCGTCCAGCGACTTCAGCTTTTGCGCCTGTTTCGGCGCAGAATAATAGTGGATGTCCTGATAGTCGATTGGCGGGATGTCGAGCTTCGCCCAGTCGGGCGCCGTCATCGTCTGCCAGCGCCGGAACGCCTTCAGCCGCCATTCCAGCATCCATTCCGGCTCGTCCTTCTTGGCCGAGATGAAGCGCACGATGTCCTCGTTCAGACCCTTCGGTGCCTTGTCGGATTCGATGTCGGTGACAAACCCGTACTTATATTTTCCGGTAGCCTGTTCGACCTGTTCGATGGTCTGGGTGGTGGCTGCCATATCTTTGTCCTCGTTCCGGTCGGGTTGCGTAGATGTCAGGCGGAGCTGACAGGGGCATTTGTACTGGGCGATGGGTCTGCGACAGGCGACGCGGCCCGGCCGATAGCGGGAAAGAGCTGTGACGGATCAATCAGCTCGGCAAGCGAAACCGCCTCAAGCGCGGCCCGCACCGTGCCGTTGACCCGGTTCCACTGGTTGCTCATGAAGCAGCAGTTGCTGACAGCGCACGGGTCCTGCGCGCCATCCACACAGCCATTCACCGCAATCGGGCCTTCCACCGCCTCGATGATCATGGCAAGCGACAGGTCCGCCGGGTTGCCAATCAGCTGATAGCCGCCATTGACGCCGCGCTTCGTCTCAAGAAGCTTGCAGGCCTGAAGCCGCTTCGCCACTTTCGCGACGGTCGGCTGCGTCAGCCCGGTCAGCGACGCGATCTGCGCCGTGGCCAGCACCTCGCCATGCCGGTGCGCAAGCGCACCAAGCACAACGATGGCGTAATCTGTCATCCGGTTGAGCCGCAACAAGGCTGCCTGATCCCTCTGAAATCGTTTCTTCTGACCATCCGCGGTTCAGCCGGTATGGCCACCGCACTTGCGAATGATTATCAAAATCAAGACCAATCTGGTCCTATTTCAATGGACATAGGGATTCTTTGGAATGGATGCAAGGAAGAAACAGCATGAACGGGGCTGTTTTTCGGGCCTAGTTGCAGGCCTCGCGGCGCAGCGTGTAGCGCTCGCCCTCGATTCCCTCGAACAGCTCCTCGATATCGGGATGCCCGACCGGGCCGTTCTGGGAATCACCCACCAGATTCTGCTGGCTGACATAGGCGGTGTAATAGCTGTCGGCGTTTTCCGCCAGCAAATGGTAGAAAGGCTGGTCCTTGTGCGGGCGCACCTCGGTCGGGATCGCCTCGTACCATTCGTCGGTATTGTCGAATTCCGGATCGACGTCGATCACCACGCCACGGAACGGGTACAGGCGGTGACGGACGATTTCGCCGATGTTGAATTTGGCCATGCCGTGGGTCATGCGGACCATCTCTTGGTGCTGGTGCGCCCGGGACAGGCCCGGGCCACAGCCAGAAATGCGGCGCTAGAAGCGCTCTTTGACCTTTATGACCTGGCGGCCGCGATACATGCCGGTCTTCAGGTCGATATGGTGTGGGCGATGCAGTTCGCCAGTGGTCTTGTCCTCGACATAGGCATCGCTTTTCAGCGCGTCATGTGCGCGGCGCATGTTGCGCTTGGAACGCGTGATCTTTGACTTTGGAACGGCCATCGCTCTTCTCTTTCGTCTCGAATGGAATTTCCGGGGCCGGCGGGCGTTGGTCGTCCGTGACAGCGTCCTTCCAAACCAGAGCGGTTGTTTAGGCGAAACCCCGGGTGCTGTCAACCCAGCGTGGCGCCTGCGCAGATGTTTGCCGGTCACGCCTCCAAATATCACGATCGCGTGAAGATTCGATAATTAATTTAGTTGTTAACTTTTTATTTACCTCACCTCCCTAGCCTGTGCGTAAGGCGGCTGCTGAGGGCCGCCACCGCAGCGCCCGTCACAGGGTAAGGAGACTGGTTATGAATTTGATGATTGCCCGCTTTCAGGTGTCTCGGCCCGGCCACATTCCCGGCATGGCCCCAGTTGCGAAGAGGCCGCTTGCGCCGCTTTCGTTTGCTCCGTTCACGTTTCTGGCCGCGCTCGCCCTGATAGTGACGACGATTCTGGAGGCGCCCGCCGCGGCGGACAGCCCCTTGGAAGACGCATTAAAAGGCAACGGTCGGCGACGGGATCGCCATCTGGGAACCGCATGCCGCCGACGACAATCCGGTTGCGCATTACGGGCTCGGCCTTCTCTACACCACGAATCGCGGTCCTGACACGCCGGCGCGCCCCACCCTGTCGCATCTTCATTACGATGCCGCCGCCAGCTAAGGTCATGTGGTCGCCATCTTCGAGCTTGCCTTCCAGTTCGAGCGGGGCGTCGGCACCGACGCGAATATCAACAGAGCTGTCAGCCTGTACCGGATCGCGGCCAGAAAGAACCATCTCAATGCGCAATACAATCTTGCGGTGCTGCTCTCGCAGGGCGGCGAGATCAAGCCTAACCTGCGCGAGGCCTATTTCTGGATCATGGCGGCACAGCATAATGTCAGCGTCCAGCCAAGAGGCTAGCTGACCTTCGATAAGGTCTCGCAGCGTCCCGCCTCATCCCAGCAATGCTGCCGCACCAGATCACATCCAGGGCCAGCCGCGCCGCGACCAGCCTGACCACCAGCCAATCTGACGCCCCTTACAAAGCGTTTGCCTCCCTCGGCCAGCCCCATCACTATGGGGCTGGAATTTCCTTTTCGGTGATCGGGGTTATGGACGGTCAGGCAGATCAGACGCCGTGGCAACGGCTTGGCAACAAATTCACCCTTGGGCTTCGCACACGCGCCGAGGCCGATTGGCTGCCTTATGGCGACGCGTTTGGCGACAGCGTCCGCCGCGCCGACCAGCTTGCCGAAAAGGCCTTCCTGTTCGAGACGCGCCGCGACGAGGTGTTCGCCACGCTGGATGGCAGCGCCGACGGCTGCGCCGAAGTGCTGGAGATGGTGACAGGCCATATCGCCAGCCATCATGACAACACCCCGGTCCTGCCGCCGGCCAGCCACCACCCGCTGGAAACGGCGGCCCGTCTTGTGCCGGAAGATCTACTGCTTCTCGCCCCGCGGCCGCGCAACAACGATGACGGGCTGCTTGACTGGGTGCTGGTGGCGGCGGCGCTGGCCTTTCCGGCGCATTGGGTCCTTGCCGAGAAGATGGGCCGTCCGCTCGCCGGCATCCACGATCCGGTGCCGCATTATGGCGAACGGCTGGAAGCCCCGATGGACAGGTTCTTCACCAACATGAAGATCGGGCCGATCAGCCACCGGTGGAACTGGTCGGTGATGACAAGCAACCGGTTGTTCACCCCACACCGGATGCGGCGCGCGCCATTGCCGCCGGGCGCCGGAATCGACGAGATTTTCATCCGCATGGAAAGCCAGACACTTCGTAAGCTGCCAGATAGCGGCATGGTACTGTTCACTATCCGCACCTATGCCGAACCCCTGTCCCGCTGGGCGGCGATGCCGGGGGCCGTGTCCTCGCTTCTGGACATGTTGGACGGCATGACGCCGCAGATGCGCGCCTATAAGGGCTTTGCGCTCTATGAAGACGCGCTTCGTTCCTTTGTGGCGGCAGGGCAACCGGCAGCCTAGCCGGCTTGCTGGCCGGAGCCATGATCAGCGGCGTGACGGCCGCGCCGTGACAGGTAGACCAAAGCCGCCACCGACAGGATCAGCAGCGCGACGGCGACCGGATGGCCGGCAAGCCGGGTCGGGTCGCCGTTGGTCAGCGCCAGCGACTGGGCCACCGACACTTCAAGGCGCGGCCCGAGGAAGAAGGCGATGATGACGATCACAACCGGATATCCGAAAGCGATGAGAAGATAGCCTAACACCGCGAATCCCAGCATCAGCATCACCCCGAACACCCCGCCCGACGCCATGCCGACACCGGTGATGCACATCAGCAGTGCGGCGGAGAAAATTATTGATTGCGGGGCCGCCATCACCCGTACCCATAGCCTGAGCCCGATCTGGCCAACCCACAGGTTAACGAAATTCGCCATCAGCATCGCCCCGAAGAACCCATAGACAAGCCGTCCCTGATTTTCGAAGAGAAGCGGCCCCGGCTGCAGCCCGTGGATCATGCAGGCGCTGACGATCAGCGCGGCGCTGACGCTTCCCAGAATCCCGAGGGTCAGAAGCGGGATCAGATTGGCCCCGACAACCGAGGAATTGGCGGATTCAGCGGCGGCGATCCCCTTGATGTTGCCCGAAATGATCGCGCCCGCGGCCATCGGGCCCGTGTGATATTTATAGACTTCGTCGGGGTTTCGTTGTCCTGCGCCAGCACCGGAACACCCGACAGAAGCAGCATGGCAAAGCCGCACAGCAAGGCCGCCAGACACCATGGTCCGAACAAGGCCGTGCCAGGCGGGAACAGTGACGCTGTCATGGGGTGATCACGCAAAGCCTGCTGCATAACATCAATCCTGTAACGCGCTTGCCGTCACGCCGCCAAAGACCGGCGGCGGCCCAGGGCACAGGGGTGGTCGGCCACGTCCTCCTGCCTCAGGATGAGGAGGTCTTAGCAATATTTGAGGTCAAGATTCCGGCCGGCCGGATCAGCGGGGCATCCGCCGGCGAAGCCGCGCGTTGCCGCCTTGGCCGCGGCCCGGCTTCAACGGCCCGCGCCGCCTGGTTCCCTCGCCGGTGCCGCCGGGGCGCAGCGACAGGGTCTTGCCACCCATGTCGCCGCCGCCCGACTTGGCAGGACGATCGGGCTTGCCGGATTTTGCCTTATGTGGCGGCTTGGCGTGTTTCGACGGCTGCTTGCCGCGCGGCGGCTTGCCCCGCTTTGCCGCACCTTTCCTGTCGCCCCCAGACCAGTCCTCGCGTTCATTTCGGTCCTGGCGTTCATGTTGGGCGGAACCGTCGCCGCGTTGCATCCTGTCGAACCGGTCGCCGGCATCCTCGTCGCGCTTCTGCTTGCCGCCCTTGGGCCTGTCAGGTGTCGACCTGTCAGATTTCGGCCTCGCAGATTTCGGCTTGCTCCCCGTTTTGCCGAAGGATTTTCCACCCGATTTTCCGCCGGACTTACCATCGACTTTACCACCGGGCTTGCCAAAGGATGGACTCGACGCCCCGCGTTGCGGGCGCTGCTTGCCGACGGACGCCCTTTCGTCTTCGCGCGCCGGCCGCGGCTTGCGTGGCCGCCCTTCGTCGCAACCGCCGTTGCGGCCGGAATCAAGCCCCTTTGCCTTGCCGCGCGCATGGCGCGGCGGACGCCTGCGGCCGCGCCCTTTCGAGGGCGCGCGCTCGGGCCGGAAATCCTCAACCACATTGCCGTCGCTGTCGATGATCGTCATCCGCTGGCCAACCTTGGACAGCACCGCCGCCAGCTTTTCCTGATCAGCGACGCTGCAGATCGACACGGCGGCCCCGATCTGGCCGGCGCGACCGGTGCGGCCGATCCGGTGGACATAGGCCTCGACGGTCTCCGGCAGGTCGAAATTCACCACCATGCCAAGACCCGAGACATCGATGCCGCGCGCCGCCACGTCGGTGGCGACAAGAACCTGCAACTCGCCGCGCTTGAACTTGCGAAGCACCTTCTGACGGATCGCCTGACGCATATCGCCATGAAGCAT
Organism: uncultured Alphaproteobacteria bacterium; assembly: GCA_913048595.1. Classification (GTDB taxonomy): domain Bacteria; phylum Pseudomonadota; class Alphaproteobacteria; order Puniceispirillales; family Puniceispirillaceae; genus UBA8309. Next base: position 4,500 of record CAJWVJ010000015.1, on the reverse strand, counting down.
GTCGGCGTTCAGCCCCTGTTCGCCAAGCCAGTCGGCAAGATCCTCGGTGCGCACCCTTGTGCGCGTGAAGACCAGAACCTGACCGCCATCAAGCTTGCGAAGCTCGTCGAGCAGGATGTCGCGCTTGTCCGCCGCCCTGACCAGAACCGCCGACTGGGCGATCGCATCCACCGTCTGGCCGGCCTGTGCCGCCTTGATCGTCACCGGGTTGTCGAGGAAGGATTCGGCAAGCGACTTCATCTCCACCGGCATGGTCGCCGAGAAGAACACGGTCTGGCAGGCGGATGGCAGGGTTTCAAAAATCCGCTTGATGGCGGGATAGAAACCCAGATCAATCATCTGGTCGCCCTCATCGAGGACGAAATGCTCGATATCGTCGAGATTCACCTTGCCGCGGGCCTGCAGATCCTCGAACCGGCCCGGGGTCGCGACGATGATATCCACGCCCTTGTTCAGCGCGCGAATCTGGAAATCATAGCGCTCGCCACCACATATGGTGAGATAGCGAACCTTGAAGCTTCCCGAGAAGGCCTTGATGCTGTCTGAAATCTGATAGGCAAGCTCGCGCGTCGGGGCCAGGATCAGCACGCTGGTGCGGCGCACATCCTTGGCCTTGCGCTTGTCGAGAAGCTTGTGAAGAAGCGGCAGAAGATAGGCCGCCGTCTTGCCGGTTCCGGTCTGCGCCAGTCCTATCAGATCGCCGCCGGCGAGAATGGCCGGAATGGCGTCGCGCTGGATCGGCGTGGGCTCGGTCAGGCCCTGTCCGGCAATATCATCGACTATGCTCGGTGCCAGCCCGAGCTCGAAAAACGGGTCGCCCGGAAGCGTCTGCGTACCCTCATCGGCTTTAGGTTCATCCGAATCGGCCGCAGCGTCAGCATCGGCCTCGACATCCGCCACATCAGTTTCGGGCGCACCATTTTCGGGCACGCCATTTTCGGGCAGATCAGTGTCGCTGTCTTGCATTGTGGTCTCGACGGTCACGGGCATCCTTCCCGGAAACGCAGCTTGGCGTTCTGCGATACAGTGGCGGCGATCGACCCTCGCCTGCCACATCAATGTCTGTGCTGAAAGAATTATTGCGCCGGATGCGATGGAGCAGGCGGCCTGTCGCCTGCAAATCAGCCTGCCATCAACCGACGATGACGTGGCGCGGGTTGTAGAGGATATTTCCGCGACAAGCAAGGTTGCTCTTGCCGGACCTTGCCAGGGCGGGCCTGGCAGTCCGGGGCAAGGCCCCGGGTGTCCGCCCGCCGGCAACGCAGCGGCAGCGAAGCACGCCCCTGGACCGGCCTTCCTAGACAGCGAACATCGACATCAGCAGAAAGCCCCCGGCGATCATGGTGGTCCAGTAGACAGGCTTCGGCAGCTTCATGCGGCGCGCCACACGGCTGTAGACCACCAACGCGGCAAGGACGGCAAGCGGTGCTATAAAATGCGGGATATCACCCATCATCTTCACCCTTCATGGTCACGCGTCATGTTCATCGGGGGCCGGACGGAACCTGCGAAACGCCCATCGAGTGATGAACAGCAGGATGAAGGCGCCCGTAAAAATCACCAGCAGGAACGGGATGACATGCGCGAAGATCAGCCAGTATTCCTTGTCATGCGCACGTTGTTCGAAGAACCAGACCACAACGCGCAATGTCAGCGCCGTGGTCACCAGCCAGATCAGTCTTGATATCAGTTTCCTCATGGTCTCTGCGCGCATCGGAAAAACAGCCCTTCAAAGTCCTCGGTCATGCAGGCCGGTGTCGCCCAGATTGAACATTCAGTCAATGCCGCCGTGCCTCACGGGGTGGCTGGCGTGAGCATCAAGTCCTGTCAGTCTGCAAAAACCCTTGGCGATATGGTCCCACATTGCGCTACCGTCGGACGATCAAAAAAGGGAGAGTGAAGATATGGGTGACGTGACGATTGCATACTTTCCGGTTGTCGGGCGCGGTGAACAGATAAGAATTGCCTGCGCGATGCATGGCGTTTCGGTAACCGAACTCGCCTCGACGCCACTTGGCGAGGATTTTGACAAGGACAAGCAAGCGCCCTTTGGCACCGTGCCCTGGATGAAGGACCATTCCAACGGGATTGAGCTCAACGACTCCCTGGCCATAATCCAGTATATCGTGTCGAAATACGAAGGCCCGCTGACTCCCAAAACGACCGAGGACGCGGCCATGGTTGCGATGTATTGGGGCTGGGCTCAGGATTACTATTCCTTTGTCCTTTCGCCAATGCACGACATCATCACCGGCCATAACGAGGTCTTCTGGAGGAACCTGCGGCTGACGGACACGCTGGCCGAGGGCGGAAAGGACACCGCGATTGCCAATCTGGCGACGCTCCACAAGGCGCGTCTGGCGTTTCTGGAAACACATCTCAAGACGCAGGACGCAGGGCCGTTTCTGAACGGCAAGGACTGCTCCTACGCCGACATCTTCCTTTACACCTGCGTGCGCACCGTTGAGGAAACACCCGGCTTTGGGATGCTGAGGGCCGTTGTCGGCGACACGCCGTTCGCTGATTATCCAATCATAGAAAGCATTGCCGCGGCGGTAGGTGACATCGACATCGTGAAGGCCACCGTCGGCTCCAAATTCTCGGAATGCCCAATCTAGAAACTGCCATTAATAAGCCGGCGACCCCGCCTCGCGCTGCCCCATGAACAAGGTGGCGCAGGCGGATCAGCGGGTCTTCCCACCATCGGCCGGCTGCCCGCAACAATCGTGTTGTTCAGACAGCAAAACAGGCCGACCGCAGGCGACCCCCATTTAGGCGTGGGTGTGTCTCAGTCAAAGTCATCCTGCCAGACTTTGGTGACGTGACTGATTTTTCCTTCAGTGAACTTGAGCGCGTAGACATAGTCGGTCTCGAATGGCTGCGGCGTCTCACTCATGGTGATCACGCCACGATAGATGCCATAAATCAAAACGACATCGCGGCTCTCGTCATGGGCAAAGCCCTCCACGTCAAAAGAGATGTTGGTCATATGTTTGTGAACTTCCGCCATCCATTCGGTGTAATGATCGAGACTGTCAATCTCCTGCAACGTCTTGGCTTCGGAGCTGAAGGTTGCGTCGGGGTGGCAGTAGGGCTTGCAGTTTGTCCAACCGGTCCCGTTCTCGCAAGCGAAATAGAATTGCTCGGCGGCTTCTGTGATCTTTGAACTGGTCATCTAAAGCGCTCCTTTCAGCGTGGCCGTTCCACAGAGCCTAAATTACTAAACACAAATGAACCACTGCACCTGCGATACGCGGCCATCATACCCTCCTCTCTGCCGCCCACATCATAACGGAAATGGCGAGTGACTACGGCTCTGTGAGAGGGCGCCTCTTCTTCCCTGACGCCTGTTGCCGCTTCAGGACTGGTCAAGGTATTCCGCAGGCGTTTTGTCGGAGAGGTTGTCCGCTGACAGAAACAACTGCATCTCGTTTGGCAGCGTGTGCATCAGGTCATTGAACCCCGCCGACTCCAGCGCCGCGAGAATGTCGTCTTCAGCTTCTGCATACCAGTGACAGAAGAAAAACTCCTCCTCGCCGCGCCAATGGGCCAGCATCTCAGCTTTTTCTGTTTTTAGTCCCTCAAAGATCTGCCTATCAGTCAGCTCCAAAGTAGCACTAAGAAACTGCTTAGCCGCTTCCTGACTCACAAAGGTGTGAGTGCACATAAAATGTTTTTTGGTCATTGTACTGCTCCTCCACTGATCAATGTCACAAACACTACTCGTCCAACGATATAGCGACCATCAAACCGCCGGCCTGTAAACGGCTAAGTTTCAAGTAATGCTATAGTGCTTTGGCTATACCCGCCAGCACTGCCGATCATTTGTATGCAGGCTACGACTGAACAAGGTTGGGGTTACGAGAGCTTGTTTGCAAATGGCTCGCATTCCTTTGACGGCAGCCGTGAAAACAGATCGTATCTGTCATTCTTCAACTAGCTTACCATTAAGGTAGGTGACCATCACCGTCCCGCTAATTGGCACAATATCATGAAGCGTTTCTCGAAAGCCTTTAGTCGCCGTATTTTCATCACGGATCTTATCGGCATTGGCACGCGCCTCCTCAGTCGGATAAACATTTATTGAAATCGCGGTTTTTTCACCCGTCTGCACCCAAAGCGAAATTGTGTTGTCAGGGAAAGAACCATGTTCTTTGTACCAATCGCAAAACTCCTGGATGCCGCTTGCATCTTTGAATTCACACATGACGATATTTGCTACTGACATTATGTTACTCCCTCTCTCAACGTGAATGATGATACCTCACTACTGAGCACTTCTGGAGCAGCCAAATTCTGGCCTCCTTCATTTGTAGCAACTGAGAAACAAGGTAGCCCAAAGACAGATGTTTCAGTGGGGTGGTGTTTGTCCTATTCTTAAGTTTGCAAAGAGGTGTTGAACAGGAAGAGGAAGAATGAGATGGAGTTACGTGACTTCTTTTTTGATTGTTTGGAAGGGCGTGATGCTTCCAGCTTCGAAGAATGCGTCCATGAAGACTT
>CAJWVJ010000014.1 GCA_913048595.1 uncultured Alphaproteobacteria bacterium | reverse complement strand
CTTCTCGGCAAGGCCGATGTCCACATCTAGGCCAAGGGCTGCGGCATGCCGGATGACGAGGTTTGTCCGGTTTAGAGCCTTGCGTGCGGTGTCTGCTTTCTCATGCCATAGCGGACCGATGCAATCACGAAGGTCTCGAGGGGTTAGTTCTTCTACCGGCACCGATCCGAGCTTTGGCAGGACATGCAGTGCCAACGGTGTAAACCAGCGACCATTCTTGCCATCACCCTTCAACTCCGATTTCCGGGCCTCGAAAGTTTCATGAGCCAGATGCTCAAATGTATTGGCTGACTGCAGCGCCTCACGCTTCAGCCTTCTACGCTCCTTAATGGGATCAATGCCAGCAGCAAGCTGTGATCTTGCCGTCTCTGCCAGCCCACGTGCTTGCTTCAAGCTTACACGGGGGAACCCGCCGAGCCCCATCTCACAGCGCTTGCCATATCGGTCAAAACGCAGGAACCATTGAGCACCGCCATCGGCGCGTTTATGGAACCAAAGGCCAGCACCATCACAATGCTTGCCCGGTTTTGCAGATCTAATGAATGCCGCAGAGAGGCGATCACGTGGCGCCAATTCTATCCACCTAATTATCCACCTATTGATCTGAGTCCTTGTGACATCCAGTGAAACGTCTTGAGACACAAACCTCATCAACACATTGAATAATAGCAAATAAAGTGAATTATTGAAACCTCAAGAAACGCACTGGAACATCTGTTCAGTGCCGCCCCCGGGCACCATTTTTTCAATTTATATCGAATGTTTTTTGCAGATCACACTTGTTGATCTCGCCGCAGCCTGCCCAGGCGGCCGGACCGGCTGAAAGGGCTGTCGCATGTGGCGGGCACGGAGCCCTAATGGACCAGGGTGACGTAGGTCACTGCCGATGCCAGAGCCACCAGCAGCAATGCCGGCCCCTTTCGAAATCTGCGTCGGAAATTGGGACGCGTGGTCATGGCGTTCATCTGCTGAACGCTGGAGAAGTCGTAGTTCATCTTGTTTTGCCCTCCGCCAACTACAGTTAGTGGCTAGCTCCCCGATTACCCACAAAATATAGGGGATGAAAGGGTGCTCTGCAATAGCAGCGTGTTTTCATTCGGGCCGCTGCTGCGCCGGAACCGGCGCGTCCCGACCCGTGGCACCGGCTTCCGGTTTTCCGACTATTTGCTTAACTTCTCGACCAGTGAACCGTTACCCTGTCCATAGCAGTTTTGCGTTTTACTGGTCTGGTCGCTGTTGCGGAGGGCGCCGGAAATGCCTGGCGCTGAAATCATCGCCTTCGATGATGACGATCTGGAGCTCAAGGCAGGGCTGATCCGCGCGCGCGCCCGGCTTGATGCTGTCAGGAACAATCAGAACCGGCCGGATGGCGCGGCGCAGAGCGTTCATGCACAAGCCGGCATCAGGCGCGGCGGCTTGGGGCTGGCGCGGGGCGTCAGGCAACTCGTCACTGGACTGGTGATGATCTGCGCCGCCGGCATGGGTCTTCACGCGCTTCCCGTTCTGACCGAATTCGTGATCACAGGCGGCGTCAACGGTGCCACGGTGGGCACATTCGACGGCGGAGGCGCGACGCTGACCAGCATTTCCGACCTTGCCGACACCTCCGCCGCCGATCGTCAGTATGTGGCGCAGTATTTCAAGCCCACGGTGAGTGGCAGCTACAGTTTCGGCCTGTCGAAGAGCAATGAGGATACGGTGCTGATCCTCTATTCGGGAACTTTCAACCCGTCCTCGCCCTCGACCAACGCCCTGTCACTGAATGACGACCCGACGGCGCCCTACGGGGCGGGTGGCGTGGTGATGGAGGCCTGTGGCGCGCAGATCAGCTACTGTCCCCGCATCACCACCAACCTTACCGCCAATACCACCTATCACATCGTGATCACATCCTATGCGCCGAACATGACCGTCTCGGACGGGGTGAAATTCTATATCTATGGCGAGCCTGTCACGGTCGGCGCCACCATCGAGGAGGAAGAGGCCGAAGCCGCAAAGATCGTGGCGGCCCCGGTGAAGGTCGCGCGCGTTGTCAAAACCCAGACCAAGATCATCATGGCGAAGATGTCGAATTTTGATTCGCGATTCCTGCGCGACGCTAGAACACGTCATATCAGGCAACAGCAGCTTGCCGCTGACAGCACGGCAGCCAGGCCGGTGTCAGGCAAGGGCCCGGCCGCGTCCATGACGCCCGCGCCATCCGATTTCCGCCTCGCGGGGTCCATGGATGATCACGGACATGCGTTCAGCGGCGGCATGACCAGCAGCGTCAGGGCCGGAAACAGTGATGCGAACATCGTCATCTTCGGCGACTTTGTTCACACAAGGGACAGGGGTGTCAGTGACACAGAACAGGTCAATGCCAAGATCGCGCTGGAACAGCCGATGGGGCCGCACACGACTGGCGGCGGGTTTGTCGGTGCCTCCGCCGGAGGCGGCAAGATCAGGGGGGCAACACCGGGCGACCATGATTTCTCCTCTGTTTCGGTCGGTGCCTACGCTGTTCATTCCCCGTCGGAACGCTTTCATGTCGCCGGCGTCGCCTCGGTCAGCCTGACCCGCAACAAGATGAAGCTGAAGGACGGCGCCGACGACCTGCGAAGCACGTTTGACATCAACACAGCCTCGATCGGGCTGAACGCCACCGGCCTTGCGAAAATCTACCGGGTGAAGCGCTTGCGGCTGTCATCGGATCGCTACGCCGACTGGCCAGACGGATCATCAAATCATCTGATCGAGGACACAAGGGATATCGAGCTCTGGCCGACTTTCATGCTGGATTACAGCCACAGCGAATTTGACAATGACGGGTCAAGCCTGGTGTCCGGCGGTGTGACCACCGCGATCACGCCAATCGTCAAGGACAGCAGCCGGCTGACGCTGCGTGCCAGTCCGGAGTTGAAATTCAATATCGAAAGGCTGAATTCGACGCTTCCGGGCAACAAGCTGACACTCGCGCCAAGCGTGATCTGCGAATGGACACGCGCCGAGCGTAACACCAGTGAATGCGGGCTTGGTTTCGGCCTGAACCTGACTGACCGTACCGGTGCGAACCGGCTGTTGAAGTTCGAGCTGCAGAATGTGGAATCGCGCCGCGACATGGCGGCCTCGCTGCAGCTGTCGATCCCTTTCTAGGCAGGTCCGGCCGGTGTCATCTGGTCCGGGGTTTCATCCACCGGGACAACGCAGATTTCATCACGCGCGGCGTTTTGTTTTGGCCAGCGCGCTATCCTGGTCCGGCAGGGCCGAAGGGGCCGGCAATGACCAGGCCTGTGAGGGGCCTGGAATGTCAGATCAAGGTGCCGCAGATGACGACAGCCACCACACGCGATAACGGTACTCGGGTCTGTTTCCCGAGCGTTAACCGCGGTGGTGCCGATTTCGGGGAGACAATGCTGATCGGGCCCTGGGTTGACGAGACAGTCGGTTTGAACCCAGCAGGCAACCTCAACCCGCGTTCAGACGAGACCTGACGGCAAACCGTCTGAAGATCAGAAGGCCCACAAGTATGGCCGCCGACAGGGCGGTGTGCGCAATCTTTCGCCTTAATGACGTCACGATAACCATGGGGTAACCATCACATCCTCCGCGCGGCATGTAACGAAAAACAGTGTGATGGTGTATTTTGTGAATCTCACAGGACGACAATCTGTGAATATGTTAACAGCAGTAGGTCGATCAGCCCGCCGGCAGGTTGACAGGCCCGCCGGCGACTTGATTATGTCTAGCCATAACGGGGCAAGGCAGGCATCCCATAGCTGAAATATTCGACTACATCATTGTCGGGGCGGGCTCGGCGGGGTGCGTTCTTGCCAACCGGCTGAGCGCGGATCCCGCGGTCAGCGTCTGCCTTCTTGAGGCAGGTCCGCCGGACCATGACCCGCTGATCCGGATTCCGGCCGGCTTCATGTATCTTCTGAAAAAGCCCTCGGCCAACTGGCTGTATGATGCCGGCGGCAGCTGGGGCACCAAGGGGCGTCCCATGGCCATTCCCCGCGGGCGGGTTCTTGGCGGGTCCAGCGCCATCAACGGCCTTGTCTTCAACCGCGGCCAGCCGACCGATTTCGATGTCTGGGCGCAGCTCGGCAACCGCGGCTGGTCCTATGCGGACGTGCTTGGCTATTTCATGAGGATGGAGACGAAATTCGGCCCCGGGGACGATGCCTTCCGGGGGCGGTCCGGCGAGCAGGAGGTGCATGATCTGGAATGGCGGCACCCGCTGTGCGACGCCTTCATCCAGGCCTGTCTGGATCATGGCATCCCGCGCAATGACGACTACAACGGCGCGTCGCAGGAGGGCGTGTCCTATGTCCAGCGGTCAGCCCGTCGCCGCCGCCGCGTCAGCGCCGCGCACGCCTTTCTTCACCCGGTGAAACACCGCCGCAATCTTCGCATCATCACCCGCGCGCAGGCGACGCGGATCTGTCTTCAGGGGCGGCGGGCCACGGGCGTGACCTGGCGCAAAGGGGGACGGAACGGGCCGGAGGCGACGATCCGGGCCGGCCGCGAGGTAATTCTCGCCGGCGGCGTGATCAACTCGCCGCATCTTCTGCAGCTGTCCGGAATCGGCGATGCCGACACCCTGGCCGCCGCCGGGGTGGCCTGCCACCACCATCTTGCCGGTGTCGGGGCCAATCTGCGGGACCATTTCGCTCCGCGCCTGACAGCCCGTGCCCGCAACATCCGGTCGATCAATGAACGCTCGCGCGGCTGGCCGCTGATCAGGGAGATCGGGAAATATTTTGCCGGGGGCGACTCGATCCTGTCCCTTGGCCCGACCAATGTCTATTGCTTCTGGCATTCGGATGAGCGGGTCCGCAACCACGACCTGCAGATGACATTCGCCCCGGCAAGCTACAGGGAAGGGGTGCAGTCGCAGCTTGATGACGAGCCCGGGTTCACCGTCGCCGCCTGGCAGCAGCGGCCGGAATCGAAAGGCTGGGTGACACTGAGGACGGCCGATCCGTTCGACAAGCCCGACATCAACCCGAACTATCTCGATGACGAGCTGGACAGGCAGATCGTCGTTGCCGCCATCAAGCTTGCCCGCAAGATGATGCACGCGCCGGCGCTGGCACCCTATTTCGACCATGAGGTCTATCCGGGACCCGGGCGCGGACAGACCGATGACGAGATTCTGGATATCGCGCGTGAACGCGGCACCTCGAGCTACCATCTGATGGGCACCTGCAAGATGGGCCCCGCCACCGATCCCGTGGCCGTCGTCGATCCTGAATTGCGGGTTCACGGCCTGTCGGGCCTCAGGGTGATCGACGCCTCGATCATGCCGACCATGCTCAGCGCCAACCTCAATGCCGGGGCCCTGATGATTGGCGAGAAGGGCGCGGACCTTGTCAGAGGGCGGCAGCTGCCGCCTGGCTAGCCTTGTTCGCGAGGCCGCCGCCCGGCCAGCGTCATCAGGCAAAGCGAGGCCGCCCCGGCGATGGCGAAGCCGCCGACAAGCGGGGTGATGCTGTTGTCGAAATAGCCGCTGACAAGCCATGACAGCGGCAGCGAGATCAGGATCGAGACAGCGCCGAAGATCGCCGCCGCCAGACCGGCGACATGGCCGAGCGGTTCCATCGCCAGCGACTGAAGATTGCTGAAGATCATCCCGATGCAGAAGATGAAGCTTGTCTGCCAGGCCATGAAGAGGATGAAATCGGCATGGCCGCCAGTTGCCGTCCAGCTCCACAGGGCGACCGAGACGAAGGTCAGCACCGTTGTGGCGATGGCTGTCAGCCGGCGCATGCCATGACGCATCACCAGCCGCGCGTTCAAGAGCGAGGCCGCCCCGGCCGAAATCGACCCCAGCGCGAAGAAGATCACAAACAGATCGCCAACGCCGTAGATGTCCTGAAAAATCTGCCGCGAGCTGGCGAGATAGGCGATGAACGGCCCGCCGATCAGCCCCATGACAAGCATGTGGATGACGGTCACCCGCTGTCTGCAGACCTGCATAATGCCGTTGATGATGATCGCCCCGGTGAAGCGCCGCCGCTGGGACGGCGGCAGGGTCTCGGGAAGGGCGCGGGCGAACAGCAGGGCAGACGGCACCGCCACCAGGATCAGTCCGGCGAAGGTGGCGTGCCATCCGCCAAGATAAATCAGACCCTGGCCCATCAGCGGGGCGATGATCGGGGCAAGAATGAAGATCGCCATGATGATCGACATGATGCGGGCCATAGCCCGGCCCTTGTATTCGTCGCGGACAATGGCGACGGCGACAATCCGCGGGGCCGAGGCGCCAAGCCCCTGAAGGAAACGCGCCACCACCATCAGGGTCCAGCTTTCGACGAGAAGCGACAGGACACAGCCGGTGACGAACAGCCCGTAGCCCCAGATCACCACTGGTTTGCGGCCATAGGCATCGGACAGCGGCCCCACCACCAACTGGCCAAGCGCCATGCCTAGAAAGAAGATGGTGATCACCAGCGTCGTGTGGTTGATGTCGCCGATGCCAAGGTCGCGGCCCATCATGCCGATCGCCGGCAGCATGATGTCCGTCGCCAGCGCACCGACGGATGTCAGCAGGCCCATGATGGCGAGGTAGAAGACCCCGGGCCGCGCCTGTTCCGATGATGTCATGATGGGTGCCTTTGACAATTCACCCGAACATACCGCCGCATCATCTGTCGGGCAATGAAGGGACGGGATGACCAGCCCGGCACCATCAGCCCGCCATATCAGATGGTCGCGCAGATTCGCAAGGCGTCGAGAAGGGCGCAATGGATATCGCGGCTGCCGGCGACATCGCCGATCCGGTAGAGATGGTATCCGGCCGCCTCGCCGACCGGTTGCGGCCTGCCATCGCGCATCGCGTCAAGATCGATCACCCCCCTGTTGGCCGCGCCGTCACTCAGCCCGTAGAACAGCTCGTCATTCGGTAGGGTTCCGGCCTCGACCACCACATGGTCGAAGCTCTGCCGTGAGGTGGTGCCGGTATGCATGTTGCGGAAGGTCACGGAAATCTTGTTGTCGGACGTCTCCGCCGCGATCAGCTCGCGGTCCACCTGCATGGTGACGCCGCGTTCATAGAAGCGTTTCATGAACGGGCTGATCTCGAGCCGCATGGCCTCCATGCCGATGGCGGCGTCCTGCGTGTTCAGGGTGACGCTGACACCGGCCTGCGACAGATAGTCGGCTGCCGCCATGGCGACGTTGCGGCCGGTCTGGTCATGCACCAGCACGTCACCCTCCAGAGAGGCCATGCCGGACAGCACATCCCAGCTGCTGAGGATGGCGGCATCGCCGCCGACCCAGTCGGTATGCGGCGTGCCGCCGGTGGCCATCAGCACCACATCGGGCGCCTCGTCGATGATGTCCTGCGGCTCGGCAAGGCAGTTCAGCCGGATGGAGACGCCGAGCCTGGTACATTCGCGCTCCAGCCATTCGGTGATGCCAAGAAGATCGCGCCGCCAGCCCAGCTTTCCGGCCAGAAGAACCTGGCCGCCAAGCCTGCCTGACGCCTCGAACAGCACGACCTCATGCCCGCGGGCTGCGCAGATGCGTGCGGCCTCGAGCCCGGCGGGGCCGCCTCCGGCGACAACGACCTTCCTTGCCGGCGTTTCGGAAGGCGTGATTACATGTGGCAGCTTCGCCTCGCGCGCCGTGGCCGGGTTCTGGATGCAATAGCGGAAATTCGAACAATAGGTCGCCCCGACGCATGTCCGGATACGATCCTCCTCGCCGGCTTCCAGCTTGGCGACGATATAGGGGTCGGCGATATGGCCGCGGGTCATGCCGACAAGATCGACGATTTCCTCGCGGATGGCATAGCGCGCGGTGGCAAGGTCATTGACGCGGGTGGCATGAAGCACGGGAAGCCCGACCGCGCGCCGGAACCGGCCGGCCTGTTCGAGGAAGGGCGACAGCGGGGCCGCCATGCCTGGCATGTAGTTTGTCAGCCGCGGCAGGCTGTCGATGCGGCCGGCCACGAGATTGAGGAAATCGACGGTGCCGTCATCGCGAAGCTTTGAGGCGATCTCGATATTGTCATCCTCCGACAGGCCGGATGGATCATTGTCCTGCTCGGTCATGGTCATCCGCACGCCGAGCGCGAAACCGGGTCCGACGGCGGTGCGCATCGCCTCGAACACCATGCGGCTGAAGCGCATGCGGTTGTCCAGCGATCCGCCGAATGAATCGCTTCGCCGGTTGGTGACAGGCGACCAGAACTGGTCCATCAGATGGCCGGAGGCGATGATCTCCAGCCCGTCGAGGCCGCCTTCCTTGCAGATACGTGCGGCGGCGGCGAAATCATCGACAATGCGCAGGATGTCGGATTCGTCCATGGCGCGCGGGAACCCCCGGTGAAGCACTTCACGGTTCGCCGACGGGGCAACGATGGGAAGCCAGTCGCCCGCGGTGGCGTTTGTGCGCCTGCCAAGATGGGTGATCTGCGTCATCAGTGCGGCGCCGTGCCGGTGATAGGCGTCTGACAGTTCGGCGAAGAAGGGGATGATGTCGTGGCTGATGACCAGCTGGTCGAAGACCGGGGCCGTGTCGGCCGAGACGGTGCCGGACCCGCCGACAAAGGACAGGCCGATGCCGCCCTTTGCTTTTTCCAGCTGGTAGCGGAAGGTGGTGTCGGTGGGGCGGCCGCCCTCGGCATGGCTCAAGGCGTGGCCGGAGCTGAAAATCCGGTTCTTCAGCCTGACCGGGCCAAGATCAAATCCGCCAAGAAGTGGGTCGTCACCCTGTCCTGTCATCACGCAATCCCCCTTTGGACTTCACCCCACCCTATCACAGACTGCCGCGCCCGCTAGCCCGCAGGAAGGCGCAACACTGACCAGACGGACAGCGCCACAACCGCCAGAAGGCAGGCCGCCATCACCAGATTGATGGCGCGCTGCGTCGTCGGCGACAGGTTCAGACTGTTCAGCTTCACCCCGGCATAAAGCCAGGCCAGATGCAGTGGCAACCAGATGGCGTTGGCAATGATCAGTTTCAGCCCGGTCTCGATGGCGAAGCTGTCGGGATAGAAGGCAAAGCTGCTGAACAGCGCGGTGTTCACCGCATAGGCCTTGGGGTTGATGAACTGCAGGGTCAGCCCGGCAAGAAAGCCGGGGGCCGACGTCTGGATAAAGGCGATGCGCGCGCCGGCCAGCGCGATGCGAAGCGCCAGATATCCAAGATAGCCCGACGAGGCGAAGAGCAGCACGGTGCGCACCACCGGTTCCGCCAGCATCACCGCGGCGAGGCCGGATATCACTGCAAGGCCGACAAGGTTGGTGCCGGCGCACAGCCCGCCGACATAGAAAAGTCCCTGCCGCCAGCCAAAGGCGGCGCCAACCCCGGCCGTCGACAGAACTCCGGGGCCGGGCGTGATGATCAGAAGAAAGACCGCGGCTGCGAATGTGAGCATGAAATGCTGAAACCCTGTGGCCTTAACGCCAACGTGGATGCGTCAGACGCTGAACGACAATGCCGTAAGACTAGCCGGTCGGAGAAAATCCGCAACGACTTCTGACAAGGCCGGAGGGTCGGAATCCAGCTCAGAGAATCTCGCAGGCCTGTTCAAGGGCAAGCCGTGTCCTGCCGCGCATAGGCGGCGGCATCCATATGCCGTGACAGCGTGCCGGTGTGGTCATGGAAGCGGCGGTCATGGGCGATGATGGCGATGTCATTGAGGCGGCGCAGGCTGGCCCGAGGCCAGTTCGCGATAGGGGGTTGCGCTGTCGGGAAGGCTGCGCTTCACGAAATATTCCTCGTTACGAAGCTGGCGGACAAGCGCCGGCCACATCTCGGCAAAGCCGGCCACGATCGAGGGCGAGGGGTCCGGCAGGTCGTGCCGGACCATCTCATGCAGCGCCGGCAGCGCGTGATAGGGCACCTTTGGATACATGTGATGCTCGACATGGTAGTTCATGTTCCAATAGATGAAACGCGAGACCGGATTCATCATCACCGTGCGGGTGTTGAGCCTGTGGTCGGTCACATTGTCGGCAAGTCCGCCATGCTGGAGCATGCCTGTCATCACGTGGTGCCACGCCCCGTACAGGCGCGGCGTGCCGACAAGAAGAACCGGAAGCCAGCTTTGCAGCATGAACGCCGCCGCGATGGTCGCCGCATAGATCAGAACCCAGACCCGCGCCACTCGCACCACCTTGTGATGTTCGCTGTCGGGGATGAAGGTGGCTTCCTGCGGATCGAGCCGGCCCGACGCGTTGACAAGCATCAGGCGAAGCCCTGCCGGCACATCCAGCAGGCCCAGGAAATTCGCCATCAGCCGGGCGAATTCCGGCGGCCGCATCAGCTGGATTTCCGGGTCGCGGCCGACAATGATGGTGTCGGTATGATGGCGCGCATGGCTCCACCGCCAGGTGTGCGGATTCCGGATCATGCAGAAACTGGCGATCTGATAGACGAAATCATTCATCCATCGGGTCTTGAAGGCGGTCTTGTGGCCACATTCATGCCAGCGTGAATCCATTGCCGATCCATACAGCACGCCATAGGCAAGGAAGACGGGTAGTGACAGGATCGACGGGTAGAGCCATGCCGCCGAAGCGGCCAGTCCGGCCATGGCGGCGAACAGGATGATGGTGTCGCGGATGGCCGGCTCGTCCTTCGGCTTCATCAGGGCGGCAAGCGACTTGCGCGGGATTTCGGTCTGGTACCAGCGCGCGCTGGCAAGACCGGTTTCAAGCGCCGCCGCGCCATCGCGGCCAAGAAGGGAATAATCGCGACGATTCGACATAACTTTGAGACGGTATCATGCCGCTGCCACAGCTTCCAGATGCATCACTGTCGCAGGAGGTATCGGGCCATCGGCGGCCCTAGGCGGTGCGGGCATAGTCCGGTCGCGGCGGGGCGAATACATCCAGGGCAACCGCGCCGTCAGGTCCGGCAATGATGTTGTGTTCGACCCCGCCCGGAGTGACCCAGAAATCGCCCGGCCCGACCGGGATGGTCTCGCCGCACTGAATCCGCATGGCGCTTCCTGACAGAAGGAACCCCCATTGTTCCTGCGGATGGGCATGTGACTTGGTGTGGCTGTTCGGATCCAGCCTGACGACCGAGACCATGGCCTGGGCTCCGGGGAAGATCCGCGCCGTCACCCCCGCAGCCAGTTCGCGCGGAATACCGCCCTCATGGTCATCTATGTTGAAGAAATTCTCGTCCTTCTGGCCCATTCACATCTCCGTCCGCTGCCATCAGCCCTGTTCGTCGAAGGTGACGAAGCCGTCGGTAACAAGTTCCGAGGCAAGGGCGGTCACCTCTCCCTGATAGAAGAAGACATCCTTGACCAGATCGGAGGACGCCTCCATGAACTTCATATGGTTTTCCGCCGTTGCTTCCATTGCCGCCTCGCTTCCATAGATCGAAAGCGACATGATGGAATTCGGCCCGGTTCTGACATTCACCGTGAATTCAAGCCCCGGATAGTTGGCCTCGCGCACGGCGGCGTACCGCTGCTGGGCTTCGGCGAGGTCCTCGCCGGAATGGAAATCGATCATGTTGATGCGCGCGTATTTGCTGTCCATCTCTGTCTCCGGACGCTGGTGATGCTGTGATCAGTCTGTCTTGCGGCTGTCCTGCCCCATCAGGCCGGAAATGGCGGACAGCACGCGGGTCTTGTCCTCGCGCTGCACGGTTTTCACCGCCGCAACCTTGTCTTCTATTCCTGCACCGTCCCTCGACAGCATCCTGTGAATGGCCGACTGGCGGGCCGAGCGGCGACGCTCCGCGCTCTTCAGTCTGGCAAGGCGCTCCTTCTGTTCGGCGTCATTCATTGGCTGTCCTGCTGTGAATCACGGGAAGTTGAGTATAAGATTATATGACGGTGGCTTGTAAACCCGCATGGGTGGCGCTGCCGAAACATGATTTGAATCTCAAGGAGGAGACCATGGAATTCGTAGTGCTTGGCAAATACACGGCCGCTGGTCTCAGCGGTTTTGCGAAGAATCCGAATGAAGACCGGAAAGCGGTCATCGGGGCGATGATGGAGAAGGCGGGAGGCAAGATGCACCATCTCTGGCTGACCCGTGGTGAATATGATGCGGTCGTCGTTGGCGAGGCCCCTGATTTCGAAACCGTTGCCGCCATCAAGGTCATGGTACTCGCCTCCGGGGCGATGGATGATCTGATGATCCTCGAGGCGGCGGATTTCAACGCCATCGGCAAGAAGGCCGCAGATATGATGGGTGGCGCGGGAGCCTACAAGGCGCCAGGCGGCTGATTACAATCTGGAAATGAAAAAAGGGCAGGGTCGCCGTTGCGGCGGTGGCCCGGCCACATCCGACTCACCTGCCGGGGGCTCTAGTAGCCGCCGCCCTGACAGCTGGCCAGCAACAGGTACCCGGCCGCGATGACCGGCACCAGTGCCAGCGCCCGCAGGTGCAGTTTCGAAGACGGGCGCCCGTCAGACTGCTTTGCCGGGGCTCCGATCTGGTCGTCAAACACATTGACGGTCGGGATGGCTTCATATTCGGCCGGATCTTCACTCATCGCGGCGGTCATGCTCGCCGATGCAAATACCTTGTCATCCATGGTTTTCGCCTTTTGTGCCGAAGGCTTGATATATCTCCCCGCTAGTGACAGGATGTCGCAGCCGTTTCCCGCTGTCCATTGGAGGAACAGCAAAACTGTTTTCTGCAGAGTTTTGAGGCTGTTGGCCAAAAAAAAGGCGGGCAGGTGCCGGGGATGCACCATGCCCGCCAGTGTAATGCGAGTCGCGGGGGCCGGCAGACTGAGACGGCCCATGATCGCGGCTGCGAGTTGAATTTTGGGGAGGAAGCCAAAACTCACTGTGGTTCTAGCCATGAAAATTGGTGCGCAAAACTGCTAAGAATGATCTGTCGTGATGCAAAAAATGCACCATCAAATGGTGGATGGGATGGTCTTGGCAGGTGAAAGGACTGTGGCGTCCTGCCGCGGCTTTGGGCTAGGGTTTACCTATGAAACAGGTAAGTTCCATTATCTCGATCGGCATCTGGATCGCCGCTGCCGGATTCGCCGCATACCGGGTCGCGACAGCGGAGACAATCATGCTTGGCGCCGTTGAAGGGCTGATGGTCCTGATCGCCGCCTTCGTCGCCAACAAGACGCTTGATCTTGTCATGATGACAGCCGCCAAGAATGACGAGGACTGACAGGATCAGCTGGCGCAAAGCGTAAGCATGGCGCCCCTGGCCGCGCTGTCATAGACGGCCTCTTCCATCATCAGCACGTCCAGATAATCGGCCGCCATCACTTCCGGCGTGCCGCCCGCCCGCCAGGCCTGGATCGCCTGCTGGCACAGCGCGGCGACACAGCCGCCGCCAAAGCTTGTGTCTGCCGGCGGCGCGGCGATCTCCAGCCAGCCAATTGCGCCATGGTCGCGCATGCAGATTTGGCCGAACCCGTCGATTCGCAGGCTTCCCCTCTCGCCTTCCAGAAGCGCCTCGCCCATGGTCAGGCGTGTATTGTCCGCCGCATGGTCGGCAAGCCTGTTGCCGTCGAAGACAGCCCGGAACCCGTCGCCATAGCCGCAGATGATCATGCCGGCATCCTCGCCGGCGATCGCCGGGTTCAATCGCCGCAGATCGGCATAGATGGTGTCCGGACGGCCGAACAGATAGCTGAAGACATCAAGGAAATGCACCGCTGTCTCATGTACAAGAAAGCGGTCCATGGTCTGGAAATAGGGCTGCCTGTCGAGATAGGCGTCCGGCCCCTGGCCGTCGCCGGGGCGCAGGGCGAAGCGGAACTGGTAGAGGCTGCCAAGCCGCCCTTCGGCGATGATGGCGTGGAGCTGGCGATACCAGGGCTGAAAGCGGAAATTCTCGTGCACCGCGAGCGAGACGCCGGATGAGGCGGCAAGCTCTGTCACCTGCTGCGCCGCCACCAGGGTGCCGCAGAACGGTTTCTGGCAGATGATCCGTTTCACGCCGGCGGCGATGGCGGTTTCGATCAGCCTGGCATGGGTCTGCGGCGGGGTGATGATGTCGAGGATATCGACCGGTCCCGCCGCCAGCATCGCTTCGATCCCGTCGAACAGGGGCACGCCGTCCGGAACGCGCGAATCGCTGTTCGGGTCGGCGATGCCGGTCAGTTCAGCCCCGGCGGCGGCGCGCCAGGCGGCGTGGTGAAGCTGGGCGAAAAAGCCTGCGCCGACACAGGCGATGCGGAATGGGTCGTTCTCCATGGCATCAGTGATATGGCGAAACAGCGTCGCTGAAAAGAGGCGGTGTGTCTCGAGCGCGCCGAGGCCCGCCTTGGCAATTGCCTTTCCCCGCCGCTTTCATGTTGAATGGCATGGTGAAAGGGACGGGAACAGCATCAGGAAGGGGCAGCCGCATGTCAGAGACGCTCTGGGAAGTCTATGCCATCAAATATGCCGACAGGAACAACCGGACGCGGGTGGAAAGTTTCATCCTCGATCCGGCGCATGACCAGCCGCACGCGATGGATTATTTCGTCTGGATCCTGAAATCGGAGGACCGCGTGATCATGGTCGATACAGGCTATGAATTCGACGAGGCGAAGCGGCGGGGCCGCCCGATTCAGCAGGCCCCGGTCAAGGCCATCGAGGCGCTTGACCTGACGGCGGACAGCATCGACGACATCATCGTCACGCATCTTCATTATGATCATGCCGGATGCCTTGCCGATTTTCCGGCCGCGATGCTGCATATTCACCCTGTCGAAATGGCCTATGCCACCGGCCCCTGCATGTGCGAGGACGCGCTTCGCCTGCCCTTCACCGGGGCGCATATCTGCGATGCGGTGACAGCGCTGTTTTCCGGGCGGGTACGCTTTACCGCCGAGGATGATGTGGTCGCCGACGGGGTGACGGTGCATCGCATTGGCGGCCATTCCAAGGGGCTTCAGGCGGTGCGGGTGAAGACCGCCGCCGGCTGGATGTGCCTTGCCTCGGACGGCACGCATTACTACGAGAATTTCCTCAAGCGAAAGCCGTTCCCTATCGTCGTCGATGTCGAGGATATGCTGCGCGGATTCGACCGCATCCAGGCGCTTGCCAGCTGCACCGAAATGGTCATACCGGGCCATGACCCGCTGGTTACAAGCCTGTATCCCGCCTTTGGCCAGAGCGGTTTCGTATGGCGGCTCGACGGGGGCCCGACCGGCACCCTTCCCGACGGGCTGCTGGCGTGACCGGCGGCATGCCGCGCCTTCTCGCCATTGGCGAGGTGATGGCTGAAATCAGGACCGCCGGCGATGACGGGTTTGCCATGGGGTTCGCCGGCGACAGCTACAACACGGCCGTCTATGCGGCGCGCGAACTTGGCCGGCGGGGCGATGTCGCCTATCTCACCCGCATCGGCACCGAGCCGCTGTCGGCCGCGCTGATGCGGCAGGCTGCCGACGAGGGGCTCGATGTCAGCCATGTGGCCGTCGATCCGGACCGCAATATCGGCATCTATTCGGTTTCGACCGATGCCCATGGCGAGCGAAGCTTTCACTATTGGCGTGCCGATTCCGCGGCGCGGCGTCTGTTCGCCGTCGAGGAAACGGCCATGTTCATGCCGCGGGCCGAGATCATCTATCTGTCGGGTATCACGCTTGCCATTTTGGCGCCGGCGGCACGGCATCGTCTTGTCGAGGCGCTCGCCGCCTGCCGCGCGGCGGGCACCAGGATCGCCTTTGATTCGAACTACCGGCCGAAATTGTGGGAGGACGCCGCCACGGCGCGCGCCGCCATGAAGGCCCTGTGGGACATCACCGATATCGCGCTTCCCTCCATCGATGACGAGATGGCCCTGTTCGGCGATGCCAGCGAAGAGGCGGTGATCGGCAGGTTCGCGGCGCGGTGCTGGCACGGGATCGCCATCAAGCGCGGCGTTCGCGGGCCGGTGTCGCCGGCAATTGCCGCCGTCGCGCATCCCGCATTTTCGCCAGCATCGAAGGTGGTCGACACCACCGCCGCAGGCGACAGCTTCAATGGCGGCTATCTTGCCGCCCTGCTGCAAGGCGCGGATGAGGCGGCGCGGCTGTCAGCCGGGCACGACCTCGCCGCCCGCGTCGTCGGCACTCCGGGGGCGATCATGCCGCGCGATCCGGCCTAGCCCGGTCACCGCCGGGGTTGCAAACAGCTTGAATTTGGCGCCCGGCTGGGTCAAGAATCGGGGTGTTGACGCACCGCCCGGCCGGGCCGGCGGCGCGACACGGGCAGGGGGTGTCTACTGGACCCGCCCGACGCCGCGGGACGGTGTGCGAAATCCCTCGATCATGGTAACTGGCCGCGTCGGCGCGGCCGTATCTGGCCTGCGGGGTGGCGACAGCTCGCCCCCGATGCGGCACGGGAGGAAATGATATGAAAGCAGGTGTGATTGGACTGGGCGATATGGGGTCTGGCCTGGCAAAGAACCTGATTGCGAACGGGTTCGAGACAAGCGGGTTTGACCTCAGCGAAACCCGCATGGCGGATTTCACCGCGATGGGGGGAGTTGCCTGCGGCGGGCCCGGCGATGTCGGGTGGCATGCCGATGCCGTCTATGTCATGGTGATGAATGGCGACCAGGCCAAGGCGGTGATTTTTGACGAAGACGGACTGTCTTCGACCATGGAGACAGGCGGGATTATCATCCTGACCGCGACCATCAAGCCATCGGAAGCCCGCGAGATCGGCGCGGCGCTGGACGGCACCGGCCTTCGCATGGTGGACAGCCCGGTCTCGGGCGGCTTTCCGGGTGCGCAGGGCGGCACGCTGACGATGATGGCGGCGGCCCCGGATGATCTGATGGCGGCGGCGAAGCCGGTGATGGAGGCGGTGTCAGGCACCATTCATCATGTCGGAACCGCCCCCGGCGAGGGGCAGGTGATGAAATCCTGCCTGCAATCCATCATCGGGTCGATCTTCAGCGCCACCTTCGAGGCGGCGGCGCTTGCCGCCAAGGCCGGGGTGTCGGGACAGGCGCTCTACAATGTCGTTTCCACCTCGGGGGCCGGATGCGGCATCACCAAGACCGCGCTGGAAAACATCATCGACCGCAAGTTCGAGGGCACCGGTTCCGGTATCGGCACCATGCACAAGGATCTGACAATCTCGCTTGATATGGCCGAGGAGATGGGCGTGCCGTTGTTCACCGCGGCGACCGCGATGCAGATTTTCCATCAGGGGAAGACGAAATATCCGCATGGCGACAACTGGATCTGCGCACGGATCATGGAAGACATCGTCGGTGCCGAACTGCATCGCTAAGGGAGGAAGACAATGAAACTTGGTGTGATTTGTGACGGTATCAGCCGCGATCTGGCGCATACTGTCGATGTGATGGATGAATTCGGGCTGGAATATGCCGAGCTGCAATTTGTCGACGACAAGGAGGTCGGCGATCATGACGCGGGTGAAATCCGCGAGATCGACGCGCTTCTTCGCGACCGCGGCAAGCCTGTCTCCTGTCTCAGCCGCCATATCTTCGCCGGCACGACCATTGCCAACAAGGCGGGTGACGAGCTGCACACGAAACATATGGATGCGCTGAAGCGGGTCATCGAGATGGCGCATGTCGTCGGCTCACCGCTGGTCCGGATCATGACCCCGAAGAAGGAACAGATTCTGTTCGGCCTGAACGGGGCAGAGAAATGGAATGTCGCCAAGGGCGCGTGGGATGCCATGCTGCCGCTGGTAGCGCCGGCGCTGGATGTGGCGCGCGATGCCGGGGTGACGCTTGTCGTCGAGACAGGCAACGGCACCATGGTCAATTCCAACTATACCGGCCGCAAGCTGATCGATGATCTGGACGGCAAGGATGTGCTGAAGGTGCTGTGGGACCCGGCGAATAATTGCTGGTGCCATGAGACCGCCTTCCCCGACGGCTACGACGAGGTCAAGGACGGCTATCTTGGTCATGTTCATATCAAGGATGTGAAGGTGGACACCCCGCGCGCGACGCTCGAGGTGCGGCCGATGGGCGAGGGACAGCTTGCCGATCAGTTCGCGCCGATGGCGGATGCGCTTCGCGCCGACGGCTATGACGGGGTGATCAGCTTCGAATCAGTCTATCACCCGGGGAACGGCGATTTCGAAGCCGGCTTCCGGATGAATATCGACAGGTTCAAGGCGCTGTACGCCTGATGGCATCCATGCAGGCGGCGGCGGCGGCGCGGACCTTGTCCTCGCTGTCGCCGGGCCTGAACAGGCTGCTTCCCAGCCCGAACCCATAGACACCGGCGGCGGCATAGGCGGCGAAATCCTCGGCTCCGACCCCCCCGACGGCGTAAATCCTCACATCATCCGGCAGCACCGCGCGGATGGCCCTGATGCCGTCCGGGCTGAGAAGGCTTGCCGGAAAGAATTTCAGGTCACGCGCGCCGGAATCGATGGCGACAAGCGCCTCGGTCGGCGTCATCACCCCCGGCATCACCCGCATGCCAAGCGCGATAGCGCGTGAAATCACGCCACGGTCGACATTCGGCGAGACGATCAGGTTGCCGCCACAGTCCCGGACCCGGTCGACATCATCGGCCGTCAGAACGGTGCCGGCCCCGATCAGCCGGTCCGTCCCGCCATCTTCGGCCGACAGCGAGACGGCGCGGGCGATCGACTCGAACGGTGTCGGCGAGTTCAGCGGAATTTCGATGGCCGCGAAGCCGCAGTCCATCAGCCCGCCGACAAGCGGGACCACCTCCTCCGGCGTGATGCCGCGAAGAATGGCGACAAGCCGCTTGTCAGAATCGGTTGCTGTCATGGTCATTCTCCCTTGGGGTCCGTCAGGGTGGTGTCCTGAAACCCGCGATCAGGCCAGATCCGGGCCGCGGCGGCGAACAGTCCGGCGCGGACGGCCGCCTCGGAATCAGCGATTTCGAACCCGATTCCAAGGCTGGTCAGCGCGGCGGCGTACCGGTCGGCCATGCCGCCATTCGCGACAAGGCAGAGCGGCGCGTCATCTCCGGCCATGCCGATGGCGATTTCCGCCCCGATTAACAGGCCCGACAGGCGTGCCGCCCCGCAGGGCGCGTCATCGCCGAAGAGAAGCGGCCCGGCGCGCAGCCCGAACAGCATGGCAGGCAGCTCGCCCGCAGCGCCATGGGACTCGGCAACGGCGGCGGCGAAATCCCCATCCGACCAGTCGCCCGCCACCACCGTATGGCGCAGGATCGAGGTCTCGCCAAGAAGCGCGAACATCTCGCCCGTCATCATCGTGCGGAACCCGGTCAGATGTCCGCCGGCAAGCCGCGCCCATTTGGCATGGGTGCCGGGAAGGCAGACCATGGCATCGCTGCGGCCCTGGCGGACAAGCCCGTGAAGGATGGTTTCCTCGCCGCGCATCACATCCGGGGTGGTGCTGTTGCGCTGCGCGATCCCGGGAAGGATGCGGATGTCGCGTCCGGTTCCGTCAATCCTGACGGCTCCGTCGGCAATTTCCGCAACGGCGCATGGCGTGGCCAGATAGGGGGCCTCGCGCCATCCCTGCGCGGCCCCAGCCATGCCGCAGATTAGAACCGGCACATCCGCCGGCACCGCCATCACGGCAAGGCAGCGGTCAAGCTCCGGTTCGAACCCGTCGCGCTCGAGCCGTCCCATGCCCATGTCGGACCGGTGGTAGGCACGCACGCCGCCGCCGGTGTCGACCGCCCACAGCCGCAGATTGCTCGTCCCCCAGTCGGCCAGAACAATGCCGGTCTCGCCATCCCCTGTCATGCTGCGCCTCAGGCGGAGTCCCGCCCGACCTCCTGGCGCTGGCTTCCAAGCCCCTGGATGGCCACTTCCATGACGTCGCCTTCCTGAAGATAGACCGGCTCGGGCTTCATGCCCATGCCGACGCCGGGCGGCGTGCCGGTGGAAATGACATCGCCCGGATGAAGCGTCATCAGCTCCGAAAGATGCGAGATACATTCGGCCACGGTGAAGATCATCGTCGAGGTGTTGCCTGTCTGCATCCGCTTGCCGTTCACATCAAGCGTCATGTCGAGATTCTGCGGGTCGCCCACCTCGTCGGTGGTGACGAGCCACGGGCCGATCGGCCCGAAGGTGTCGCATGACTTGCCCTTCGTCCACTGGCCTGTCAGCTGGGCCTGGAAATGCCGCTCGGAGACATCGTTAGACACGAAATAGCCGGCGACATGGTCAAGCGCCTCGTCCACGCCGACATATTTGCAGGGTTTGCCGATGACCACGCCAAGCTCGACTTCCCAGTCGCTGTGCTGTGAATAGCGCGGCAGCATCACCATGTCGTTCGGTCCGACAACGGCCGAAGTGGCCTTCATGAACAGGATCGGATGTTCCGGAATGTCGGCGCCCGTCTCCGCCGCATGGTCGGAATAGTTCAGGCCGATGCACATGAATTTCCCGATGCCGCCGACACAAGGCCCAAGCCGCACCGCGGAATCCACGGCCGGAAGCGCCGCCGGGTCGAGGCCGCGGAGCCGGTCGAGGGTCGCCGCGTCAAGCGTCGCGCCGATGATGTCTGCCACCTCGCCGGACAGGTCGCGGATGGTGCCGCCGGCATCGATCATGCCGGGCTTTTCCCGGCCGGCCTCGCCAAATCGAACAAGTTTCATAAGTCAGCTCTCCAGAATCATCTTTGGGGTTAATGGTTGTCGCGCGGCAGTCCGCGGGTGCGGACTATCGACAGGAAATCGGCGGCGCCGTCCAGAACCATGCCTTCGGCAAAAGGTCGGACCCGGTCGCGGAAGATCTGCTGCCATGGTGACTGGCTTTCCGGCATCGGGAAGCCGCCGCCCTCGACCAGCGCGCGGGCGCGCGCCTCGAGCTCGTCTTCCGGCACCAGCATGTTGACGGTGAATTTGTTCAGATCCACGCGGATGCGGTCGCCTGTCTTCACCAGCGCCAGCCCGCCGCCAGCGGCCGCCTCGGGCGAGGCGTTCAGGATCGATGGGGATCCCGAGGTGCCCGACTGCCGCCCGTCACCGATGCAGGGAAGCTCGTCGATGCCCTGCTTGATGAGATAGGCCGGCGGGCGCATGTTGACCACCTCGGCGCCGCCCGGATAGCCGATGGGGCCGGCCCCGCGCATCACCAGGATCGCGGTGCCATCCATGCCAAGCGATTCATCATCGATTCGGTGGTGGAAATCGACCGGGCCGTCAAACACATAGGCGGTGCCTTCAAAGGCGTTCAGGTCGTCCGGGTTGGACAGGAACCTCTCGGCGAAGGACGGGCTGATCACGCTTGTCTTCATGATCGCGCTGTCGAACAGATTGCCACTGAGATTGATAAAACCGGCCTCGCCCTTCATCGGACTGTCGACACTGAAGATCACGTCACTGTTGGCGATGGCGATGTTACGGCAGTTTTCACGGATGGATTTGCCGTTCACCGTCACCGCGTCGGGGTGCGGCAGCAGATTGTGACGCAGCAGCTCGCCGACCACCGCCGGCACGCCGCCTGCACGGTGGTAATCCTCGCCAAGATATTCGCCGGCGGGCTGAAGATTTACCAGAAGCG
The DNA here is from genome assembly GCA_913048595.1 of uncultured Alphaproteobacteria bacterium. Taxonomy (GTDB): domain Bacteria; phylum Pseudomonadota; class Alphaproteobacteria; order Puniceispirillales; family Puniceispirillaceae; genus UBA8309. Next base: position 4,888 of record CAJWVJ010000014.1, on the reverse strand, counting down.
GCACCTTGTGGCCATGCGTCTGCCAGTCGTCATTGGTCAGTTCGATGCCAAGATGGCGGGCGACCGCGTTCAGGTGGATCGGCGCGTTGGTCGAACCGCCGATGGCCGAATTCAGCACGATGGCGTTCTCGAAGGCGTCGCGGGTCATGATGTCGGTCGGCTTCAGGTCGTTCCAGACCATGTCGACGATGCGGTTGCCAGTGTGATAGGCCATCTGCCCGCGTTCGCGATAGGTGGCGGGGATAGCCGCCGAGCCGGGAAGCTGCATGCCAAGCCCCTCGGCAAGCGAATTCATGGTGGTCGCGGTTCCCATGGTGTTGCAATAGCCGGTGGAAGGCGTCGCCGATGTCACAAGGTCGAGAAAGCCGTCATCATCGATTTCGCCGGCGGCGATCATCTGCCGTGCCTTCCAGATGATGGTGCCTGATCCGGTGCGCTGCCCCTCATGCCAGCCATTCAGCATCGGGCCTACCGACAGGGCGATGGCCGGAATATCGACTGTCGACGCCGCCATCAGCAGCGCCGGCGTGGTCTTATCGCAGCCGATCATCAGCACGACCCCGTCGATGGGGTAGCCATACAGGGTCTCGACAAGGCTGAGATAGGCAAGGTTGCGGTCAAGCATCGCCGTCGGCCGCTTACCGGTTTCCTGGATCGGGTGGACCGGTACCTCGATGGGAAGGCCGCCGGCGGCGATGATGCCGTCGCGGACCCGTTTCGCCAGTTCGAGATGGTGCCTGTTGCAGGGCGCAAGGTCCGAGCCGGTCTGGGCGATGGCGATGATCGGACGCCCGTCGCGAAGCTCTTCACGGGTGAGGCCGTAATTCAGATAGCGCTCGGTATAGAGCGCCGTCATCTCGGCATCGTCCGGATTGTTGAACCATTGCCGCGAGCGCAACTGTTCGGGCTTGATCTTCTTGTCACTCATCTCTTGTCCCCGTTTCCGTTTGCCGCCGTGTGCGGCGCTGATCAGCCGGTCCAGCCGCCATCGATATTGATCGCCTGGCCGGTGACAAAGGCCGCCGCGTCGGAGGCCAGATAGACGCCGAGCGCCGCGATTTCCTCGGGCTCGCCAAGGCGTCCCATGGGCTGGCGCGCGATGAAATCCGTCTTCGCCTTTTCAAAATCGCCGGTGGCGCGAAGCCTGTCATTCAGCGACGGGCTCTCGACGGTGCCGGGGCAGATGGCATTGCAGCGAAGGCCCGATTTGATGAAATCGCTGGCGATGGCCTTGGTCAGGCCGATCACCGCCGCTTTTGTTACGCCATAGATGAAGCGGTTCGGCACGCCGATTACCGAAGAGGCGACCGAGGAAATATTGATGATCGACCCGCTTCCGCGCTCGACCATGGCCGGGATGGCGGCATGCGAGGTCCAGTACATGGACCGCAGATTCAGATTATGGCCCATCTCCCATTCATCCTCGGTGGCGTCGAAGATGGTGCCGTGATGCACGACGCCGGCGCAGTTGAACAGGATGTCCGGGCTGGCCCGCCCGACGCCGGCGGTCACCGAGGCGCGGTCGAGGACATCCAGAGTGAAAGTGGAAATCCCGTCCGTGCCGTCCAGCGTGGCCAGAGCCTCCTCATTGATGTCGGTGGCGAAGACCGTCGCGCCCTCCGCCGCCATCGCCAATGCCGTGGCCCGGCCAATGCCCTGGCCCGCGCCCGTAATCAGTGCCGTCTTTCCGGCAAGCCGTCCTGTCTGTGTCCCACTCTGCGTCATGTCACCAGCCAATCAATCTTTCCAATAATCTGTGATCCCCGCGGTCATGGCCGCGCCGGATACCATCCTTGATCCTAGCCCGGTCCCCATTCTAGATCCTGTAGGCCTCGACCGTATCGCGCCGCACCTCGATGCCGAGTCCCGGTGCGTCGGGAATGGCGACACGACCCTCTTTCATTGTCATCGGCCGGGTCGTCAGATCATTCCTGAACGGATGCGCCGACTGATCATATTCCAGAATGGGCTGGCGGGCGAACAATGCGTGATGCGCGTCGGGAAGGGCGGCGATTACCTGAAGCGAGGCTGCCTGTGCCACCGAAGAACCCCAGACATGTGGATTCACCTCGATCCCCGAGGCCTGCGCCAGCGCCATGATATGGCGCATGCCGGTGATGCCGCCGCAGGACCCGATATCAGGCTGCGCGATATCCACCGCGCCAGAGCGGAACAGCGCGTTGAAGCCGTAGAGGCCATGCTCGTTCTCGCCGCCGGCTATCGCCATGGGCAGGCGGCCGCGAAGATGGGCGTAGCTTTCCAGATCTTCCGGCACCACAGGTTCCTCAAACCAGCGAAGCCCCATATCGGCCATCGCCTCGCCAAGATAGACTGCCTCGGCGCGGCCATAGGCATGGTTGGCGTCGACCATCAGGGTGATGCCGCTTCCCTCCATTGCCGCATGGATGGCGTTCATCACCTCGATATCGTCCTCGACACCGAAACCGATTTTCACCTTCATGAAGCGGAAGCCGCGTTCGCGATGCATTTGTGCCTCCTCGACAAGCCGCGCCGCCTCTCCCTGGCCTGTGACGCGGTAGAACCCGGTGGCATAGGGTTCGACCTCACGCCGGAACGCCCCGCCAAGTAGCTGCCAGACAGGTCTGCCATAGGCCTTGCCGGCAATGTCCCAGAGCGCCGTATCTATGGCGCTTATGGCGGCCATGACAGACCCCTTGCGGCCGAAATCGCGTGACCTGTTATACATTTCGAACCACAGCCGCTCGGTATCAAGCGGGGACTGGCCGGTGATCATCCACGCGAAACAGTCGCGGATGATGGTGGCCGAAATTTCAGGCGCTTCCAGGCCCTGGCAGAAGGCCTCGCCCCAGCCGACAAGCCCGTCATTGGTGCGGATCTCGACAAGCGTCGCGCAGCGGGCGCGCACCCAGCCCTGGGAGAAGGCGAACGGGGTCTCGAGCTCTGTTCGAAGCGGGTGAGCGGTGACAGATTCAATTTTCATCACGATGGCTCCCCTCGGCTCCCCTGACGGTGTTGTTTCGTGCCGGGCGGCGCTTCTGTGGCGGGAAAACAACAAGGTGACCATTCTGCCATGGCGGATGTGGTTTGGCCAAGCTTCAAACATCAATTCAGCCTTCGTTTCGGGCCCCCTGAAACCAGCCTTGCGGCTTGACAAGAACAAGGGCGCGTTTCTTACTGGAAGGGTGCTGGAGCGCGCCAACCATGCCGATGAACCGGTCCATTCCGACCGCCAAGAGCGCCTGGTCGCACTCCGCCGGGAGGGACGATGCTGACGCAGGCTCAAACATCATTTTTTGAGGAAAACGGCTATCTCGTCGTCGAGTACCTGTTCGATGAGGATGGCATGCTGTTCCCGGTGCGCGCCGAATATAACGGCCTTCTCGATGCGTTTGTCGAGGCATGGGTCGGCGAGGGCGCGCTGGACCCGCGGGTGCGGCGGCTTGATTTCTTCGGCAAGCTTTACCGTTGCTATGTCCGCGGGCTGGACTGGTTCCAGCCTCTGGACATCTCGCTTCCCGGGGATGAAATCACCCCTGACACGCCGATGCATTTCGGGCCGGCGGGCTTTGATCTGCTGACCGACCCACGGCTTCTCGATGTCGTCGAAAGCCTGATCGGTCCCGAGATCACCTCCAACCCGATCCAGCATGTGCGGCTGAAGCCGCCGGCGCGCGACCTTCACGGCGACGAGATTCGCGCCCATATCACCCGCACCGAATGGCATCAGGACCGCGGCGTGGCGCATGACGAGGCGGATGCGACCGACATGGTCACCGTCTGGATCGCGATGAATGACGCGACCGAGTCGAATGGCTGCCTGAAAGTGGTGCCGCAGGCAGGCGGGTCATTGTTGCCGCCTTGCGCGAAGATGCAGACAACCATCGCCGATGGCTTCGTCGACGAGGACCGCGCTGTCACCCTTCCGGTGAAGGCCGGCGGTGCCGTGTTTCTGCATCCGCTGACGCCGCATTGCTCTCTTGCCAACACCACCGACGGTTTCCGCTGGTCCTTCGACATTCGCTTCAACCGCACCGGCCAGCCGACAGGCCGCTCGCATTTTCCCTCGTTTGTCGCGCGAAGCCGGCGGAATCCGGCAAGCGAGCTTCATGACTGGCGGGCCTGGCGCGCCAGCTGGGAGGCCGCCCGCGCCACGCTGGCCGTAGGGCCCCATATTCCGATCCACAGATGGGCATCCGATGCGCCCTTCTGTGCCTGACTGTCTGTTTCAAGCATCGCAACCCCCGAAGGGGCACCACCATGTCGATCACCATTCGCCTTGATACCGAAGACAATGTCGTGACCGCGACCCGCACGCTGGAGTCCGGAACTGTTGTCGAGGAGATCGAGACCCGCGGGATCATCCCGCGAAACCACAAGCTGGCAAGCCGTGACATCGCCGCCGGCGAGGCCATCCGCAAATATGCCCAGGTGATCGGCTATGCCAGCGAGGACATCGCCGCCGGAACGCATCTCCACACCCATAATGTCGAATTTCGCAATGTCGATGCCGACTATGATTTCGCCACCGACCTGAGGCATGTGACGCCCGTGGCCGAAGGCGCCCGCGACAGCTTCATGGGGTTCCGCCGGGAGAGCGGGCGCGTCGGCACGCGCAACTATATCGGCATCCTGACATCGGTGAACTGCTCGGCGACGGCGGCGCGCATGATCGCTTCAGCCTTCGGTCCCGAGGAGATGGCGAACTATCCGAATGTCGATGGCGTCGTCGCCTTTGTACATGGCACGGGATGCGGCATGGCCGGCTCGGGTGAGGGGTTCGAGGCGCTGCAGCGGGTAATGTGGGGCTATGCCCGCAATCCCAACCATGGCGGCGTTCTGATGGTCGGGCTTGGCTGCGAGATGAACCAGATCGACTGGCTTCTCGAGGCCTATGGGCTGAAGCAGG
>CAJWVJ010000013.1 GCA_913048595.1 uncultured Alphaproteobacteria bacterium | reverse complement strand
TTCACATCGGGGCGCGGCGCGGCGCGCTCGCCCCGGTCATAGGCTTCCCAGCCTTCGCCATTGAACGCATCGACCCCGAGCTGCGCCATCACATGCGGGAAATCGACCATCACCCAGTTGTCGGCAATCTTGCCGTCAACCACCTTCCAGAAATCCATATAGCGGATCTCGACCCTTTTGCCGGTCGGCTCGATCCCCATGAAGGTGCCGGAATGGATCGCCTCCTGGCGGCCGAAGGCCGCCGCCCATTCCCCCATATAGAGCCGCGCCTCATCGATGCAGACCTTATCGGAAAAGGCCGCCTGGAACGGCCGCTGCCAGTTGTCCTGGAATTCCTTGAGGCCGGTCTTGATGCCGCAGCCGGCATTGCCCATCCAGCGGAACCCTTCGGCGAAGAAATCGCCGACGTCATCTATGCGGTGATCATTCAGCCCGTCGACCATCTTCTCGATGACGCGGCGGGTGTCATCGGTCTTCGACATGTCGGTGTCGCGGGTCAGTACCGCCTGTTCCGGCCGTGCGCCACTCATCCCTTGACAGCTCCCGCGGTCAGACCGCTGACAATCTGCCGCTGGAAGAACATCACAAGGATGAACAGCGGCACCGTGGCGGACACGACCGCGGCCACCGCGAACATGATGTTGCCCTCGGTATAGGTTGTGCCGAGAAAGGCGGCGACCTGCGGGACCATGGTGCGGTTGTCCTCCGACAACAGCATCGCCGTGACCGCAAAGTCGTTGTAGGCAAGAAGGAAGCTGAACAGCCCGGTGGTGATCACCCCCGGCCACATTACCGGAATGATGACGTAACGGAACGCCTGGAACTGCGTGCAGCCGTCAACCTTGGCGCTCTCGTCGAGCTCCTTGGGAATGTTCTGGAAGAAGGAATGAAGCATCCACAGGGTGAAAGGCTGGTTGATTGCCACCAGAACGATGATGGTCGTCGGAAGGATGCCCCATACATTCCACTGGAAGAACGGCAGCATATAGCCGGCCACAAGGGTAATAGGCGGCATCGCGCGGAAAATCAGCGCGGTGATCAACAGCCAGAAAGTATAGCGGTAGCCGGAGCGTGACAGCGCATAGCCGCCAAGCGTGCCGATGGTCAGCGATGTCATAACCACAAACAAGCAGACGATGAAGGTATTGATGACGTTGCGAAGGAACCCCTCCTCCACCCAGGCACCATGATAGCCGGCACCGGTAAACGGGCTGCCATAGGTCTGCTCGGTCCTGTGGCCGGTAATGGCGTTCGTCCAGTCGGCGATGGAGAAGAAATCGAGCTCGACCTTGAAGGAACCCCACAATGTCCATACAAAGGGGAACGCCGCCATGATCAGCCAGATCACGACAAAGCCGGTCAGCGCAATGCGAAGGCCGACCGGCATGTTCTGTGCGCGTGATGCCATCTCAGACTTTCCCCCTGAAATCCCGCCAGGTGCGGATCAGAACCGGTGTCAGCAGAATCGCCACCCCGATAATGGTGATGACCGAGGTCGCCGCTGCGGAACTGAACTGCCGGGTCTCGCCGCCAAGATCATTGAAGACCGCCCAGCTGAGAGAGGTGGCATGCGCCTCGGCGTTGAATCCGATGATGGGCTCGAAGACGCGGAAATTATCCATCAGCTGGATCAGCGTCACAAACGTCACCAGCGGCATCAGATGCGGCAGGATCACATATCGCACGCGCTGGAAGCGCGAGGCGCCATCGATCTGCGCCGCCTCCATCTGGTCCTGCGGCAAGGTCTGAAGTCCCGCATAGAAAATGACAAAGGCGAAGGGTGCGGCATGCCATATGCCGTAGATGATTAGCGACACCCACATCAACCCGGTCGAGGCCTTCAGCGACAGCGACGGATCACCTGCCATCCATTGCAGCAGGTTGCCGAGAATACCGCGGCTGTCGATCATCCAGTAGAGGACAAGCGCGCCGATCAGCGGGGTGATGACAAAGGGAAGAAGCGAGAAAAAAATGACGATGCCGCGAAGCTGGGCATAGATGGAATTGACCGACAGCGCGATCAGCAGCCCGAGAATGATCACCATCGGCGTCACGGTGAAAATGAACACCAGCGTGAAGGACATGGCACGGTAGAAAGGCAGGTTGCTGAGCGCCGAGAAAAACGCGCTCCAGCTTGCCGAGCTTGCCCAGGCCTCGCCAACCTCGCCAATGGCGAGATGTGCCCGGTCGAGATAGATATCGAGCCCGACAAATCGGCCAAGCGGTTCGGCCGCGCGAAGCGCCGCGGTGGCATCCTGGTCAATGGTGGTCTCTTCGGTGCATTTGAATGGTGTGCAGTTTTCGACCGTCAGCAGCACGGCTTCGTGAGGCGTGTGCATCGACTGAACGACAACAGACAGGATCGGCAGCGCGATGAACAAGAGCATCGCGAGGCCGGTCGGCATGAAGAACCAGAAAAAGGTACGGTGTTTCATCTGTTTAGCCAGTCAGCGTGCAAGAGGTCAGCCTGCAAAAAAGACACCAAGAAGGATTGCGAAGAGGGTCATCCCCTCTCCGCAAGGGCAGGTCCTAGAGGAAGCCCTTTTCTTTGGCGGCAGCCGTGTAGGCGGCCTCGACATCGGCAAGCGCCTGCTCGGCACTTTCCTTACCCTGCATGAAGTCGGCCAACTCGTTGCCAAGTGCCGTATGCAGCAGACCCATATAGGGCAGCATCGGGTAAGGGATGGTGTTGGCTTCGGCAGCCGCGAAGACACCAACAGCCGCCGGGGTCGGCTTGTAGCCGTCGATCAGCCAGACGGCCTGCGTGGCGACGTCGCCGTCGGCCAGAATTTCAGGCCGGATGGCATGGGTCATCGCGACGAAGGTGGCTTCTGCCTCGGCGTCGGAGACATTCTTGGCAACGGTCCAGCCGTCCCACCAGAGGGTCGACGCCGGGGTCGATCCGCCACCGGCGGTCATCGGGCCGGCAATGGCGAAGCCGTCGACAACTTCCTGAGGCACGCCGTCAGCGGTCACAAGTGTCGCTGCGCGCGAGCCCCACATGTTCATGATGGCGACATTACCGGCGCGGAATTCCGCGTTGGTGGCGTTGCTGTCATGGGTCAGGAAGTCGGGGTTCATGTATTCGGAGAGCGACTTCATCATGTTCAGCGCCTTGACACCGGCCTCGCTGTTCACGTTCGGCGCGGCGGACCCGGACTTGAAGTGGCTGCCACCCATGCCAAGGAACATGTTGTTGAATTCCTGGGCAAGGTTCCAGCCAGCCTTGTAGGCACCGCCGACCGGATTCGGCATGATGCCCTTGTCGCGGATCATCTTTGCCGCGGCCAGCATGTCCTCATAGGTCTTCGGCGGCTCGACGCCGATCTGCTCGAGAACATCGGCGCGGTAGACCAGATGCTGTGCATTCGCCATGAAGGCAACCGCCATCACCTTGCCGTTGATGGTGACAAGCTGGTTCTTCTTCAGATGCTTGCCGTGCTTGGCGACAAGGTCATCAAGTGGGCGAATGACGTCTTCGTTCATCAGCGCAACAATCGACGAATTGGCGATGATGGCCGAGGTATATTCCGCAGGATTGCCCTGCATGCCCGGAACGTTGATCTTCTGGTGGTCGGCGGTGAGATTGGTCGTCACTTCGGCACCGGAACATTCCTGTGCTCCTGCACCGACGGTCTGGATCGCCGGGAATTCGTTGCCCACAATCGAAACGCGGGCATCGATGCCACAGGCCATGGCGGAGGATCCCGCCAGGACGGTCATGACACCGGCCAATGCTAGCTTTTTGACAAACATGTCTGTCTCCCTGTTCTTTAATGCAGTTCCATGGTCTGCATCTCGGTTGAATCCGCCTGCGGCGGATGATGTCGGGATCAGGTCCCGATTCGTGCACCTGTTTTCGCATCAAACAGGTGGCAAATTTCCAATGGCACCGACAGCGTGACCGGATCGCCGATGGTGGCCCGGTAATCCTTGGGCGCGCGCACCGCAACCAGTTCGCCGCCAATCCGCACAGTCACCATCGTGGCGTCGCCAAGAAGCTCCAGCGCGTAGACCGGTGCCGTAATCCCGGATTGTCCCGATTTCGCCACAGCCGCGTCCTCGGCGCGGAAGCCCAGCGTGACCTTTCCATCCGGCGCGGAAAGGCCGTCGATCCGAACGCTTTCGGCTGTGAAGCTGCCGTCCTTGATCCTTCCTTCGATCAGGTTCATTGCCGGATTGCCGATGAACCCGGCCACGAAGACATTGGCAGGCCTGTCGTAAATTTCGGTCGGGGTGCCGACCTGCTGCACGACGCCGCGATCCATGACAACCACCCTGTCGGCAAGGGTCATGGCCTCGATCTGGTCATGCGTGACATAGATGGTCGTCACCGACAGCTCATGGCTGAGATTCTTGATCTGCGCGCGGGTCGAGACGCGAAGCTTGGCGTCAAGGTTCGACAGCGGCTCGTCCATCAGGAACACATTCGGCTCGCGCACGATGGCGCGGGCGAGGGCAACACGCTGGCGCTGGCCGCCAGAGAGCTCTGCCGGTTTGCGGTGCAGGAAATCATCAAGCTCGACCATGGCGCTTGCGCGACGCACCTTGGCATCATGGCTTTTGCCGTCGATGCCGCGCACCATCAGCGGGAAACGGATATTCTCGTAAACATTCATGTTCGGATAGAGCGCATAGCTCTGGAACACCATCGCCACGTCACGGTCCTTCGGCTCGAGGTCGTTGACCCGCTTGCCGTCAATGAAGATGTCGCCCTCACTCGGATCCTCGAGACCGGCAATCATGCGCATGGTAGTGGTCTTGCCGCACCCCGACGGCCCAAGCAGCACCAGGAATTCCTGGTCGGCGATTGTCAGGTCGAACTGGTCAACGCCAACGAAACTGCCCCATCGTTTGGACACGTTGTTCAGCTGGATTTCAGCCATATGGCGACCTCGGAAACTGGATTGGGGCGACATGCCACGTTTCAAAACGCTAGACGGCGTGGTGACAATTTGGCAAGACATTTTTGCAATCGTATGCAAAATCGCATGTGACATTCATTACGAGGCCTCCAATGGCTGATTTTCAAAATGAAAAACAGATAGTTAGAGAATATTTGGCGCTGCTGGACAGCGGCAGGGCCATCACCAAGCCCGACAGCCTTTCCGGGCTTGTTTCAGGGGATTATCTGTGGCGCGGATTTCATCCTTTCAACGAGATCAGGGGGCATGAGGCGGTCACAACAACATTCTGGAAGCCGCTTCACGCGTCGCTGACATCGCTGCAGCGCCGGCTTGACATCTTCATGGCCGGACAGAACAGCCTTGAGGCGCATGGCGGGGTCTGGGTGGCCTCGATGGGGCATCTGATGGGGCTGTTCGATCTGCCCTGGCTCGGAATCAAGCCGACAGGCAAGATCGCGATGCTGCGCTATGCCGATTTCCACCGGGTCGAAGATGGTATGATCACCGAATCAGCCATGTATTTCGACATTCCGCATCTGATGATGCAGGCCGGTCTGAACCCGTTCCCGCCGCAGACAGGCGCGAATCTGGTCCAGCCGGGGCCGATGACGCATGACGGCGTGATGTTCGACGCCCAGCCGCCCGAAGAAGGCAAGAAGACCCTGGCCGCAGTTGACTACATGGTCACCGACATCAAGGACTGGAAAGGCGGCCGGATCGAATCCCTGACCGATGAGCTGCGCCGCAGCTGGGACGAGGATATGGTCTGGTGGGGGCCTGCCGGGATCGGGGCCACCTACACCATCGAGCGCTACGCCGAACAACATTCCGGCCCGTTCCGCGCCGGATTCAAGGACCGGATATTCAACGGCCATATCTGCCGCATGGCCGAAGGGGCCTATGGCGGGTTTTTCGGCTGGCCGAACCTGACCCTCACCCCGACAGGCGGGTTCATGGGCATGCCGGCAAGCGAGGTGCCTGGCGACATGCGGGTCATCGACATGTACCGGCGCGACGGCGACAAGCTCACCGAAAACTGGATTTTTATCGACCTGCTGCATTTCTGGAAGATGCAGGGTGTTGACGTCCTGGCACGAATGACCGAGGTGCCGCGCACCTGAATCATCCGTCCTGGACAGCGGCAAGCCGAACCGGGTCACTGTCGGCCAGACTGGCGTCGCCGGGATCATGGCTGACAAGAAGGGCGGGAATGTTGCGCGCCTTCACCTGATCACGGACAAAGCCGCCGAACGCCTGCCGCCGTTCAGGATCAAGCGCCGAAAACGCCTCGTCCATCAGCAGGGCATCGGGCTCCGCCAGAAGCGTTCGCATCAGTGCCACCCGCGCCGCCTGACCGCCCGACAGGGTGGCCGGGTCGCGGTCGCCAAACCCGGCCAGCCCGGCAATCTCCAGCGCTTCGGCGACGCGGGCCTCACGGTCCTGCCGGTGACGCGCCGCCAGCCCGAACGCCAGATTGTCGCCGACGCTCATATGCGGGAACAGCAGCGCGTCCTGAAACATCAGCCCGACACGGCGCTGTTCCGCCGGCAAGCTCCCGATCGCCCGGCCATTCAGCGTGACCGCGCCAGACCAGCTCAGCTGCGACGGCGCCGTGCCGCAGATGATTCCAAGCAATGTCGACTTGCCACAGCCGCTCGGCCCCTGGACAAGCCGCAACTCGCCAGCAGCAATCGACAGGGACAGCGCGGCGAATAAGGGCGCGCCGTCACCATATCCGGCGGTGATTTCAGAAAGATGCAGCACCTTTTGTCCAGCCTCTGTTCACGAATTCGCGAGACTATAGCCTGCCGCAATCGGACTGTGCTAGGGAACATCAGACACCTCCCAATTAGACACGCCATCCGGACACGATTGCAGCTATGCCGACACCCTTTGCTTCCACAGTTAGACTCATTGCGGTGCTGGGCTGTTTCCTCATGCCTCTGCAAAGTGCCACGGCCGGCGATTTCAACGACACAATCGCCGCGGCGCGCGGCCAGACGGTCTATTTCAACGCCTGGGGCGGTGACGACAAGATCAACGACTATATCGCATGGGCCGGCGACCGGCTTCGGGAGCGTCACGGCATCGCGCTGGTGCATGTGAAGCTTGCCGATACCGCGGCCGCTGTGGGCCGCATCCTTGCCGAGAAATCAGCCGGACGGACAAGCGGCGGGTCTGTCGACCTGCTGTGGGTCAATGGCGAGAATTTCGCCGCCATGAAACAGCATGGCCTGCTGCAGGACGAAGCATGGGCCGAAAGCCTGCCGTCGTGGCGCTATACCGATGCGGCAGCGCTGCCGGCCATCAGGCTTGATTTCGCCGAACCGACCGAGGGGCGCGAATCGCCCTGGGGCCGGGCGCAGCTTGTCTTTGCCTATGACAGCGCGCGCACCGGCACCCCGCCGCGCGATGCCGCGGCGCTTGCCGATTTCATCAGCGCCAACCCGGGCCGTTTCACCTATCCGCAGCCGCCTGATTTTGTCGGCCTGTCCTTCCTGAAACAGATCCTGCTGGAAACCGCGACCGACACCGCGCCGCTCTACCATCCTGTCGAAGAGGCCGATTTCGAGGCTGTGACGGCCCCGCTCTGGGCCTGGCTGGATGCGGTGACACCGAACCTGTGGCGTGACGGCAGGGCCTATCCCTTCAACTATCCGACGCTTCGCCAGCTTCTTGGCGACGGCGAGGTGGACATCGCCATCGCCTTCAACCCGTCGGATGCCTCGGCTGCCATTTCACGTGGCGAGCTTCCCGCCAGCGTACGCACCTATATCCATGATGGCGGCACGCTTGCGAATGTACATTTTCTGGCCATTCCGATGAATGCCAACGCGCCGGAAGGTGCGCGCGTGGTGGCGGATTTCATGCTGTCGCCGGAGGCGCAGATCCGCAAGGCCAATCCGAACATCTGGGGCGATCCGACGGTTCTGGCGATGCACAGGCTTGAGGCGGCCGACCGCGCCGCCTTCGAAGCCCTGCCACGCGGCGCTGCCACCTTGTCGGAGGCCGAGCTTGGCACCACCCTTGCCGAGCCGCACCCGTCCTGGATGGCCGCCCTTGAGGCCGGCTGGCGGCAACGCTACGGTTCCGGCGGGTGACGCCGTGCCGGCCGGTTCATGGCAGCTTGCCGCGCGGGGCAGTCTTGTCCTTCTCATAACGGTTCCGGTGGTGGCAAGCCTGTTCGGCGTGGCCTTGCCGGCCATCGGCATCTTTCCGGCACTTGGCGGTGCGGGCCTGTCACTCGACCCGGCGCGCGCGGCGCTGGCGACTCCGGGTCTGGCGCGCGCTGTCCTGATGACGCTGACGACCGCCCTGGCGGCGACGGCACTGGCGCTGCTCGGGAGCTTCGCCATTCTGGCGATGGCCCACGGGACGCGCGCGGGGCGCTGGGCCAGCCGGTTCTGCGGCCCGATCGTCGCCGTGCCGCCAAGCGCGGTGGCCATCGGCATCCTGTTTCTGCTGGCACCTTCGGGGTGGCTGATGCGGCTTGTCTCGCCCTGGCTCAGCGGTCTTGACCGCCCGCCGGCCTTCGCCCTTGTTCCCGACCCACATGGCATCGCGCTTGTCTTCGCGCTGCTGGCCAAGGAAATGCCCTTTGTGCTTCTTGTCAGCCTTGCTGCCCTGTCCACCCTGCCGGCGGCCGGCCTGATCCGGACCGGGAGGAGCCTCGGTTATGGCCGCGCCGCAAGCTGGGTCCATCTTGTGCTGCCGCTTGTCTATCGGCGGATCAGGCTGCCGTTGGCGGCGGTGATGATCTTCGCCCTGTCGGTGGTGGACATGCCGCGCCTTCTGGGGCCGTCATTGCCGCCACCGCTTGCCGTGCTGGCGGTCGAGGGGTTCGAGCATGCCGACCTGGCGCGCCGCCTTCCTGCAGCGGTCGTCGCCTGCCTGCAGGTCGGGGTGACGCTTCTGGCGCTTGTGATCTGGCGAGGTGGTGAAATGTTCGCGTCCGCCATGCTGGCGGCGGCGCGGCGGCGTGGTCACCGGGGACGCTGGATCGGGCCTGTCCTGATTCCTGTCGCATGGCTGGCTTGCCTTCCCGTACTCGCCGCGGTGGCCGGTCTGGCGGCGGCGGCCATCTGGTCGCTGGCGGCCGGCTGGTTCTTTCCGGCGGCGCTTCCCTCCGCCCTGACCCTGGCATCATGGGGGCGGATCGACAGCCTTGCCCCGGCGCTGGCCTCGAGCCTTGTCATCGCGGTGCTGGCTTCGATACTGGCGGTTGTTGCGGTGCTGGCGCTGATCCCGCTGAGCCGTGGCAGGACGCGGCCCTTTCTGCGAGCATCTGTCTATGCGCCCCTGCTGATCCCGCAGGTCAGCTTTGTCATCGGACTGCAGATGGTGCTGGTCTGGCTGTGGCTTGACGGCACCTGGCTGGCGATGATCTGGGTTCACACGCTGTTCATCCTGCCTTTTGCCTGGCTGATCATCGCGCCCGCCGAGGCGGCGCTCGACAGGCGGCATCTTGCTGTCGCCGCCAGCCTGGGGGCCAGTCCGGCCCACCGCTATCTGCGGGTGGTGCTGCCGATGCTGTCACCGGCGATCACCACGGCGCTGTTCGTCGGTGTGGCGGTGTCGGCGTCGCTATATCTGCCAAGCCTGTTCGCCAGCGGCGGGCGGATCACCACCGTCACACTCGAAGCGGTGGCGCTCGCGTCGGGGGGAAGCCGGCAAATGGCGGGGGTCGCCACGATGCTGCAGCTTGCCATGCCACTTGCCATCTTCGTCCTGCTTCGCGTCTGGCAGGCCCGCCGGTATGGCCGGTTTGCCGGCATGCGGGCTGGCGGCTTGCAATAGCGGGGCATCCCGCGCACTCTTCACCCACCACAACAGCGCGGCGCAGAGGGTCAAGGTGCGAGTTCTTGTCTATGGCGATTCCAACAGCTGGGGCTATCTCGATGACGGATCGGGCCAGAGGCATGATGGCCGCTGGCCTGTTGTGATGGCAAACAGCCTGGCGGCCCGCGGCCACGCCATCGAGCTGATCGAGGAATGCCTTCCCGGCCGTACCACCACCGCCGACGATCCGGAAGGCCCGACGGGCACCCCGTCCCTGCTGAACGGCGCGGTGCCGCTGCCGGCTATCCTGCTGTCGCAACAGCCGCTTGACCATATCCTGCTGATGCTGGGAACCAATGACATGAAGCTGCGGTTCGCCCGCGACGCCGCCGCCATCACAGCCGGGATCATGGCACTTGCCGGAATCATCCGGACCGCGCCGGCAGGCCATGGCGGGTGGGATGGCACGGAGCCTGCCCCGCTGACCGTCATCTGCCCGCCGCGGCTTGGCGCGCGGGCCGACGATCCGGACTGGATCAGGTTTGACGAATGGCGTGGCGGGCGTACTGCATCGGTCGACCTTCCGGCGGTCCTCGAACCCGCCTGTGCGGATGCCGGAATCGGGTTCATTGACGGCAATGACCATGCGGTGTCATCCCCTCTCGACCCGATCCACTGGAGCGCGGCCACTCATGAACGCTTCGGTGCCGGCATTGCCGGGCATCTGGCTGACAGGCTGGCGGGCGCGGCCTGACATCATGCTGTTCCGGATCGTCCTGCCGCTGGTCTTCATCTTCCTGTGGTCATCCGCCTTTCTCGCGGCCAAGGTCGGGGTGCAGTACAGCACGCCCTTTGCCATGCTGCTTCTTCGATTTGTTCTGGTCAGCCTTGTGTTCGCCGCGATGCTGGGTTTTGCCCGCGGCTGGCGGCTGGCCGGTTCGCCGCGCCCCGGCCTGTCGGTGATCGGGTTGACGGCAGTGGTCGGTATCACCCTTCACAGCTTCTATCTCGGCAGCGTGTTCTTCGCTATCTCGCTGGGCCTTTCGGCTGGCATTTCGGCGCTGATCGTGTCGCTGCAACCGCTGATGGCGTCCGGTCTCGCCATCCTGCTGTTCGGCGAGCGACTTCGCCCGGCGCAGATGGCCGGCATGGCGGCAGGCCTAGCCGGGGTGGTTCTGGTGCTTCTGCCGAAGATGGGAGGCGAGATGCCGCCGCTTGGCCTTGCCTCGGTCACCTTCGGTCTGTGCGCGGTGACGGCCGGCACGCTGCTGCAGAAACATATCGGCGGCAGGATCGATCTTCTCGCCGGCAATCTGGTGCAGGCCGTCGCCGCCAGCGCCGCCCTCGCCCTGATCTGCCTGACGGTAGAGGTGCCGCGGATCAGCTGGGAACTGCCCTTCATGCTCGCCCTGGCCTGGCAGGTGGTGATGGTGTCGGCCGGGGCCTATGTCATCCTGATGGTGCTGATCCGGCGCGGCACGATGGCGGCGGTGTCGTCACTGCTGTTCCTCGTGCCGCCGGTCACCGCGGTACTGGCGGCTGTCGGGTTTGACGAACCGCTGACCGTGATCGGTGTCATCGGTTTCTGCCTGACAAGCGCCGGGGTCTATATGGTCACGGCGAACGCCACCTCCCGTGAGGGCTAGTCGCACAGATGGCGAGCCAGATAGCGGGCGAACTGGTGATTTTCCTGTTCCATCCAGCTGAGCGGCCCCGGCACCGCCAGCGGTGACATCGCGCCGTTGAAGATTCCCTCGACGACATGCTTGTCCTCGACCTGGACCTTGTCGAGGAAGGCCTTCTTTTCGGCAATCAGCGCCAGGCTGTCATCGGCGGAGTCCATCACCTCGGGCGCCAGCGCCGCGCCATAGCGGATGCGGGTGCGCCCGACACCGTCGGGTTGCAGCGACAGGTACCACAGATGATCAGGCGCCAGCACATACATGTGCGACGGGAACACCGTCGGCATCACCGAGGTGCGCCGCCAGTCGCCTTCCAGACGGTCATTGGCCGGATGCGCCCGGCCAACCGGTGCGCCTTCGGTCTTGGTGAAGAACTGGAAGGCGAAATCATCCTCGTCGCCGGCCTCGCCGAAGGTGTTCTCCGAAACGGTGAAATTGGCCCCGACAGTTTCACGATGCGCCACCGGCAAATGATAGCTTTCCATGAAATTCTCGGTCAGGCATTTCCAGTTGGTGTACCAGACATGCTCTTCGGTGAAGATCGTACGGTAATGTTCCTGACCATAGCGTTCGATGACCGATGTCAGCGGGGCCAGCATGTCGGCCACCGGACGCGCCCCGCCATTCAGCGTGACATAGATCCAGCCCTGGTAAATCTCGCAGCGGATAACGGCGAGGCTCAGCTCTTTCTTGTCGAAACAGCTGGTCCGGTCCATATGCGGCGCGGCGACCAGCCCGCCGTCAAGCCCGTAGGTCCAGGCATGATAGGGGCAGGTGAACCGGCTGGCATTGCCCTTGCCCTCGACAAGCGGCATCATCCGGTGGCGACAGGTATTGGCATGCGCCCGCACCGCGCCGTCCTTGCCGCGAACAAGGATGACCGGCTGTGGCCCCATCTCGAAAGTCATGTAGTCGCCGGGCCTTGCAATTTCATCGGCCCGGCCGGCGCACAGCCAGCCAGCACCGAAAATCCGCTCCTGCTCCAGCGCGAGGATGTCGGGCGAGGTATACATGCCCTTTGGCGGGGCCGTGGCCTCGGCAAGCTGGCGCGCGCCAAGCGCCTTCAGTTCGGCAAGGATGCGTTCGACAGCCATCTCCCCTCCCGATAGTCCGTCAGACCGTTTCCGGCAGCTTCGGGAATTCCTCCCGCGCCAGCTCGAGATAGGCGCTTCGAAGCGATGCCGTGATGGTCCCGACACCGCCGCCGCCGATCTCGGTATCATCGATCCGGCCCACCGGAAGCACATAGATAGAGGCGGCTGTGATGAACGCCTCGTCGGCACCAAGCGCCTGTGCAAGCGTGTAGTTTTCCTCACGGATTTTCAGCTGGTGCGTCTCGGCAACGCGAAGCATGGTCTGGCGGGTGATGCCGTGCAGGATGTCGTTGCTGACCGGACGAACCCACAATTCACGGTCCTTGATGAAGAAGAAGCTTGAGGATCCGGCCTCAGTCACGGTGCCGTCCGGCGCGATCATCAGCGCCTCATAGGCCCCGGCCAGATGCGCGGCCTGCTTCGCCATCACCTGCCCAAGAAGATTGGTTGTCTTGATGTCGCGGCGCGCCCATCGGATATCCGGCGTGGTGGCCAGCGCCACCGGCTGCGCCGGCGCGTCGGCGGCGAACTTCTCTTTCTGGGTGAAGGCGAAGACCGTCGGTTCATACTGGTCGTCATAGAGATAGCTGCGGTCGCGCGACCCGCGCGTCACCTGAAGATACATGAACCCCTCTACCGAGCTGTTGAGGTCGATCAGCTTCATCATCGCGGCCAGCATTTCATCGCGCGCCATCGGCCACGGCATGTTCAGCTCGCCAAGCGACCTGCCGAGCCTGTCCATGTGATATTCGAAATCCACGAGCTGCGAATCCAGGATTCCGAAGCCCTCATAGACGGAATCGGCAAACAGCAGCCCGCGATCGAAGATCGGTACCTTCGCCTCGCTCTCCGGCATGAAGTCGCCGTTCAGAAACACCGTCCGTTCCATAAGCCTGTTCCACTCCACTTCAGATCAACTCGAACGCTAACCTGTTTTGTGTGGATTTGGAACGGTGCGAATGATCTCGGCAGGGATAAAACATCGTTAAATGACCAGCGCCGGCCAGCGCGCGCCGAACCGCGCCCAGTCGGCCTCATCCATCGCCACTTCCATGGTCTCATCGCCGGTCTCGCCCACGGCGCTTGCCGTGACCTTGCCGCGTTCGTGAAGCCATGCGCGCGCGGCCCCGTCGGCAGGCCCGATGGTGATGCTCAGGGTGCGACGGTCCTGGCCAAGGCGGGCATCGATCACCTCAAGAAGCTGGTCAACACCGCCGCCATCAAGCGCCGAGGTGAAACATCCCTCCTCGAACAAATTGCCAAGAACCTCGCGCGCCGGATCGCTGCCGTCCAGAAGGTCGGACTTGTTCATCACCGACAACAGCCGTTCGGCCTGCTGGTCCTCGTCGATTCCCAGATCGGCCAGAACGCCGCGCACATCCTCGGCCTCTTCGGCGACAAGCGGCGATGCCGCGTCATGGACATGAAGCAGAAGGTCCGCCTGCACCACCTCTTCAAGCGTGCTCTTGAAGGCCTCGACAAGCTCGGTCGGAAGCTGGCTGATGAACCCCACCGTATCCGCCAGCACGATCTGCCGGCCCGAAGGCAGGGTGACGGCCCGCATGGTCGGGTCGAGAGTGGCGAACAGCATGTCCTTGCTGAGAACACCGGCCCCGGTCAGCCTGTTGAACAAGGTCGATTTGCCAGCGTTGGTATATCCGATCAGCGCCACCGTCGGCACCTCGCCCCGCGAGCGGTTGCCGCGCTGCAGGTGGCGGGTCCGTTCCACCTCCTTCAGCTCGCGCCTGATCCGCACCACCCGGTCCATCAGCATCCGCCGGTCAAGCTCGATCTGGCGTTCGCCCGGACCGCCAAGGAACCCGCCGCCACCACGCTGGCGTTCCAGGTGGGTCCAGCTTCGCACAAGCCGGCTACGCTGGAATGTCATGGCAGCAAGCTCGACCTGAAGGCGGCCGGCGTGGGTCTGGGCGCGCGCGCCGAAGATTTCCAGGATCAGGGCGGTGCGGTCGATGACCTTGCAGCCGGTTCCGGTTTCAAGGTTGCGCTGCTGCACCGGGCTGAGACCGGCATTGACGACAATCAGCGGATGGTCCGCCTCCTCGGCGATGGCGCCAAGGCGCTCGACATAGCCGCTACCCAGAAAGGTGTTGGCGCGCGGCTTGTAGAAGGCCACCGATTCCGCATGGACGACATCAAGGCCGATGGCCCCCACCAGCTGCACTGCCTCTGCCAGCATGGCGTCGGCACTTCGCGGCAGCGGCATGGTGCGCACATCGGGGTGGATCACAAATGCGGTGCTGGTTCCCAATCGAGGTCCCTGTGGCGGATCGTGACGGACAGGAATGTCATCTTCTGCCCAACAGGTAGAAAAAAGCGGCCGCCGATGCAAGCCGCTGTCCGGTCGCGGCATAGACGGCGCCGGTGCCTGTCTTTATGATTTTTCCAGGAAAGGGACCATACACATGACAAAATCCATCATCATCACGGGTGCCGGCCGCGGCATCGGCGCGGCGACGACCGAAGCATTTCTCGACGCCGGATACCGGGTGGGGCTGATCGGGCGCAACCGCGACACGCTTGAGGCCACTGCGGGCGGACATGACAATGCGCTGGTGCTTCCCTGCGATGTGGGCGAGGCCGACCAGGTGCAGGCCGCCTTCGAAACGGCCTTTGCCGCCTGGGGACGGATCGATGTGCTGTTCAACAATGCCGGGCGCGGCAGCCCGGCACGCACCATTGACGAAACATCGGTCGATGACTGGCTCGATGTCGTACGGATCAACCTGACCGGGTCGTTCCTGTGCGCGCGCGCCGCCTTCGCCATGATGCGAAAGCAGTCACCACAGGGCGGGCGGATCATCAATAACGGGTCGATCTCGGCGCATGCGCCGCGCCCGGGATCCACGCCCTATACATCGACCAAACACGCCATCACCGGGCTGACCCGCACCCTGTCGCTTGACGGGCGCCCCTATGACATCGCCTGCGGGCAGATCGATATCGGCAACGCCCTGACCGAAATGGCGCAGCCGATGACCAAGGGCGTGCCGCAGGCCGACGGGTCGGTGCGCGCCGAGGCGGTGATGGATGTGGCGCATGTCGCCAGTTCGGTGCTTCATATGGCCGAACTGCCGCTGGTTGCGAATGTCCAGTTCATGACGGTGATGGCGACAAAAATGCCCTTTATCGCCCGCGGGTGATCCGCCGCGGGTCGATGCCGGCCGGGGTAAAGCCGCCACAGGCGATGAAGGGCAGGTTGCGATACTCCGGCTTGCCATAGGGGTAGGGCGCGCCATCCAGCGTGATGACCGCCCCGCCGGCAGCGCGAAGCACCGCGTCACCCGCCGCCGTATCCCATTCCATGGTCGGGCCGAAGCGCGGATAGACATCCGCCTCGCCTGCCGCGACAAGACAGAATTTCACGCTTGATCCGGTGGCGGTCGTCCGGGTGATGCCGTTCCTGGCAAGCCAGTCATTGGTTTCCCGGTCCCGGTGCGACCGGCTGGCCACGGCCAGCGCGCCACCCTTCGGGATTGTTCGGATCGCAATGTCGCGGGTGGCACCGCCGGACGCCTCGGTCGCGCCGTCGCCGACAAGCCCGCAGAACAGGCGGTCGAGTGCCGGGGCGAACACGATCCCCATCACCGGCGCGCCTTTTATCACCAGCCCGATATTGACGGTAAAGGCCCCGTTTCCGTCGGGACGCAGGAATTCCTTGGTGCCGTCAATCGGGTCGACAAGAAAGAAACAGTCGGGCGGGGCGATGCCATGGCTTTCGGCATTTTCCTCAGAGATCACATCAATCCCCGGGGCCACATCCGCAAGCGCCACAAGAAGGACCTTTTCGGCCGCCTCGTCGGCCTCGGTCACGGGTGACCCGTCAGGCTTGTCACGGCTGGCGACACCGCGGGCGTGAATCTCCATGATCAGCCGCCCGGCATCCCGCACCGGGGCGACCAGATCGTCAAGGATGCGGCGGCAGTCTTCATGCGAGGGGGTCATGGCAGGTCTCCGACAGAAGGCCGCAGACTAGCCGGATCAGAGGTCGAGTTCCAACTGATTTGCCTTGCCCGCAGCCGCGAACCGGCGCCGCGGTGTCCGGTCGGAGACAAATCCGCGGCTGTTGCGGCTGCCGTGGCGCTCGACAACCGTGGCGGCTTCCGCCGCATGCGCGCGCGACCTGCGAAGCGAGAACATCGCATCGGCGGCGGCGCGGCGGGCGGCGCGCTCCTCGACAAGAGGCGCCGGATAGTCCGGTGCCGCCTCCGGCTTGGCCCAGGGGGTATGGAGAAGCGACAGCGGCATAGAGGCGAGCTCGGGCACCCATTGCCGGATGAAACTGCCGTCCGGGTCCTGTTCCTGCGACTGTTTCAGCGGATTGTAGATGCGGATCGTGTTGATTCCGGTGATGCCGGACTGCATCTGGCACTGGCTGTAATGGATGCCGGGCTCGTAATCGGTGAACATCCGCGCCAGATGAAGCGCCGGCGCGCGCCAGTCAAGCCACAGATGATAGGCGGCAAAGCTCATCACCATGGCGCGCATCCGGAAGGTCAGCCAGCCCGTCGCGGCAAGCGAGCGCATGCAGGCATCGACAAGCGGATAGCCTGTCCGCCCGTCCTGCCAGGCTGTCAGGAACCTCTGCGCATCCTCATGTGTCTTGTCGAGATGCCGATAGGCGGAATGAAAGGGCCGGAATTCGGCGGCGGGCTCATCCTCGAGCTTCTGGATGAAATGGCAGTGCCAGTGAAGCCGGCTTTCAAAGCTGCGGACGGATTGCGACCAGCCGCGCCGGTCGGCTGGCGGTCGGGCGGCAAGCGCGGCCTTCTGGCGGGTGCTTTCCTGCCAGACCTCGCGCATCGACAGCACCCCGAAGGCAAGATAGGGCGACAGGCGCGAACAGCTGGCCGGCGCGGTCACCGGTGATGACATGGTGAAGCGATACGACCTGCCCCGATGCGCGAAAAAGCTGGCAAGCCGTTCAAGGCCGGCCGCGCGTCCGCCAGGCTGGCGCTGCGGCGCGTCACTGCCGGTGATGCCAAGCTGCCGCGCGTCAGGCCAGGGATCGCTGTCGATGGCTAGGGCGGCAAGCCGCGACGGGGCCAGGGTTTCGGGCTGTGCCATCATCCGGTCCCATTTGCCGGCCCAGCCGCGCCGCGTGGCAAGGCGGCGATGAACGCCAAACTGCTGTGACTCGATGATCTCGACCCCGGCGTCCCGCGCCCAGGCCAACACCCGAATGTCGCGATCATAGGTCCAGTGGTTCCAGGTTTCCTGATGGGTATGGATTCGCGTCACGCCATGGCGGGCGCACAGGGCGGCAAGGATATCCACCGCATCGCCGACCCGCAGCACAAGCGGCTGTCCCAGCGCCCCAAGATTATGATCAAGCTCGCCAAGACATTCGCGCAGGAATTCATAGTGCCGGCGCGCCATGTCGGGCTGACGCCACAGCTCGGGCTCGAGGATATATAGAGGGATCACCGGCCCGTTCGCCACCGCCTGAGAAAGCGGGGCGTGGTCCTCGATGCGAAGATCGCGTTTGAACCAGACGATATCCACGATGTTCCCTGTCTGTACTCGTTGCTACAGATAGCTCGCATCCCCGTCGCGGGGACGCAAGCCGAACCTTGCGCGCGAAATGCCGCATGGAACGCGACGGGACGGATGAATCCGCGCGGGGTCAGCGGCCGTGCATATCCGCGGCAAGCGCCCGCAGGCTGAGCGCCAGGGTGCGGGCGTCAATCGCGACGGCGACGAAATCCACACCCCGGTCGAGATAGCCCTTCGCCGCCCCCGGATCGAGCGCCATGATTCCCGACGCCTTGTCCGAGGCGGCGATCTTGTCGAGCGAGCCCTGCACGGCCTCCACCACCTCCGGCGCGCCGGGATTGCCGATATGGCCATAATTGGCGCTGAGGTCCGACGGGCCGATGAAGACGGCATCCACCCCGTCAACGGCAAGAATGTCGTCAAGCGCCTCGACACCGGCCGGGGTTTCGATCTGCACGACAAGGCACATCTCGCGATCGGCGGTTGTCAGGTAATCTTCATGGCTGGAGAACCCCGTGGCCCGCGCGCCGGCCCCGCCGACACCGCGGATGCCGGCAGGCGGATAGCGCATGGAACGGACCAGCATTTCAGCCTGCGCGCCGCTTTCGACCATCGGCACGATCAAGGTCTGGCATCCCATATCGAGAATCTGCTTGATCACATGCGTGTCGCCGACATGCGGGCGCACCGCCGCCGAAGCGTCATAGCCGGCGATGGCATGAAGCTGCGCCAGCACCGACGGCAGGTCGTTCGGCGAATGTTCGGTATCGATCAGAAGCCAGTCGAAATCGGCGGTGGCGGCGATCTCGGCGGCGATGGCAGTGCCCTGTGTCAGCCAGCAGCCGATGGTCTGCCGCCCTTGCTTCAGCGATTGCTTGAACATGTTCACCGGTGCGGCCATGACTGTCTCCTGCTATTCGAAATCGATATGGACGGCCCCGAAGGCACCGTAATCGGCGCGGAAGCTGTCACCGTTGCGCGCCTCGATCGGGCGGATGAAGCTTCCCGACAGCACCACGTCGCCGGCGCGTACGCCGTCGCCATACTCTGCAAGCCGGTGGATCAACCAGACCATGCTTTCCACCGGGTCGTCCAGCACCCCGGCACCCAGCCCGGTTTCCTCGACCTCGCCATTGCGCGAGACGACGGCCCCAACCCAGCGAAGATCGAAATCATCCACCGCATGCGTCCTGTCGCCAAGAACGATGCCGGCATTCGCCGCATTGTCGGAAATGGTGTCGAGGACAATGCGCTGCGCGCCGCTGTCCGGGTCGGCCCGGAAGATGCGTGTGTCGAGAATCTCCAGCGCCGGGGCCACGGCGCGGGTGGCGGCAATCACGTCCGCCCCGGTGACGTCGCTTCCCGACAGGCCGGTTTCCATGATGAAGGCGATTTCGGCCTCGATTCGCGGTTCTATGAAACGGCCGACGGGGACCGTGCCGCCACACTCGAAGAACATGTCCTCGAACAGAACGCCGCTATCGGGAATGTCGATGTTCAGGGCATATTGCATGGCCTTTGAGGTCAGGCCGATCTTCCAGCCGCGGATGCGGCCCCCGGCGGCAAGCTTGCGGGCGACGAAATCGGCCTGCACGGCATAGGCGTCATCCATATCCATGCCCGGATGCGCGGCCGAGATCAGCCTTGTCTGGCTGCGGTCACGCTCGGCAGCGAACAGCGCCGCGCCGGCAGCCTCGACCTCGTCCTTTGTCATCACCGCCATCGGCTAGATCTCCTCGTCGCGAACCCCATTGCAGAGCGTACCAAGACCCTCGGCCGAAATCTCGATGATATCGCCGGGGCACAGCCATCTTGGCGGGTCGAAGCGCGCGCCGGCCCCTGTCGGCGTGCCGCAGATCAACACATCGCCCGGGGACAGCGGGGTGAAGGTCGAGACATAGGCAATGATGTCGGTGAAGGAGAAGATCATGCGACTGGTGCGGTCCTGCTGGCGAAGCTCGCCATTCACGCGGGTCGTCAGTTCGATATCGGCAAGCATCTCCGGCCCAGTGAAGGCCAGAAGCCCCGGCCCCATCGCCGCCGATCTTTCAAAATTCTTGCCCTGGGTGACATTGAATTTGGCATGCCTGACCCAGTCGCGGATGGTGCCTTCATTGCACAATGTCACCGCGGCGATATGGTCCCAGGCGGCCTGTGTCGCGATGCGCCGCCCGGGCGCGCCGACGACGATGGCGATCTCGCCCTCATAATCCAGCTGTTCGGATTCAGGCGGCCGCCGCAGATCATCCCCGTGCCCGACAAAGCTTCCCGGAAAGCGAATGAACAGCGACGGATTCGCCGGGGCTGTCTGCCCGTCCTTGTATTCGGCGTTGCGGTCGGGAAAATTCACCCCGACGCAGATGATCTTGCCCGGGGCCGGCAGCGGGGCTGTCAGCGTGACATCGGCAAGCGCCAGCGTGTCGCCGGCGGCGTCATACAGTTCGGCCAGCGCGCCCGCGTTGGCGGCCTCGCTGAGCGTGGCAAACCGCCCGGCGAAACTCGTGGTCAGGTCTGTCACGGCCTCGCCGTCAAGCCTGCCGAACCGCGGCGCGTCATTGTGGAGGAAGCTGATTAGGCTGGACATGGGTCACTCCGGTAGGGTTGGGATCGGGGCTGGCGGATCGGCGCTTGTGGATCAAGGGGCGATGATGGGCTGGGCCTTCAGATCGGGCTGGCGGGGCGCGGTGCCGGAAAAGACGGTGCCATGTTCGAACCAGGATTTTGGCGCCGGCGCGCCCCACAGGGTCTGGCGCTGCGGGTCGGTCAGGTCCCAGTGGATGGGCTCATGGTCGGGATCGACCGTCTGATAGTCGGAGCAGTAGATCTCGGTGCGATGCCCGTCGGGATCGAGGATATAGAGGAAGAAGGCGTTGGCGATGCCGTGCCGGCCCGGGCCGCGTTCGATGCAGTCGACATAGCCGGTGGTGGCCATCAGGTCGAGAAGGTCGATGATGTTCATCGGCGTCGGCACCCAGAAGGCGATGTGGTGAAGCCGCGGACCAGTGCCGTTGGTGAAGGCGATGTCGTGAACGCCACCCTTGCGGTGCATCCAAGCGGCCCACAACCGGCCGGTCTCGCTGTCCTCGGTATATTCAGTGGTGCGGAAGCCGATGGCGTTATAGAAGGCGACGCTGTCATCGACATGCGGCGAGAAACAGTTGAAATGGTCGATACGCAGCGGCTTCACCCCGCGATAGAGCGCGTATTGCTGATGGATCGTCGCCAGACGTTCCATGGCGAAATAGAATTCCAGCGGGATGCCATGCGGGTCGAGAACGCGAAGGGTGCGGCCCTGGAAGGGACGTTCGACCCAGCTTGTGGCGCGGCCCTGTTCGGCGAAATAGGCTTCCGCCTTGTCGAGGTCGTCTTCGGAATAGACGCGGAAGGCGAGATAGCTGCTCGCCGGCTCGTCCCCCTTGCGAAGAACAAGGCAGTGATGCCCGCGCTCCTCCATCGCCCGAAGACACAAAAGCTCGGTATCCTCGAAGGTCACCTGAAGGCCGAGCGTATCGACATAGAAGGCGCGGCTGGCCGCAAGGTCACGCACCACCAGTTCGGTGTGCGAGACCCGCACAATGGCGAAGGGCGGGTAGAGAGTGAAGGCTGGTACGGGCATGTCCTTGTCCTATAGCCCGAGTTTCGGCACGGCGCGCGGTGCGGTGGCAAAAGCCACATTACGCGTTTCCATATAGAAGTCGAACGACCAGTCGCCGCCATCCCGCCCGATGCCGGACTCCTTGGTGCCGCCGAAAGGCGTCGGAAGATGCCGGACATTTTCCGAATTCACCCAGATCATGCCGGCCTCCATATTGTCGCTGAAGCGCATAGCGCGGGTGACATCGCCCGTCCAGAGATATCCGGCAAGCCCGTAGGCCACATCATTGGCAAGCGACAGCGCGTCGGCCTCGTCGGCGAAGGGAATGGCCGTCAGCACCGGGCCGAAGATTTCCTCCTGCGCGATCCGCATGGACTGGCGCGCCCCGGTGAACAGGGTCGGCGCGACATAGCATCCCGCGCCAAAATCGCCGTCCGTCACCTTCTCGCCACCAGCGGCGATGGTCGCCCCCTCGTCGCGGGCGATATCGAAATAGGACAGGACCTTTGCCTCGTGATCGGGATGGATCAGCGGCCCGACAACTGTATCCGGATCAAGCGGATGCCCGATTTTCAAACGTTTCGCCTTGTCGGCCAGGATGGCGGTGAAATCATCATGGACCGATGATTCGACAAGGACGCGGCTCGAGGAGGTGCAACGCTCGCCATTCAGCGAATAGATCATGAAGGCGGCGGCATCGGCGGCGCGTTCCAGGTCGGCATCGGCGAAGACCACCACCGGGTTCTTGCCGCCAAGTTCGAAATGAACCCGCTTCAGTGTGTCCGCCCCCTGTTTCATGATCAGCTTGCCTGTGGCGCTCTCGCCGACAAAAGCAATGGCCTTGATCATCGGATGTTCTGTTAGGGCGCGCCCGGCCTCTTCTCCCAGCCCGTTGACAAGGTTCCAGACCCCCGGGGGCAATCCGGCCTCGGTGGCGATTTCCATCAGGATGCGGGCCGTCACCGGCGACAGCTCGGCAGGCTTGTGAACCACCGTGCAGCCCGCCGCCAGCGCCGGCGCGATCTTCCAGGTGGACAGCATGAAGGGCGTGTTCCAGGGTGTGATCACCCCGACCGGGCCGATCGGGCGGCGCGAGGTGACATTCATCTGGTTGTTGGCGAACAGGCTCTGCCCGTCACGGGCATAGGGCGCCTTGTCGGCGAAGAACCGGAAATTCTCGGCCCCGCGAAGGGCGGCCTTTGACATAAAGCGCATCGCCTGGCCGGTATCAATGGATTCCAGAAGGGCGATTTCCTCGGCCCGCGCGACAATGCCGTCGGCGATGCGATGCAGGATGTCGCGGCGCTTCGCCCCGTCCATGGCGCGCCATGCCGGAAAGGCGTCGTGCGCCACCTTCGCCGCGGCATCAATGTCGGCGGCATCACCGCGGGCCACCGTGCCGATCACAGACATGTCGATTGGCGAGACGGTCTCGAAGAGGTCTCCTGATGCGGCGGCGCGGTCCTCGCCGCCGATATGGTTCAGGATCGGCGCGCCTGAATATCCGGCAAGCAGCGCATCGGCTTTCGCAAGGTTGTCTGTAAAGGACATGAACACCCCGGGGATCGCGTTGACGGCGGATTGACTTTTCAACCCGACCTGATTTAATTCACATGTTAAGTAATTAAGACAGCAAGTCAACAGGCTGGCTGACCGGAGAAATGGCTGCATGGCGCATCTGAGCTTTGAATATTCCGCCAATCTCGAGGCGGTGCTTGACCTTCAGGACTTCTGCGGGATGATGCGCGATGCCATGCGCGACAGCGGCGTCTTTCCGCTTGGCGGGGTGCGTGTGCGCGGCACGCGGGTGGATGTCTGCGCCGTCGCCAGCGGCGAGCCCGAGCTTGGCTTCATCGACATGACCCTGCGCATGGGCCAGGGGCGTGACGAGGCCACGCGCGCAGCGGTCACAGAGACACTCTATGCAACCGCCGAAAGCTGGCTTGGTGCGCGCGTTGGCGGGATGCCGTTCGCGCTGTCGCTTGAGGTCATGGAGATTGATGCCCGCTTCGCTGAAAAGCGGTTCAACAGTCTCCACGCCTATCTCAAGGCCAAGGACGCCTCTGGTGGCTGAGGCCCCGCGCTATGACGATTCACTGACCATCGCCCTGTTGCGGGCCCGCGAGGCGGTGACATCTCAATTCCGCAACCATGTCGCGGCTGGCGGGCTGACCCTGCCGCAATGGCGGGTGATCCGCGCCCTTGCGGGCGGAACCGAGCTTGATACGACGACGCTGGCGCATCGCTGCGTGATCCTCGCGCCGTCCCTGACACGGATCATCAAGCATCTTGAAGGCCGCGGGCTGATCGAAAAGGTGCCTGCGCGCGACAAGCGGCAACGCGTTGTCAGGCTGACAGCGGATGGCGAGGCCATGTTCACCGAAATGTGGGTTGTCTCGAAGGCGAAATACGCCGCCATTGAAGACGCCTTCGGCACCGAGGAGATGCGCGATCTTGTCGCCACGCTGAACAGGCTTCGCGCGGTGCTGGAAGATAAGAGCTGAGATCAGCCGCGGTCGTTGCGGCCGTGATAGGCCACATACCAGTCAACAAACCGCCGGACACCGTCACGGATATCCGTATTCGGGGCGAAGCCGACCCATTTCTTAAGTTCCGAGGTATCGGCACTTGTCGCCGGCACCTCGCCCGGCTGCATCGGCATCATGTTCTTCTTCGCCGTGACGCCAAGCGCCTCTTCCAGCGCACCGATATAATCCATCAGTGGCGTCGGGCTGCCGTTGCCGATGTTGAAGACCCGGAACGGTGCGCGCGAGCTCTGCGGGTCGGGCGCCAGCGGATCGAAGTCAGGGTTGGGGGTCGCCACCTTGTCCAGAATCCGGATAACGCCCTCAACGATGTCGTCAACATAGGTGAAATCCCTGATCATCCGGCCACCATTGTAGACGTCGATCGGTTTGCCATCGAGGATCGCGCGGGTGAATTTGAACAACGCCATATCAGGGCGTCCCCATGGCCCGTAAACGGTAAAGAAACGCAGCCCAGTGGTCGGCAGGTCATAGAGATGGCTGTAGGTATGCGCCATCAACTCGTTCGCCTTCTTCGTCGCGGCGTAGAGCGACACCGGATGATCAACGCTGTGATGCTCGCTGAAAGGCATGAGTTCATTGCCGCCATAGATGGATGACGAGCTGGCATAGACAAGATGCCCGACACCGTTGTGGCGGCAGCCTTCAAGGATATTGATGAACCCCTGAAGATTGGCATCGATATAGGCATAGGGATTTTCAAGCGAATAGCGGACCCCGGCCTGCGCCGCCAGATGGATCACCCGGTCCGGCCGTTCCACGGCGAACAGCGCTGCCATCGCCTCGCGGTCCTCGACCGAAATCCGGTGTGTTGAAAAATTGGTATGGTCAAGGATACGGGCAAGGCGCGCTTCTTTCAGCGACACCTCGTAATAGTCGTTCATGTTGTCGACACCGACGACCGTATCGCCGCGGGCAAGCAATCTTTCAATGCAATGCATGCCAATGAACCCGGCCGCACCTGTCAAAAGAACCTTCATTTGAATTCTCTGTTTCCTCTCATTCTGTCAAAGGCCGTCATCCGGCTTCGCGCCCCGATGGAACGGAATGACCGAAATGTTGCGGCCGATCTCGATGCTCAGCAGATCCTCGGCAACTATGACTGTGCCGTCATATTCGGTTGCAAGTTCGGCCATCACCTCGTTGATCGACACCTGATCAGGCTTCAGCAGAACAAGATGCGTCAGCATCGCCAGTTTCGGCTTCGTCTGGGCAAAGACCCGCCCGACCTCGGCCGGCGAGGTATGATGGTCTATCACCAGCCGGATGGCCTGCATCCTGTCCTGGACCTCCTGACGCGCCGCGGCGACCTCATGGACAAACACATCCGCGCCATGCGCCTGCGCAATCAGGTTTTCGTTATAGCGCGTGTCATGGCTATGAACAAAGACGCGACCCGCATATTCGACCCTGAACGCATAGGCGATGTCGATGAAATCGCCATGATCAACCTTGATGGCGCGGACCACGAGACCGCCCTGATCATAGACGACGCCTTCGGCATATTCATGCGGGATGATCCGCATATGTTCGGGGTCGATCTCGTTGTCGGCAACACGGATGTCGCGGTCCGGCCCGGTGGCGATCCAGGCCCCCTCGGCGATGCGGTCGATGCCGGGCGGGCCATGAACATGAAGCGGCCCGTTCCGGCCACCGAACTTCTGCCGGATCGTGCCGGTCATGGCCATGTCGAACAGGCCGGCATAATGGTCTGAATGATAGTGCGAGAGAAATATCCGGTCGACATGGCCGACGCCAAGACCCAGCTGCGACAGCCTGATAACAGTGCCCCGGCCGCAATCGAGAAGAACCCGCTCGTCACCCGCCTCGATCAGCGTGGAGGTGCCAAAGGCATTGATCTGCGCGTTCGGGATGCCAGTGCCCAGGAACGTCACGCGGAGGACGCCTTCTGCCGGGGGGAGCCAAGTCATTCGTCAGTTCCGTCTTTCGTTCCAAGCTACAAGACGCACCCGCCAACCTACATGGAATGGGTATGGAAACAAGACTGTTGCCAGAAGATTTCCAGCAACAGGCGACGACTACAGCTCGATCAATCTCCCAGCCGGTCACTTGTGAGTGGCGATTGCAGGATAGGCTCCCCCACCATCCAAGCATGACATAGCAGTCGGGGCGTGTCTTTGTCATGCGCGTTTCTCCATACCATGGGTAACGTCGAACACCGGTCAGCCGATGCGCAAGTGGATCGCCTGATCTTCGGCATTGACAGCGGTGCTTGCGGCTGGCCACGCTGAACCGGTTACAGTCCGGCCGGAGCTTAGGCATGGCATCGAAGCTTGATTTCGACGGGGTGAGGCTG
>CAJWVJ010000012.1 GCA_913048595.1 uncultured Alphaproteobacteria bacterium | reverse complement strand
CAAATTATTGACATTGGCTACTACTCTCTTCCGGTTGTGGGATTGACCACGTTATTTTCTGGAATGGTGCTAGCGTTACAATCTTACACTGGATTCGCCCGGTTTTCCGCAGAAGACACCGTGGCAACTGTTGTGGTATTGTCGGTCACCCGGGAATTGGGACCGGTTCTTGCCGGTTTAATGGTGGCGGGGCGCATTGGCGCCTCAATGGCGGCCGAGATTGGCACCATGCGGGTTACCGACCAGATTGACGCACTTGACACCTTATCCACCCGCCCGATGCAATATCTGGTCGCACCTCGGTTGTTAGCTGGCACAATTTGTCTGCCTTTTTTGGTGCTAATTGGTGATGTGATTGGGGTATTTGGCGGCTATATTGTTGGCGTATTCCGGTTGGGGTTTAATCCGGCAATTTATTTATCACACACGTTAGAATACCTGGAAATTTCCGATGTCACGCTTGGTCTTATCAAAGCGGCGGTATTCGGCTTCTTGATTGCCTTGATGGGGTGCTATCACGGCTATCATTCGGGGCGCGGGGCCGAGGGTGTCGGGCGGGCCACCACAAATGCGGTGGTGTCCTCATCGATCCTGATCCTGATCGCCAACTATATCGTCACAGCCTTGTTCTTCGGGTGATCGGGTCATGAGCGGCAAGACATCACCGAAAATCGCCACACCAAAGATCATCATGGAGGGCGTCACAAAATCATTCGGTGACAAGCAGGTTCTTCGCGGCATCGATATCAATGTCGCGGCCGAGGAATCCCTTGCCATCATCGGCACCTCGGGATGCGGCAAGTCGGTGACGCTGAAATGCCTTCTGGGGCTGCTTCGCGCCGATGACGGGTCGATCCGGGTCGATGGCGAGGAAATGATCCATGCAGGCCGCCAGCAGCTTGAAGCCATGCGGCGGCGATTCGGCATGACCTTTCAGTTCGGGGCGCTGTTCGATTCCCTCCCCATCTGGGAGAACGTCACCTTCCGGCTTCGCCAGCAGCAGACCATGGCCCGCCAGCAGGCGCGTGACATCGCCGCCGAGACCATCACCCAGCTTGGCCTTGCCGCGCATGTCATCGACCAGTATCCGGCGGAGCTTTCGGGCGGCATGCAGAAGCGCG
Source organism: uncultured Alphaproteobacteria bacterium (assembly GCA_913048595.1). Classification (GTDB taxonomy): domain Bacteria; phylum Pseudomonadota; class Alphaproteobacteria; order Puniceispirillales; family Puniceispirillaceae; genus UBA8309. Next base: position 25,717 of record CAJWVJ010000012.1, on the reverse strand, counting down.
TGGCGCTGGCGCGGGCCATTGCCGACAAGCCGGAAATCCTGCTGTTCGACGAACCGACCTCCGGTCTCGACCCGATCACCGGCGGGGTGATCGACAGCCTGATCCTCGATTCCGTGCGGCGGCTTGGCGCCACGGCGCTGACCATAAGCCATGACATGGCCTCCGTCCGGCGCATCGCCGACAAGGTGGCGATGGTGCATAACGGCGTGATCATCTGGTGCGGGCCTGCCGGCGAGATGGACGATACCGGCATCGCCGAGGTTCATCAGTTCGTTCACGGGCTCGCCGACGGACCGCTGACCCTGGCCGCCAGAGCCGAGGCACGGGGCGGCTGATGGCGAAATCCTCGGTCAGCTATGTCTGCCAGCAATGTGGCGGGGCGCACCGCAAATGGTCCGGCCGCTGCGACCACTGCGGGGCCTGGAACACGCTTGTCGAGGAACGCATCGAGACGCCGTCCGGGCCCGGCAAGAGGGTCGCCGGCCGCCGCATCGAGATGCAGCCGCTTGCGACCTCGGCAGACACCCCGCCCCCGCCGCGCATGAAGACCGGCCTTGGCGAGTTCGACCGGGTATCCGGCGGCGGGCTGGTCAAGGGGTCGGCGACGCTGATCGGCGGCGATCCCGGCATAGGCAAATCCACATTGTTGCTGCAGCTTGTCTGCCGGCTTGCCGGCGCCGGCGCGCGCGCCGCCTATGTGTCGGGCGAGGAATCGGCCGAACAGGTGCGCATGCGGGCCAGGCGGCTTGGCCTCGGCGAGGCCGGTGTCGAGCTGGCGACAGTCACAAATGCCGGCGATATCGCCGCTTCTCTCGGCGGGCCGGACGGCCCGGATGTGGTGGTGATTGATTCCATCCAGACCATGTATCTTCCGACGCTGGACTCAGCGCCCGGCACGGTCAGCCAGGTGCGGGCCTCGGCGCAGGAACTGATCCGCGCGGCAAAGGCGCATGACGTGGCGCTACTGGTGGTCGGGCATGTGACCAAGGACGGGGCCATCGCCGGCCCGCGTGTGCTCGAGCATATGGTCGATACGGTTCTCTATTTCGAAGGCGACCGGTCGCACCATTTCCGTATCCTTCGCGGGGTGAAGAACAGGTTCGGTGCCACCGACGAGATCGGCGTTTTCGAGATGGTAGAGACAGGCCTGACCGAGGTTCCGAACCCGTCGGAGCTGTTCCTTGCCGACCGTCGCGACGAGGTTACCGGCGCGGTTGTCTTCGCCGGAATCGAGGGAAGCCGTCCGGTGCTGGTCGAGATCGAGGCGCTTGTCGCGCCCTCCACGCTGGCGTCGCCGAGGCGCAATGTCGTGGGATGGGACGGCAGCCGGCTGGCGATGCTGACAGCAGTGCTGGAAGCGCGGTGCGGCGTGCCGCTGTCGGGACGCGACATCTTCCTGAATGTGGCCGGCGGGCTGAAAATCTCGGAAACCGCGGCCGACCTCGCCGTGGCGGCGGCGCTGATCTCGTCGGTCAGTGGCCGCCCGGCCCCGCCGCGAAGCGTGTTCTTCGGCGAGGCAGCCTTGTCGGCGGAGCTTCGCCAGGTGGCGCAGGCGGATGCGCGGCTGAAAGAGGCGGCGAAGCTTGGCTTTGACATGGCGGTGATGCCGCGCCCCCGCAAGAAACTTTCGGCGCCATCAGGCCTGTCGCTGGCAGAACCCTCCACCCTCGCCGAGTTGATCGAGTTTCTGGGCGGTGTAACATGACCCATCCCCCAGCCACCGGAGACAGTCATCATGGGTTTTGATATTGCCGCCCTCAACATCATTGACTTCGTGGCAATCATCGTTTTGGTAATTTCCGGCGGGCTGGCGACGCTTCGCGGCATGACGCGCGAGATCATGGGGCTGGCCGGCTGGCCGATCTCGATCGTCGCGGCGCGGCTGACATCCCCCTATATTGAGCCGGTCCTGACCGAGACCATCCGCGTCGAGGGCATTAGCCAGGCCCTTGCCTGGGGAATTCCCTTCATCATCGCCGTGGTTCTGTGGTTCGCCTTTTCCTCGCTTGTCTCGCCAGGTCTCAGCAAGGCCGGCCTTGGCGGGCTTGATCGCTGGCTCGGTTTCTTTTTCGGGGTGATCCGGGGTTTTGTGATCGTGCTTGTCATCTATGTCGGCGCGGTGGTCGCGGCCGAGGGCGAGGACAAGCTGCCTTCCCTCGTCACCGACGCGCAGATCACGCCGCTTCTTCGCGAAAGCGCGCATCTGACATCAGGGCTTCTGCCAGACGAGATGCGCGCCCGGGTGGTCGACAGTCTTCCCGATCCGGCCCCGGTAACCGAAGAGTTGCAGGAGGCTGGCAAGGCGGTGGGGGACTCGCTTGAGGAGACCGATTCCTCCGGCAATCCGGATTCCGGCGGCAGCCTTGAACTGCTGTCAGACGAAGGCGGCAACTGACCGCGCGCGCTGCGTCAGGCGGTGCTTGATTTGCCCGGGGTTTTACCCGATACCATGGGCGGCGTTTCATCATGTCGTCACAGACATTCCGAAAGGTACTATTTTGCAGGTTTCCGGCAATGGCAGGCAGTGACACCAGCCCCAGGATGGGCATTGATCCCCTCGATTCGTTCCACGAGGAATGTGGTGTTTTCGGTGTTTTCGGAAGCGACGAGGCCTGTGTTCTCACAGCGCTCGGGCTTCACGCGCTTCAGCATCGCGGACAGGAAGCCGCCGGCATCGTCACCTATGACGGGCAGGCCTTCCACGCGCACCGCGCGCTTGGTCATGTGGGCGAGAATTTCGGAGCCGATTCCCCGCAGATGCAGCAGCTTCGCGGCCATGCCGCCATCGGCCACAACCGCTATTCGACAAGCGGCAATGTGAATCCGTTTATGGAAATCCAGCCCTTTTCCTCGGAGCTCGCCTTCGGCGGTTTCGCGCTGGCGCATAACGGCAACCTGACAAATGCCGGCCGCCTTCGCGCCTCGCTGATCGAGACCGGAAGCCTTTTCCAGTCATCGTCCGATACAGAGGTGATTGTCCATCTTGTGGCCCGCTCGCACCAGGCGGATGTCACCGGCCGACTTGTCGATGCGCTGAAACAGATCGACGGGGCCTATTCGCTGGTCTGTGTGGCGGATGACATGCTGATCGGGGTGCGCGACCCGCATGGCGTGCGCCCACTGGTTCTTGGCAAGCGGGAAGACACCTGGCTTCTGGCCTCGGAATCCTGCGCCCTGGATATTGTCGGGGCGGCACCGGTCCGCGATCTCGACCCCGGCGAGATGGTCATCATCGACAAGGACGGTCTTCGCAGCCTGACCCCGTTCCAGCCGGTATCGCCGCGCTTCTGCGTGTTCGAATATGTGTATTTTTCACGTCCCGACTCCATCGTCGAGGGCCGAGGTGTCTATCATGCCCGAAAGGCGATCGGCGGCGAGCTGGCCAAGGAATCCCATACCGACGCCGACATGATCATCCCGGTGCCTGATTCGGGCGTTCCCGCCGCGCTTGGCTATGCAGAGGCGGCAGGCATCCCCTTTGATCTCGGCATCATCCGGAATCATTACGTCGGCCGGACCTTTATCCAGCCGACCCAGAAAGGCCGGACAGATTCGGTGAAGCTGAAACATAACGCCAACCCGGCGGCGGTAAAGGGCAAACGCATTATCCTTGTCGATGATTCCATCGTGCGCGGCACCACCTCGCGCAAGATCGTGACCATGATGCGCAATGCCGGTGCGGCCGAAGTGCATATGCGGATCGCCAGTCCGCCGACGACGCATCCCTGTTTCTACGGAGTCGACACGCCAAGCCAGGACCAGCTGATCGCGGCGCGGATGTCGGTCGATGAAATCGCCACCGAGATCGGCGTGAACAGCCTTGCCTTCGTCACTGTTGACGGCATGTACAAGGCCATCGCCGACATCGCCCGCAACAATGACCAGCCGCAATTCTGCGATGCCTGCTTCACCGGCGAATATCCGATCCGGCTTGCCTCGGGGCTCAGCGCCAAGCGTGTCTCTCACGGAAGTTCGAGCTGATGGGCAGCAAGGCCGTGGACCTTTCCGGCAAGCTTGTTCTTGTGACCGGTGCGACCCGCGGCATCGGCCGCGCGGTGGCAATCGCCGCGGCGCGGGCAGGGGCGGAGTTGATCATCACCGGCCGGACGGTGGGCGCGCTGGAAGAAGCGGATGACGACATCCGGGCCGCCGGCGGCCATGCCACCATGGTCGAGCTGGACATGAAGGACACACCTGCCATCCCTCGCCTTGCCGCGGCGATTGCCGAGCGTTGGGGCCGGCTTGACGGCTTTGTCGCCAATGCCGCGATGCTGGCCGCGCTGACCCCGATCACCCACCTGACGCCGGAGGCGTGGGACGAGTCCGTCGCCGTGAACCTGACCGGCCAGTGGCACATGATCCGCGCCTTCGATCCGCTGTTGCGGGCGGCGCCGGCCGGCCGTGCGGTGCTGGTGACATCCGGGGCCGCTGTCGGCAGCCGTCCCTTCTGGGGCCCCTATGCCGCCACCAAGGCCGGGCTTGAGGCCATAGGACGGTCATGGGCTGGAGAGAGCGAACAGACCAGTCTGCGGATCAACATGCTGAACCCGGGCGGCACCGCGACCAGGATGCGGGCCTCCGCCTTTCCGGGGGAGAATCCCGAAACGCTTCCCGCGCCAGAGGACATCGCCCCTGCCTTTCTCGCGTTGCTTGACGATGACTGCCAGCTTCACGGCGAACTGGTGGATGCGCGGGCCATGGTCGGCCTTTAGCGGCGCTGCCTCAGCCCGATTCTGACGAATATCGTAACGGGCTCACGCCCTGCCGCTGTGCGCGGTCCAATGGCGCGGCATGACCAAGGATTTCCGCCGCGAGCATGTCCCCCAGAAGCGGGGCAAGGGTGAAGCCCCGCGCGCCAAGCCCGCCGAGGACCGCAAGGCGAGTGCCAAGATGGCCGGCAAGAGGACGCCTGTCAGGAAGGGTGGCGCGGCGGCGGATGCGTGATCCCATTTCCTTTGTGGCTGATGCCTTCATCCAGTGCCGCCAGCGATCGGGAAGAAGCCCGAGATTATGGCTGTGGCCGGTCTCGACATCCTGTTCCTGGCGCGTGAAGGTCGCGCCCAGATCATGAAACCCGTCCATCGCCGGGGTCAGATATCCACCGAAACTGACGCCGCCCGGCAGATCACCCGCCGCCGGCACATGGCTGACCTGACCGTAGGATGTCTCGATGGGCAAGGACATGCCCGCCATCGCCAGAAGCCGGTCGAGGTCGGCGCCCGAGGCCAGAATGACGGTTTCGGCCTCGACGCGGCGTCCATCTTCAGCGGCAATCACCATGCCATCGGCACCAATGGCGATGTCAGTGACGGAAAATCCGGTATGGCTCTCAGCCCCTGCCGTCAGATGCGCCAGAAGTCTCGCCGGCCCGATGGCCCGGCCAAAGGGATAGAAGATGCCGGGGCTGTCCTGATCCACACCTTGTGGCAGATCATCCGCCTGCGCCGGTCGCAGAAGGTCTTGTGGCCAGAGCTGATTGCGGAAGATCTTATGCCTTGCGGCTATGCGGTCCGGCGAATCAAGGGCCAGAACGCCGGTTCCGAGACTGGCCCCGGCGGCGTCCGACAGGCGGGCCGCAAATGACAGGCAGGCGGCTGACAAACGGCTCATGGCGTTATGATCAACCGTCAGGCGCGGGCTCTGCAGGGCCATCCGGTTGCCTGACGCCCCCTTGCCTGGGCCGTCTCCGGCCTCCAGCAGCACGGCCTCCGCCCCGCGCCGGCGCAGTCCGGCCACAACCGACGCCCCGGCGATACCGCTGCCAATCACGGCAAGGCGCTGCGGCCGGCGATCCGGTGTCGCGGGCTCCCCCTTCCGAATCCCGCGGATCATCTGGCGCTTGCGCCCATATCCCGGCACACGCTCGACATGGAATCCGGCGGCCTCAAGCCCGCGCCGCACATCGCCGGCAGCGGTGAAACTGGCAAGGGTGCCGCCGGGACACGTCAGCCGTCCGACATGGCCCATCACCTCGCCGGTCCAAATGGACGGGTTGCGCGCCGGGGCGAATCCGTCAAGGAACCAGGCATCGGCGGTGAAATCCATTTGCGGCAACAGGCTTCCTATCTCGCCATAATGAAGATGCAGCGACAGCCGCCCGTCGCAGAGTGTCACAAGATGATACCCCGGCCAGCGCGGCGGCAGCGCCGCCCGAAGCGCCGCAGCATGCGGGGCGATCCTGGAAAAGGGCGCGTGCGCCTCGCGCATCTGCGAGGCGGTCAGGGGAAAGCACTCGACCGAGATATAATCCAGATGCAGGTTCGGATGAGCCTCCAGTTCCGCCATCACCGCCAGAAGGTTGAGGCCGGTTCCGAACCCGGTCTCGGCAATTGTCAGATGGCGGGCCCCGGCCATCCGCGCGGCAAGGCGGTTGCCGTCGAGGAATACATGCCGGCTCTCGGCGAGGCCATTATCCGCATTGTAATAGCCATCATTGAAACCGGCGGCATGCGGCACACCGTCGATGAACCCGATCTCGGCCGGCGGAAGGTCGTAATTGGCGCCAAGATGTGGTGACTGTGCTGCCATCGGCGCAATTCCGGGCTTGATCGACAGAAAGACAGGATGACCGAAAGCTTACCCTCGGGTATTATCGCCTCATCCGTAACGATTGGGGTTATATCAGAGTTCGGACGGATTTCGTCAGCAAATAAGCCGATATGGTGCGCACCATGTTTGACTTTCTTGCCCTGGCCATCCTGCGCCAGTTCGTTGCATCCGGAACCCTCAGCCTGACACTGCCCGGCGGGTCGGCAGAACGGCTGGACAGCGGCGTGCCCGGAGCCGACGCCGTCATCACCCTGCATGACAGGGCCACCCTCTGGCGGCTTATTGCCAAGCCGGATCTCGCCTTTGGCGAGGCCTACATGGACGGCAGGCTGACCGTCGGCGACGGCGGACTCGAGTCGCTCATGGAATTCCTGATGCGCAATGCCGAACATTGGCGCCGCCACTGGCCAGGCCGGCTGACGCTGGGTCTTGGCAACGCCACGGCCTGGTTGCGTCATCTTAACCCGCCAGAACGGTCCCGCCGCAATGTCGCGCATCACTATGATCTGACCGATGGGCTGTTCGAGACCTTCCTTGACCCATGGCGTCAATATTCCTGCGCCTATTTCCACAGTGATCACGACACTCTGGAAGACGCGCAGGTGACCAAGCTTGCGCGCCTCGCCGCCAAGCTGAACCTGCAGGCCGGGGACCGGGTTCTCGATATCGGCTGTGGCTGGGGCGGACTGGCGCGCGCGCTGATCCGCTGCCGCGAGGGGGTGTCGGTCACCGGCATCACCCTGTCGGAACAGCAGCTTGTCCATGCCGAGCAACACCAAACCGACGGGGACAAGGCCGGCAAGCTGGCCTTCGCGCTTCGCGATTATCGCCGGCAGACAGGCCAGTTCGACAGGATTGTTTCGGTCGGCATGCTGGAACATGTCGGGCCTTCCAACATACCCACCTATTTCAGCACGGTGAGGCGCCTGCTGGCCCCCGGCGGCGTTGCGGTGATCCACAGCATCGCGGTCCACAACAGATCAGGGCCGGTGAACCGCTGGATGGGCCGCTATATCTTTCCGGGCGGCTATCTGCCCTCGGTACGGCAGCTTGTGTCAGCCGCCGAGGCCCAGGGGCTGAAGATCCTCGACATGGAAATCATGCGGGGCCACTATGCCGAGACGCTGCGCCACTGGCGCGCGCGCTTCCTGGCCCAGCGCAAACGGATCACACAGCTTTATGACGACCGCTTTGTACGAATGTGGGAATTCTACCTTGTCGGATGCGAATATTTTTTCCGCTGCCAGCATGGTATGGTTGTGCAATTTCAGCTTTCCGATGATCATCAGGCGGTACCGAAAAGCCGCGGATACATCAGCGGGCTGGAACAGACATTCAGGGACAAGCTGTGTCAGAACGCCCCTTCTGGAAAGAAAAACGCCTCGGCGAGATGAGCCCGGCCGAATGGGAATCGCTGTGCGACCGGTGTGGCAAGTGCTGTGTCCTGAAACTGGAAGACGCCGACACGGGTGAAATACACTACACCGATGTGGCCTGCCGCCTGCTGGATTGCGGCAAAGCCTGCTGCACCGATTACCCGAACCGCAGGGAATTCGTGCCAGATTGCATCACGCTCAGCCCGGACAATCTGGACTCGCTGACATGGATGCCGCAAAGCTGCGCCTACCGCCTGCTTCACGAGGGCAAGCCGCTTCCCGCCTGGCATCCCCTTGTCAGCGGCGACCCTGACAGCACAAATAAGGCAGGCATGTCGGTCGCCGGCCGCGTCTTCCCCGAGGATTCGGTTCCCGTGGCCAGCATCATCGACCACATCACAATCTGGGACGCCGACCCGGACGGCCGCGAGGTCAGCCCATGAACGGCAGAAGCTGGCTCATCATCGGGTTGCTGACGGCGCTTGCCATCGCCACCATCTGGAACGCCGAAACAGGCGGGCCGAAGAAACACTGGCATCGCTGCAAGGAATCGCTCGTCACACAGGTCTTCACCGGCGCGTGCACCCTGCGGTTCGGAGGCGAGACGCAACAATCCTGACCTGACGTTTTGACCGGGAATACGGATCAAGCGGTCCTGATCAGGCGCCGAACAGCTTGTTCCATTCTTCATCAGAGAGAGAGCGAAGGTCCTCACGCCATTCCGATCCAACCTTCATGCCACGCTGCACGGCCGGCCTGTCGAGGATGGTCTTGCGCCAGCGCACGACATTCGGATAGTCCCCGATCGCCACATTCTGCCGCTCATAGGTGCGGGTCCAGGGGAAGATGGCGATGTCCGCGATGGAATAGTCGCCGGCGACAAAGTCACGGCCTTGCAGACGCCTGTCCAGGACGCCATAGAGGCGGTTGGCCTCGTTGCTGTAGCGGTCCATCGCATAACCGATCTTGTCCTTCGCATAGAAATTGAAATGGTGCGCCTGACCAAGCATCGGGCCAAAGCCGCCCATCTGCCACATCAGCCATTCCATGACCGTCTTCCGGCCGTCGCTGGACGCGGGCATCAGCCTGCCTGTCTTCTCGGCCAGATAGACCAGGATGGCTCCCGATTCAAAGACGGTGACGGGTTCGTCTCCATCGGCGCCGTGGTCGATGATGGCCGGAATCCGGTTGTTCGGGCTGAAGGCGAGGAATTCGGGTTTGAACTGGTCACCTTCGCCGATATTCACCCGGTGGACCTCGTAATCGAGGCCAAGTTCTTCAAGCGCAATGGCGATCTTGTGGCCATTCGGTGTCGGGGCGTAGTGAAGTTCAATCATGTGGGAGTCCAGTTCTGGCAGGCGTTATGCGAAGCGGTGGCATGCTGCCTTCCCGCTTGCTTGCTATATAGAATTTCATCCCCCATCTTCCAACAGGCCTGCCGGAAATAAGGCCACCGCCATCACAAGGATTCATAGATGTTTTTCCTCCCCATGCAGCACAAGGCCGTCGGACTGGCCCACAATCCGCTGAAGGCCATCGTCGCGCCACGGCCGATCGGGTGGATTTCATCGCGCGGGGCGGATGGCAGCATCAACCTGGCACCCTACAGCTACTTCAACGCCGTCTGCGATGATCCGGCCATGGTGATGTTCTCGGCCGAGACACTTGCCGGCGGTCAGCACAAGGACAGCCTCCGCAACATCCAGGAAACCGGGGAGTTCGTCGTCAACATCGTCGGCGAGGCGCAGTTCGAAGCGATGAATATTTCCTCGGGAAACTATCCTTATGGCGAGAATGAATTCATCCATGCGGGCCTGGAGATGATTGGATCGCAGACGGTGGCGGTGCCCCGCGCCGGCGGCGTGCCGGCCGCGCTGGAATGTCGGCTTCACGACACCATCGCCCTTCCGCGCAACGCCGAGGACAAGGGATATGTCATGGTGCTTGGACAGGTCACCGGCCTCTATGTCGATGAAGCGGTGGTCGTGGATGGCAGGATTTCCTACGACAGATTCGTGCCGATCAGCCGCCTTGGCTATCGCGACTATGGCCGGACAACAAACATCTTCACAGCGACGCGCCCGTCTGACTGATCCGTCCTGCCGCGCTCAGCGCTGCGTGCAGCTCAGGATGCGGGCCGTAACATAGCCATGAAGTTCCGACGGTTCGAAATTCAGCAGCAAGATGCGGTCTTCCGCCGGGATCACGGCCTGGAAGGGAAGCGTTCCGGATTCAACCTTCTGACCGTCGAGAAATGCCATGCGGACCGTTACCGGCAGCTTTCGGTCAAAGGTCGGAATTTCGCGTGCTGATTTCTTGTCGGCTGCGCCCTCGACATGCAGGTTGAGACCGCCGTCAAACAGGGTCGCTTTTGATTCAGGCCCGCCATAGAGCGGCGTCGCAACGGCAATATTGCGGTTTTCCAGCTCGCGGCAGTTGGTCGGCCTGCCGAGACTCTGAATGGCCTGCATGATCTGCGCCGGCGTGACGCCCCGCGCGATCTTCTTGGTGACAAGGGCTTTCAGTTCGGCATCATTGCCCTGGGCAAGGTCATCCACCTTGTTCTTGGCGCGGGCCTCGGCAAGCTCCATCTTCAGGCGCTGCACATCGGTGCTGAGCTCGGTGATCTGCTGGTTGTTCTCATAGAGCGCCCGCTCGGCCTCAGCGCGCAGGCTTCCCGTTTCGGAGTGGCCCCACAGCCAGCCAAGCCAGAGCACCCCGCCCACCACACACACACGCAACATCAGCGAAATGTAGCTTTTCATCTCGCGACGGCGATATCTCTCGCGTGTTTCAAAGAAATCCATGCTGGCTGTCTACTCTATTCCGGTCGGCACCGTCATTATGGCGCAGATCAATACATTACCGTTCATAAAAGGCAAGTTTACGACGCGTCGCACCCTTGAAGACCGGCAGGCAGCTGGGGCAGGATACCGCCATGCCTGACAGATTGAAAACACCGTCGAGAGGCGCCCGCCGCACCGGCCAGCCAGACCGCGCCTGGCAACGCATGCTGAGCGGCCGGCGTCTCGACCTGCTCCACCCCTCGCCGATGGATGTCGAAATCCTCGACATCGCACACGGGCTCGCGAGGGTCAGCCGCTGGAATGGCCAGACGAAGGGGGAATATCCCCTGTCGGTGGCCCAGCATTCGGTGATGGTTGAACGATTTGTCTCGCACAACGCGCCGAAGCTCGATCGCCGATGGCGACTTGCCGCGCTTCTGCATGACGCGCCGGAATATGTGATTGGCGATATGATCACCCCCTTCAAATACGCACTTGGCGGCATCTACCGCGATATCGAGGAACGGCTGTCCGAGGCTGTCCATATCCGTTTCGGGCTTCCCGCCATTTTGCCAGATCATGTGTCGCGGGCAATCAAGCGTGCCGACCGGATGGCAGCCTGGATCGAGGCGACACAGCTGGCCGGGTTCAGCGACGAGGATGCCTCCAAAATCCTGCAGCGCCCGCGCGGCACACCGGACAAGGTGCGGCTTCGCCCGGTCACACCGGAACAGGCCGCGCAGATGTTTCTCAAACGATTCAGGCTTCTTGGCGGAGAAAAGGGATAACAGGGGTCAGTTGACGCTGCTGACCGACCGCGTTACCGCCGGCTTGCCCTTGCCATTCTCGCCCTTGTCACGGCCGCCGACGAAACCCTGCGGTGAAGACCCGGCAGGCGTTTCCGGATCATTTTCGACATGAACGGAATTAAGAAGCGCGCCGGCGCGCTGGATCAGGCTGAGCGCATCGTCGAGAACGGCAACCGCCCGCGTGGTGTTCACATCATTCAGCGAGGCGTTCCGTTCGAACATCTCCCAGGTCAGAGAGTTCAGCTGGTCGTTCACGCGCACCAGACGTGCCTTGCCACGTTTCCTGAGATCACGGATTTTTCGCGTGCGAGTCTGCGCCATCGGGTTGCTCCAGCCAAAAATAAGTTGGCGCTAATATACCGAAATTTAACCAATGGCCCAAATGGTCACTTTCATGGCCTATCGGCTAACCCGAACCGACGTATTGCGGCGCTGCGCCCGCTTGACCTTTCTGGCGCGGGTTATGGCTTTGGCCTGACCGAGGGTCATACAGTCGGGACATACACATTTACCAGCCAGGTCAAAGGATTGACGCATGTTTGGAAGTTCCATGCACCAGCAATGGTCTTTGCCTGGCGGGGCGCCACAGTTGAACTGCGTGCCACATTCATCGCAGGTGAGCTTTTGCATCTTTCCAGTTCCCGTTGGTTAGAACGGAATCGTGACGCGAAAAGTAAATTCCGACAAGACAAAACGACATGGTCGCCCGTCTGGCCGGCTCACTCCGCGCCGGGTTTGTACGGGTCACAGGTCACTCGCAAAGGTAACGGCGTCAGGAAAGACCCTTGAATTTTCCGCGATTCACCCGCGAGCAAGATGCAATTTCTGATCCGAACCTTGAAATTCTGTCAATTTGTACGATCAGTGGAGTTTTCTGGTCAATTTGCCAACTGGAAACCTGGGAAAAGTTGTATCAGACTAATGTCATGAAGCGTGATTTTTTCAGGAAGATGGGATTCGGGCTTGGGCCGGACGACAAGGTGCCGGCCGAGCCGGTGGCCTGGGCGGAATCGCAGGTCGAAGCCGTTCCCGACCTGTCCTGGCCGGGCGAGATTCCGACGGCGAAGCAGCTGCTCGACCAGCGCGCCCATTTTGTCTATACGGACCGCCGGGTGATCCGGAAGAAATTCAAGAACGACCGCCGCGCCTACAAGGAAGCGAAAACGCAGCTTCGCTGGGAAACAGGTCAGAAATACTATGAAAGTCTGGAAATCGCCATCCGGCACCATACGGCGCTTCATTCCGGCGCGCCGGTGTTTGAACGGCTGTGGCTGTTCTGGCACAATCATTTTGCCATCGCCGAAAAGGACCTGCTGGCGTCCTGGAATACCGGGGCCTACACCCGCGAGATCATCCGCCCCAACATGTGCGGCAGCTTTACCGATCTTGTGAAGGCTGTGACCACCTCATGGACGATGATCCATCATCTTGACAATAGCGAATCGATCGGCCCCAACTCGCAGCGTGGCAAGTGGCGGCGTCAGAACGGCGAGGTCGCTACGGTCAATGAAAACCATGCTCGCGAATTGCTGGAACTTCATACTGTTTCGCCCACAGCCGGCTATACGCAGAAGGATGTGATCGCGCTGTCCTACATCATGGCTGGCTGGGAAAATCGATGGTCGAAGACACGCGAGGAATGTAATCCGGTCAAATTCAACCCGAAAAGCCATGAGCCGGGCAACCATGAGGTGATGGGCAAACGCTACAAGCAGCGGGGACTTAGCCCGAAAAGCAAGCTGATCGACGTGATCGAGGATCTGTGCGCGCATCCGAACTGCGCCGAGTATGTCTCGACAAAGCTTGTCAGGCATTTCGTCACCGACGAGGTGACGCCGGACATGGTGCAGCCGGTGATCGATGCCTGGCGCGAGACGGACGGGCATCTTCCTGCCGTCTACAAGGCGCTGATCAGGGTGGTTTATGACCATACCGGCACGCACAGGAAATTCCTCAATCCCGAAGTCTGGTTCCTGCAGAGCGTCAAACTTACAGACGCACCCTGGCCGCCGCCGCCGTCGATGATGCAATATGACTTCAAGACAAGGCCCAACAAGCTCCAGCGTCGCCTTCGCGGCCTGATGTTCGAAATCGGACACCCGGTCTATCGCCCGAAACAGCCGAATGGATGGCCTGATACCGAAGCGGAATGGCTCTCGCCAGAACTGCTGATACGCCGCCTTGCCGTCGCCAAGCGCGTCGCCCGCGAGCATATGCCGATCGGCAAGCTGGAGGCGTCGCTTGCCAGCAATTTCGACAAGGCCGACGAGGTTATCGACTATCTGAAATATTGCCGTGACCACCCGGAAAGCTGGCGCAGCACATCGCGGGACACGCAATTCCTACTGCCAAGCGAATGGATGTTGAAGGTATGACAGTGAACAGACGCGACTTCCTGACTGCCTGCGGATCCCTCACCCTTCTGGGATCGCCTGTCTTCAACGCCCGGGCCGCGACTCTGTCAAAGCGGAACCTTGTGATCATCATGCTGCGTGGCGGCATGGACGGGTTGACGGCTGTGCAGCCGCGCGACAAGGCCATGGAACGGGCGCGGCCCGACATCCTCGTCGAGGGCACAAAGAAACTGACATCCGACTTCAACCTGCATCCGCGGCTGGAGACATTCCACGAATGTTGGAAGGAAGGTACGGCTTCGGTCTTCCATGCCACCTCGATCCCCTATACCGGGCGGTCGCATTTCGACGGCCAGAACCTGATGGAAACCGGCGCGCATGTCGCCTATGCCGAGAAGACAGGCTGGCTTGGCCGCGGCATGGACGCGGCGGAATTGCAGGGGCTGGCGGCCTCATTGCCGATGCCGCTGCTGCTGCGCGGCAGTGCCGAACTGGACAATTACTACCCCACCTATATGCGCCTTCCCCACAAGACCATCATGGAGAAAATCCAGGCCTCCTACACGCCCGGATCGGAGCTTGAACAGGTGCTGAGGAAGATCCGCCACAGGCCTGCCGCCATGCTGCGCGAGGCGGGTGACAACGAGGCGCATGAACTGGCCCTTGTCGCGGCGCAGGAACTGTCCCGCGAGGACGGCCCGCGTATTGCGGTCTTCGACCTTGACGGGTTCGACACCCATGCGGCGCAGGGCGGCAGCGACGGCGAGCATGGCGAACAGCTGAACAATTACGACCGTGTCCTGCGTGTGCTGAAGGACAATCTTGGCGACGCCTATAACGACACGCTGATCCTCACCCTCACCGAGTTCGGCCGCAAGTTCGAGCAGAATGGCGGCTATGGCACCGAGCATGGCTATGGCACGGCGGTGCTGATGGCAGGCGGCCTTGTGAAGAAGGCGGAAATCCACGCCGACTGGCCGGGACTGAAGTCAAAGGACCTGTTCGAGGGGCAGGATCTGAACGCCACTGTCGATGCGCGATCGGTCTATTGCGCGGCAATGGCGGCCTGTTTCGATGTCGATTTCGCCTACATGAAGCGACACGCCTTCTGGGATGAACCGCTGACCGACCTCACGGACAGCCTGTTCCGTGTCTGAGCCACCTGCGACCCTGCCGGCGGTGACCTCCACCGCCGGTAGGCAAGCCGCGTGAAGCTGTGCTAAACAAACCGCCGGCGCGAGCGTGGCGGAATTGGTAGACGCAGCGGACTTAAAATCCGCAGATCATCATGATCATAGGGGTTCGAGTCCCCTCGCTCGTACCAGCCTTTCATCAGAATCACCGATAAGTAGCCGGACGTCGTCAGGACATGCAGCGACGGCGTGCGAATGAGGAACTTCTTTCCTTGTCGCCTTGGCAATGCAACGCTTGTGTCACAGGACAAGTCCACCGTTGAATGGAATGAAAGGAAAATTTAGATGGCGATACTTGCAATGGCAGTTCCTATTCTTCCCGGAATGACAGAGAAGTGGGACGAAGAAATCATGGGCCGCATCCGGTCGGACAAGGCCGCGGTCGATGCGGTCAGGGACGCGGCCGGTGTTCACGAAAGAACATTCCTGCAGCGAACCCCGCACGGCGACTTCGTGATCCTCACCCTTGAAGGTGACGACCCGGCCGCAAGCTGGGGCAAGATGATGGAACTCATTCCCGATGACTGGAAGGGACTGATGGGCGAGTTGCACGGCATCGATCCGAACGCGCCGCCGCCGCCGCTTCCCGAACTTGTCTATGACAGCAAGGCCTGATGCCACCGGATCCTCTAGGGAGATACCAATCATGAACATTTGTATTCATTCGACCTACACCTGCAGTTTCGATGATTTTCTGGCGATGGTGGAAAAAACCCGGCCGCAATGGGCCCCGTTCGTCGAAAGCCACCATATCGCAAAAATCGATGATCACAGTTCGATCATGATCATGCAGGTCACGGATTTCGAAGCCATGGGCGAAATGATGTCCTCGGACGAAATGAAGGCGTGGGACGCCGAGAATGGCTGCGTCGACGTGATCTACGGGATGGAAGAGATCACCGGCTAGGACCGTTTTGCCAGCTGTCCCGGGCGGGACAAGGGCCCATCCCATATGCCGGCGTTTCCGCACAGACGGAACTCCGCACAACAGAAAAGGGGCGCCCGGCCTGTCGGACGCCCCCTGATCAACTGCGGTCGGTGTCAGGCGTAGAGCATCTCCGCGCCGGTAAACAGGACGACGGCGTTCAGGATGGCAAACACGGCGGGTGCCAGATAGCCTTCCTTCGTGGCGTTCACCCCTTCGACTTCCGCCCAGGGCCCGTTCACGGTCTGATAGCCGACGACGGTCAGAAGCGCGGCCTGGACAAAGCCGAATGTAAACAGCTCCCAGGTGCCTTCGATGCCCGTCAGCAGGACATAGACCAGCATGCAACCAAGCCCGGCGCAGAAGGTGCCGGCGAGCTTGATCATAAAGGCGCTGCCGTCGCCCATGCCGTACTGGTCGATGAAGGCACGTGTTCCAAGGATACAGCGGTAGGCGTAGAAGATATTTCCAATGGCGATCAGACCGATCGCGGCATGTGTGATACTCATCACATCACTCCCCTTACTGTTATCCGAAAAGACTACAGCAAAGGTGTGGGAATGTCAGGTGCGCCAATGGCCGGAACGACAACCGCGAGCGTCACGGCGTATGGGTGACGGTGATCCCCAGCTGGTCAATGGCAAGATCGGGAAGCACGGCGAAGCCGAGCGAGCTTGAAATCGGCACCGGCATTTGCGGCATTGCCGCGATCTCGAGCCTGCCACCCTGGCTTATCATGGCTTCGATCGGCGGCAGAATCCGCGACAAGTTCTGGGGGAAGGTTTCCTGTACCACTGCCGCGACGCTGATCCGCGCCATGGTGCGCACGTCCCCCTCGCTGACGCCCTCCTCTTCCGCCGCGATCTCGAACAGGATGTCCATCAGCCCGCTGTCATCAATCACCAGCTCCGCCCCGTCAAGCGCCACCGCACCGGACAGGCCGATAAGCGCGGTGCCGTTTTCCTCCGGCTCCATCAGCATCGGCACAAGCTGCGAATACGCGTCCTGGGTCATCGACAAGGCGATCCCGAACCCGATTCCCGCCAGCTCGCGCATAGACCCCTCGATCCCATAGAAAAGTTGCATCTCGTCGCCGTCAAGGCTGGCCCCGGTGGCGATACGCAGATCCATTCCGATATCGCTGATCCCGCGCTTGGCAAGCTTGTCCAGAACCGGGTTTTCGCCGGGCACCGATTCCTCGAGCGGCATGACGGTCATGCCGTCCACTTCGAATCCGGCGCTGGTGACGATCTGCAGCCCTGAATTCAGTTCCGCGAAGCTGAAGGGCAGAGAGGCAATCCTGTCGATGGAGAACAGCGCATCCTCGGCCACCATGCCGACATTTTCCAGCAGGATGCTGGTGTCGTCGGTAATATATTGTTCGTAGCTTGCCATCGCCTCGTCATCGGCAAGCTGGCCAACAGCCGTGTCGCGAAGTTCAAGCCTGCCGATGAACACGCTTTCCTCCGGAACTTCGGCATTTTTGGCGACAAGCTCGTGGATGAACCAGTCGGGACTGCCTATCTCGCCCGAGGCATCGATAAACAGATAGTCAGCCTGAAGAACCGGCTCGTCACCTTCCAGCAACATGACGTCATACAACTCGCCAGAACCGGTGCGCATGTCGATGGACCCGTCCTCGAAGGACAGCGTGTCTCCGGTTTCAAGTTGCAATGTGGTGCGGGCCTCGGCCGGCAACGGCGCGGCAAGGCACAGGACAAGGCCAAGGCCAAGGCAGGCCGCGCCCGCCGCAAAACCCTGGCCAGATGTGTGAAGTAGAGGTTTCATGATACGAAAATCCCATGGAAAGATGGCAGCATCAAGACATCACCCCCATCTGATGATGATGCCGGATGCCTCCATATCTTGGCAAGGCCTGACTCGCGAAGCCGAATACGGCACAAACAGCACAGGATGAGCCGATGTTCTTTATTCCCTTGTTTGACGACAACCCGTCACGCCGCACCCCATGGGTGGCCTGGTCGGTGGTGGCGCTGTGCGTGATTGTCTTTCTGTGGCAGCAATCGCTTGGCCACCAGGGGGAACGTCTTGCCTTCTACCAATACGGGTTCGTGCCGGCCAATGCCAGCGGCGCGGCACCACTACCGCCCGGTCTTGCCGTCATCCCCGCCTGGGCGACCATGGTGACGGCGATGTTCCTTCATGGCGGCTGGATGCATATTGGTGGCAACATGCTGTATCTGTGGATTTTCGGCGACAATGTCGAAGATTCGATGGGACCTGTCCGCTTCGCGATCTTCTATGTACTCTGCGGCGTCGCGGCGGCACTGGCGCAGTTCATGATCGACCCGTCCTCACGCGTGCCGATGGTTGGCGCCTCGGGCGGCATAGCCGGTATTCTGGGGGCTTATCTGATCCTGCATCCGCGCGCCGCGGTGCGGACCTTCCTGCTGATCATCATCTTCGTGCGGTTCATCAACCTGCCAGCATGGCTTGTGCTGGGGGTCTGGATTGCCGGCCAGTTCGTGGCGGTGCCGAGCGCCCTTGCCGGAACCGATGGCGGCGGGGTCGCCTATTTTGCGCATATTGGCGGCTTTATCGCCGGCATGTGCCTTGTGCCCGTCTTCAAACGGTCGGATGTGCCGCTGTTCGGAGCGAATGATTCACCGCCGGAACGCTGGGACGCGCATCCCATTCCCTTTTCCGAAATAAGGCAGGAGGCGCGCCATCGCTACGGGCGGCGCAGCAACGACGCATTGCGCTCGCGTGTTGTCTCGCCGGCAGACCGTGACTCGCCCTGGATCAATCCGCCAGACCCGCGGCGGCGGCGCGGCCGGTCCGGGTCGGTTCCCAGATTCCGCAGGACACCGAAGAAGGACGATTAGCCACCCTCGCCAAGCGGCTGGATTTCGGCCGTCGCGCCAAGATCACGGACACCCCGCGCCAGCGCCGCGGCAGCGGCGTGCGTGACATCGGGATCAAGCCCGCTGACAACGGCGGCGGTGCCGAACTGGCCGGGCTTGAACCAGGGATAGCTGCCGATGCTGACGCCGTCATGGGCTGCCTGAACGCTTTCCATCACGCTGGCGATGGTGCCCTCGCCGATGGCGCACTGCACCGTCAGCCGCGTCATCGCCACGCCACCGGGAAGGCTGTCGCGAAGCCCCTCGAACATCGCCTGGAGGATCGACGGCACGCCGGCGAACACATGCACATTGCCCAGGATATATCCCGGCGCCGCGCTCAGCGGGTTGTCGATCAGCGTCGCGTCTTCGGGGATGTCGGCCATCTTCTGGCGGGCTTCGTTGAATTCGATATCCGTGTCCTTGTAATGCGCGATCAGCCGCGCCTCTGCCTCGGGGTGGCGGATCACCTTCTTGCCAAAGGCGGTGGCGATACATTCGGTGGTGATGTCGTCATGGGTCGGGCCGATCCCGCCGCTGGTGAACACCAGATCATGCGCCGCTGACAGCAGTTTCACCGTCTCGATGATGGTCTCGCGCACATCGGGGATTACCCGTGCCTCGCGAAGCTGGATCCCCTGCGCGTTCAGCTGTTCGGCGAGCCAGCCAATATTCTTGTCCTTTGTGCGTCCGCTGAGGATTTCATCGCCGATCACGAGGATCGCGGCGGTCGGATTGGTCATGGCTGTTCACCCGTTCATCAAAATGGCCTGCCAGGGGAAATAACCCCTGTGGGCCTGGGATCAAGGGGCAGGCCGGCCAGAAACCGTGCTATCACGCTAAATGGCTTGGCAATGGTTGCGTTTGCCGATAGTGGTATGCGCGTTGGTCAACAACGGACACGATTGGGACCCATGCGTACAGAACCAGTCATTCTTCATGACGAGAGCGGCTTTGCCGCGATGCATGCCGCCGGCAGGCTGGCGGCCACAGTGCTCGACATGATCACGCCGCATGTGGTGGCCGGAGCCACCACGGGCGCGCTCGACCGGATTTGCCACGACTTTATCGAGGCGCATAGCGCCGTCCCGGCACCTCTGAACTACAAGGGCTTTCCCAAGGCGACCTGCATTTCGCTGAACCATGTGGTCTGCCACGGCATTCCGGGCGAGAAGACGCTTCGCGACGGCGACATCCTGAACATCGATGTGACAGTGATCCTTGAAGGCTGGTACGGCGACACCTCGCGCATGTATTTTGTCGGCGCGCCATCGGTGAAGGCCCGCCGTCTGACCGAGATCACCTATGACTGCCTGATGCGCGGCATCGATGTGGCGCGTCCCGGCAACACGCTTGGCGATATCGGCCATGCCATTCAGACCCATGCCGAGGCGAACAGGTTTTCGGTGGTGCGCGACTTCACCGGACACGGGCTTGGCCAGACATTCCACTGCGCCCCGACAGTACTGCATTTCGGCACGCCGGGAAGCGGTATGAAGCTGGAACCCGGCATGATCTTTACCATCGAGCCGATGATCAATGCAGGCCGCGCGGAAACCAAAATCCTCGGGGACGGCTGGACCGCGGTGACACGCGACCGGTCGCTGTCGGCGCAGTTCGAACATTCGATCGGCATCACCGAGGGCAAACCGGAAATCTTCACCCTGTCGCCGGCCGGCCATACTGCCCCGCCCTACATCTGAAACAGCGGGTTTCATTAACGGTTTATTCAGACCATCTGGGCTATCCCTTCGGATATGTCAGGCCAGCACCGTACATCGTCAAAGCCCGGGACGCCGCCGGATCATATTTCAGGCCATCGCGCCCGCATGCGCGCCAAGCTGCTGGACAAGGGGCCCGACGCGCTGAGCGAGCTGGAGCTTCTGGAAATGCTGCTCTATGCCGGAAACCGGCGCAGCGACACCAAGCCGCTGGCCAAGGCGCTGATTCGTCGGTTCGGATCGCTGTCGGCGGTGATTCGCGCCCCGGCCGCGCTGCTTGGCCAGCAAAAGGGCATGGGGGATGCCTCGGTCGCGGCGCTGAAGATCGTCGAGGCGGCAGGTCTTCATCTCAGCCATTCCGACATCGAGAACAGGCATGTGCTGACGAGCTGGAGCGAGGTGCAGCACTACTGCCTGACACGGCTGGCGCATGAACCCGTCGAACATTTCATGATCCTGTGCCTCGACAACCGCAACCGGCTGATCGCCGAGGAGATGCTGTCACGCGGCACCGTCGACCAGACGCCTGTCTATGTGCGCGAGGTGATCAATGCCGCCCTGCGGCGGCATGTGAAAGCGGTGATCCTTGTCCATAACCACCCCAGCGGCGAGACCGAGCCATCGCGCGCTGACATCGAGATGACGGCCGAATTGCGGACCGCCTCGTCACTTGTCACCATCACGCTTCACGACCACCTGATCGTGGCCGGCAAGACGGTGGTCAGCTTCAAGAGCCTTGGCCTGCTGTGATGCGGGTTATTTCGGGTCGGTGAAATCGCGAAGCTTGTCCTGCGCCTTGCGGGTCAGCTCGCCGGCACGGCGGCTGGCCTTCATCAGGTTCGGACGCGCCTTGTCGACCGCCTTGCCGGCGGCCTCGCCTGCCTTTTTCTGAACCGCCGGGTTGCGCGCGGCGGCGATGAGGGCATTGATAACCAGCCGTCTGATGAACATGGTTTCGGCGCTCCCGAATGATCCCCGTGATCCGGCCCCGGAGTTTGCTGCTGGGCATTTCACACTCTGGTTTTTTGCCCCGTGCGATGCTACAACCGCACCCTCCCCAGTGGCAAAGGAAAACACCCACATGATCCCCCGATATTCTCGGCCCGAGATGACCGCGATCTGGTCCGAACAATCCAGGTTCCAGATCTGGTTCGAGATAGAGGCGCACGCCTGTGACGCGATGGCCGAACTGGGGATGATCCCGAAGGATGCCGCCAAGGCGGTATGGGAGCGCGGCGGATTCGACATCAACCGGATCAACGAGATCGAGCGCGAGACAAAGCATGATGTCATCGCCTTCCTGACAAGCCTCGCCGAACATGTCGGCGAGGATGCGCGCTTCGTGCATCAGGGGATGACATCCTCCGACGTGCTGGACACCACGCTTGCTGTTCAGATGGCACGGGCAAGCGATCTTCTCCTTGACGGCATCGACCGGCTTCTGGCCGCGCTTCGCACCCGCGCCGAGGAACATCGCTACACACCGACCATCGGGCGAAGCCACGGCATCCATGCCGAGCCGACAACCTTTGGCCTTAAGCTTGCGACCTTCTATGCCGAATTCGCGCGCTGCCGCACCCGTCTTGTCGCCGCGCGCGCGGAAATCGCGACCTGCGCCATTTCCGGCGCCGTCGGCACCTTCGCGCATCTCGACCCGGCCGTGGAAGGCCATGTCGCCGACAAGATGGGTCTTGTCCCGGAACCTGTCTCGACGCAGGTCATCCCGCGTGACCGTCACGCCATGTTTTTTGCCACCCTTGGCGTGATCGCCAGCTCGGTCGAGCGGCTCGCCACCGAAATCCGGCATCTCCAGCGGACCGAGCTTCGCGAGGCAGAAGAATTCTTCTCGGTTGGCCAGAAAGGCTCGTCGGCGATGCCGCACAAGCGCAACCCGGTGCTGACCGAAAATCTGACCGGCCTTGCCCGCATTGTCCGCGCCTCGGTGACGCCGGCGCTCGAGAATGTCGCCCTCTGGCATGAGCGCGACATTTCCCATTCCTCGGTCGAGCGCGTGTTCGGCCCGGACGCCACCATCGCCCTCGACTTTGCGCTGCAGCGCATGGCCGGCGTCGTTGAAAAGCTTGTCGTCTATACCGACGCCATGCAAGCCAATCTTGACCAGCTTGGCGGGCTGGTTCATTCGCAGCAGCTTCTTCTTGCCCTCACCCAGAAAGGTGTCAGCCGCGAAGACGCCTATGTCTATGTCCAGCGCAACGCCATGGCGACCTGGAAGGACGGCAGAAGCTATCGCGACAGGCTGAAGAGCGATGCCGGGGTGGCGGCAAGCCTGTCCGATGCCGAGATCGACGCGCTGTTCGATCTTGACCAGCATTTCCGCCATGTCGACACGATTTTCGCGCGGGTCTTCGACGCGCCTGGCGCGGGAGACGCCGCATGAGTGAGCGCACCGCCCTTTATGAGGGTAAGGCCAAGATCATCTATGCCGGGCCGCAGGACGGCACCCTGATCCAGTATTTCAAGGATGACGCCACCGCCTTCAACGCGCAGAAGAAGGATGTGATCACGGGCAAGGGCGTGCTGAACAACCATATCAGCGAGCATATCATGCTGCGCCTCGCCGAGGCCGGAATCACGACCCATTTCATCGAAAGGCTGAGCGAGCGCGAACAGCTTGTCCGCGCGCTGGAGATCATCCCGGTCGAGGTGGTGGTCCGCAATGTCGCCGCCGGATCGGTCTGCCCGCGCCTTGGCCTGACCGAGGGGGACCCGCTGCCCTCGACGCTGATCGAGTTCTGCCTGAAGGACGACGCGCTTGGCGATCCGATCATCGCGCGTGAACATATGCTGGCGTTCGGATGGGCGAGCGCGGCCGAATTCGATGTCATGGTCGCGCAGACAAACCGGATCAACGCCATTCTGGCCGACATCTTCGCCGCGATTGATCTGCGGCTGATCGATTTCAAGCTGGAATTCGGCCGGCTTCCCGACGGCGAGGTGATCCTTGCCGACGAGATCAGCCCCGACAACTGCCGCCTCTGGCAGGTTGGAACCGACGAGAAAATGGACAAGGACAGGTTCCGCCGCGACCTTGGCGGCCTGACCGAGGCCTATCAGGAAATCGCGCGGCGGCTCGGCCTGACCGTGCCACAGGACAGCCAGGCACAAGCCAGACAGGATTGAGGGGCAGACCCATGCACGTAATCGTCAACATATCGCTGAAATACGGTGTTCTCGATCCGCAGGGACGGGCCATCGGCAGATCGCTGTCCGACCTGGGCTTCCAGGAAGTCGGAGACGTCCGCGTCGGCAAGAGGATCACTCTCGAGATTGACGAGACCGACGAGGCCCGAGCCCGCCAGCGTGTGGCCCGCATGTGCGAGGCGCTGCTGGCCAATACGGTGATCGAGGATTACGAGATCGAGATCGACGCGGGAGACGAGGCATGAGCCTGAGCGCGCTTCGCGTCACGGTCATCGTATTTCCGGGGTCGAACTGCGACCGCGACATGATGGTGGCCATCGAGAAGCTGGCCGGCCGCCGGCCGGCGCTTGTCTGGCACAAGGAAACAAGCCTTGAGGGCACTGATCTTGTGATCATGCCGGGCGGCTTTTCCTATGGTGACTATCTGCGCTGCGGCGCGCTGGCGGCGCGCGCGCCGATCATGGAAGCGGTGCTTGATCATGCGGCCCGCGGCGGCGCGGTGATGGGGGTCTGCAACGGCTTCCAGATTCTTCTTGAAAGCGGCCTTCTGCCGGGTGCGCTGGTCGAAAATGCCGGGCTGAAATATGTCTGCCGCAACACCTGCATCGAGGTTGTCGGCGGCACCGATTCTCCCTTCACCGCCGGCCTTGAGGCAGGCAAGCGCATGATCATTCCGGTAGCGCATAACGAGGGCAATTACTTCGCCAGTGACGATGATCTGCAGCGGCTCGAAGACAACGGTCAGATTGCCTTCCGTTATGTGGAAAGCGACATCCACGGGCCGGCAAATCCCAACGGCGCGGCGCGGGATATCGCCGGCATCGTGTCCGCCAACGGGCGCGTCATGGGAATGATGCCGCATCCTGAACGTGCCGTGTCCGCCGAACTTGGCAGCGCCGACGGCGCCGACCTTCTGACTGCCTGCCTGGAGGCCCTTGCCGTATGAGTACGCCACGTCAAGACACTGCAATGACCTTCGAGCACGCGGCCTCGATGGGGCTGTCGAAAGAAGAGTGGGAGCTGATCCTGACGCGGATCGGACGCACGCCCAACCTCTGCGAGCTCGGTATTTTTTCCGCCATGTGGTCGGAGCACTGCTCTTACAAATCTTCAAAACTGTGGCTGAAGACACTGCCGACCGAGGGCCCGCAGGTTGTCCAGGGCCCGGGTGAAAACGCCGGTGCCGTCGATATCGGAGACGGGCTGGCGGCCATCTTCAAGATCGAAAGCCATAATCACCCCTCGTTCATCGAACCCTACCAGGGGGCGGCGACGGGCGTTGGCGGAATCCTGCGCGACGTCTTCACCATGGGCGCACGACCGGTCGCGCTTCTGAACGCGCTTCGCTTCGGCGCCGCGGACCATGAGAAAACACGCCATCTTCTGTCGGGCGTCGTGTCCGGCATTGGCGGGTATGGAAACTGTATCGGCATTCCAACCATCGGCGGTGAGGTCAATTTCGACCCCTCCTATAACGGCAACATACTCGTCAACGCCATGGCGGTAGGCCTTGCCAACAGCGACCGCATCTTCCGGTCGGCAGCCACCGGACCCGGCAACCCGGTCATCTATGTTGGTGCGAAGACCGGCCGTGACGGCATCCATGGCGCCACCATGGCGTCTGCCGAATTCTCTGACGAGACCGAATCAAAACGCCCGACCGTCCAGGTTGGCGACCCGTTCACCGGTAAGCTGCTGATGGAGGCCTGCCTCGAGTTGATGGCATCGGATTCCGTGATTGCAATTCAGGACATGGGCGCGGCCGGGCTGACGTCATCCTCGGTCGAAATGGCGTCCAAAGGCGGCCTCGGCATGGAAATGGACCTCGATCTGGTTCCTGCCCGCGAGGAAGGCATGAGTGCCTATGAACTGATGCTCTCGGAAAGCCAGGAACGGATGCTGATGGTCCTGAAGCCCGACGCGACGGATACGGCGCGGCAGATCTTCGAGAAATGGGACCTGGACTTCATGCCGATCG
>CAJWVJ010000011.1 GCA_913048595.1 uncultured Alphaproteobacteria bacterium | reverse complement strand
CCATCTGCCATGACTGCGCCGCGCCGCCGGAAATCGCCTCGAGAAGCGCGTCGGTATCAAGTCCGGCCTGCTGCGCGAAATTCAGCCCTTCGGACAGGCCCTGGACCAGACCGGCGATACAGATCTGGTTGACCATCTTCGCCTGCTGGCCAGTGCCGGCATCGCCCATGCGCACCACCCGCGCGCCATAGCACTGCATCACGGCGAGCGCCGAATCGAACACGTCCTGCGCGCCGCCAACCATCACGGTCAGCTTGCCGTTCTCGGCACCGGCCTGGCCGCCGGAGACGGGGGCGTCGAGCACCCCGACGCCGCGTTCCGCGCCGGCCTCGGCCAGCTGGCGGGCGACCGTGGCGGACACGGTGCTGTTGTCGATATAGACTGCGCCCTCGCGCATCGCTGGGATCGCCCCGTCAGGCCCGAGCGCCACCGACAGAACATCCGGATCATCGCCGACACAGGACAGCACGACATCGGCGCCGGCGGCGGCGGCGGCCGGGGTCGCGGCCTGCGTCCCGCCATGCCGGGCCACCCAGGATTCGGCCTTCGCGGCGGTGCGGTTATAGACGGTGACATCATGGCCCGCGGCGGCGATATGTCCTGCCATGGGATAGCCCATGACCCCGAGCCCCAGAAACGCGATCCTTGCCATATGTTTCGATTCCTTCCTTTGCCGGACACCACGTCCGTATCACTGCATTGCAGTGCATAGGATGTATGCATGTTGCGTCATTTCGGCAAGCGGTTGCTTTCTATTCGGTGGGGCCTGACCTATACTGCGCTGGCTGTTTCCCTGCCGAGCCACGAAGGCCCTGCCATGACCGTCCTGTCGACCGAACATGATATCGATATCCTGATCACCGAGACCGAGATCGCGGCGCGCACGACGCAGCTGGCGCGGATGATCAACGAGCATTACAGTGACACCAGACAGCTTGTCGTCGTCGGGCTGCTTCGCGGCTCCTTTGTCTTCATCGCCGATCTGGCACGCCGGATCGACCTTCCCGTCGAGGTCGATTTCATGACCGTCTCAAGCTATGGCGACAAGATGGAATCCTCGCGCCAGGTGCGGATCATCCAGGACCTGGAAACCCCTATCAAGGGCCGCGACGTTCTGATCGTCGAGGACATCATCGATACCGGCCATACGCTGTCACAGGTCTATGACATCCTGAAGACGCGCGAGCCGCGCTCGCTTCGGGTCTGCGCGCTTCTCAACAAGCCGTCGCGGCGCGAGGTCGAGGTCGAGATCGACTGGGTCGGGTTCGACATTCCGGACGAATTCGTCATCGGCTACGGGATCGATTTCGCGCAGCAGGGCCGCAACCTGCCGCATATCGGTGTCGTCATCCGCAAATAGACGCCCCGGAAAAACGATCCGGGGAGGACACACCACAGGCTAGGTCAGCAGCGCCTCCTCGTAGCGGTAGGTGGACAGGGGCTTGCAGCTTGTCTCGGTGACAAGAACCTGCTCTTCCAACTTTACCCCTTCCTGTCCGCCTTCGGCGCCGATATAGGCCTCGACACAGAGTGTCATGCCGGGTTCGAATTCGCCGGAATAGCCATGCGCCTCGACATCCTCGGGATAGCGAACGCACGGATATTCGTCACACAGCCCGACACCATGGGCCAGAACACCATAGCGGAGTGCCCGGTATTCCTCGGGAAGCCTGTGCGCCACCGCCGTCATTTCGGCAAAACTCATCCCCGGCCTGATCAGCCCGATATTGGTCATCACATGGTCGTAGGCGACCCTGTAGAGGGTCTTCTGTTCCGCGGTCGGGGCGACATCGCCGACAATCCAGCTCCGCGAGATATCGCAACAATAGCCGTAGGTGCCGACAAGATCGGTATCGAAGGCCATCATGTCGCCTTCCTGCATGATTCGCGGGCCACATTCCTGAAACCAGGGGTTGGTGCGCGGCCCTGACGCCAGGATACGGGTTTCGATCCATTCGCCGCCACGCTTGATATTGCCGGCGTGAAGCGCCGCCCACATTTCGTTCTCGGACACGCCAGGCCGCATGGCGTGGCGCATTTCCTCGACCGCCATCTCGCAGGCATGAATGGCGCAGCGCATGGCGCGAATCTCGTTGTCGTTCTTGATGGCGCGGGCATGCTCGGTCAGCATCTGGCCCTCGATCACGGTCACGCCCTCTTCGACAAGCCGCACATAGCCGTGGGTCTCGATCTTGTCGACGGCAAGCCGCTTGTTGTCACCGCCATATCTCTTCATCAGACCGATCACCTCATCGACGAAATGGGCGGCCGCGGCGGCGGTCTTGTCGCCGGTCTCGAAATAGAAAAAGCTGGCGCCGTGCCGGACTTCGCCGACAAGCGGCAGATGCGCCGACAGATGTTCGCAATTGTGGAAATCCCACAGCACCACCTTGCCCTCAGGCGGGACGAAGCAGGCGCGCGCCGCGTTATGGGCGATCCACAGCTGCATGTTGGTGGTGTCGGTGGCATAGCGAATGTTCAGCGGATCGAACAGCAGCAGCCCGGCGCAGTCATGCTTTCGAATCTGTTCCTGAAGGCGCGCCAGCCTGTATTCGCGAAGCGCAGGCATGTCGGGTGCCGGCAGCCCGGCAGCCTGCCATTCGGCGAAGGCCAGGGCGGTCGGGCCGATTTCCACCCGGTCATTGTCGTCAGGGGTAAGGTCGGGTTTCAGATGCGCCCGTCTTGTCGGATCGATGCGGCGGTTCGAGCCAATGATCGTCTGGTCCGCGATGATGGTCTGGTCCATTGCTGCACCTCATTCGTCTGCCATGTCTTTCTTCAAAAAACACTGAACAGTTTCAGCCAGCGCGGCAAGCGAATTTGACTCTGTCAGAACCGGCTGGCGGTGCCTAGGCGTTCATATTCACCAGAATACGGCCACGCACCCTGCCCTCAAGAATCTGCCTGCCATAGTCCGGCACCTCGGCAAGGGTGATTTCCCGGCTCATGCTCTCCAGAACATCGCGCGGCATCTCGGCATCCAGCGCCGCCCAGATTCGCTCGCGCTCGGGAATCGGCACCATCACCGAATCAATGCCGAACACGGCGACACCGCGAAGAAGGAACGGGATGATGCTGGCTTCCATCGTCGCGCCGGCGGCGTTGCCAAGCGAGGCGATGCCGCAGCCGTAATTCATCTGCTTGATGGCGCGCGCCAGAATCTGGCCGCCGACGCAGTCGATACAGCCGCCCCAGACGCCGGATTCCATCACCTTGCCGGGGTCGTCCTGCATCTCGTCTCGGCTGACAATGCGGCTGGCCCCGAGCCCGGTCAGATAATCGGCGATTTCGGCGCGTCCTGTCATCGCCGCCACCTGATAACCGCGCGCGGCCAGAAGCACCGTGGCGACCGAACCGACACCGCCACCCGCGCCGGTCACAAGCACCTCGCCGCCATCGGGAGTCATGCCGTTCGCCTCGAGGCGCATGATCGCCTGCATGGCTGTAAAGCCGGCGGTGCCAAGCATCTGCGAATGGCGTGTGCTCATCCCGTCGGGAAGGCGCACCATCCAGTCGGCCTTGCCGCTTGCGCGGGTGGCATAGCCGCCCCAGCGGATCTCGCCGCTGCGGAAACCGTTCATCACCACCCGGTCGCCCGCCGCGAAGCGGTCGTCACGACTTGCGGTCACGGTGCCGGCAAGATCGACGCCTGGCACATGCGGATAGGTGCGGACAAGCCTGCCAAGGCCATTCAGGCACAGCCCGTCCTTGTAGTTGATGGTCGAATATTCGACGGCGATATCGACCTCGCCATCATCGGGAAGGCGATCCGCCTCGATCTGCTGCAGGCTTGCGGATACCGAATTGTCTTCGGCCTGGTCGACAATTAGCGCTTTAATCATGGTCGTTACCTTTGCTACGAAATATCGCGGTGGCCCGGACATTTGGATGGTGTCTTGCTGGCTGGTTCAACCTGCCAGAACACGGAAAAAAGGGAAAGCCATGTTTCGCGAACTGACCCCGCCCGAGACCTTTGAGGAGCTCACGCAGAAGGGCGATGCCGTGCTGATTGACTGCCGCGCGCCAGCCGAGTGGCATTTCACCGGCGTTCCCGACCTGTCATCCATCGGCAAGAGGCCGCTTCTGGTCGCCATCGCGGATGAATCCGGACGTCCGAACCCGGATTTCATCGACGAGGTGAAAGCGGTGGTCGATCCGGCCGCGCCGGTCTATATCATCTGCCGGGTCGGCGGACGGTCAGCCAATGCCTGCCGCCTGCTGGCAAATGAGGGGTTCACCTCGCTGGTGAATGTCACCGAAGGCTTCGAGGGGCGTAATGACGAAAACGGCCATCGCAATTCCGTCGAGGGATGGAAGTTCCACAAGCTTCCCTGGACACAGAGCTGAGGCCGCAAGATTGCTGGATTCAGCCCGCAGCGGGCAGAGGTGAAACCGGCTGGATTTTTCAAATTGCAATCAGATTAAATCAACTATAATCCCGGCGCGATGGCGGGTTTGCGTGTCTGTGGTACAGTGGCGGCGTTATGGATTTTGAAAGGTTTTTCAAGTTCAGCCAGTTGCTGCTGCAGGATGAATTCGTACTCAGCTATTCAGGCTATGTGTCCGAGGACATCCTTCTCGCCGTGGGAGATGCCCTGCGGGAGCGTCTGGAAGACCACGCCCGCGACGGGGCGCAGATCAGAAATGTCTTCTCGATCTTTGTCGAACTGATGCAGAACATTATCCGATATGGCGGGCGAACGCCCCCTGCATGTTGGCATCGACAGCAATGTCCTGCCGGCGGCGGCCAATCACCGCATCGGGTGTCAGGCCGGTGATGTCGTAAAAGCTGTCAGCGACAAAGGACAGGCGCAAATCGGCATCCATTTCGAAAAACCAGTCGCCCGACACCTCGGCAAGTTCACGAAACCGCTTTTCGGAATCGGCAAGCTGGGCCTGCGAACGGTCAAGCCGCCGCACAAACAGCCGCGCCGCTGCGACAAGCGAGTTATAGGCCTTCACGATGGCGCCGATCTCGTCATCATGGATATGGCGCGCCCGGACCGGCTTGCGCGGCGTCGAATCCTGCATCGCCTTCCGCAAGCCATGGAGCGGGGTCAGCACAAACCGGCGGAAGCTCACCGTCAGGCTGATGAAGATGATCAGCGACAGCAGCATCATGACGCTGGCGACAATGGCTGTTTCCTGGCGCACCGGCGTCATCAGCAGCGTGTCGTCAACCCGGATCCGGTAGGTGATGTCGCGCCCCTCGCCAAGCGGCACGGTGATCAGCCTGTCCTCACCCGCCGCCGCGGCAAGATCGCATCCCGGCGGCGGCCAGGAAGCCAGAAGAAGCCCTTCATTGACGATATC
Organism: uncultured Alphaproteobacteria bacterium; assembly: GCA_913048595.1. Classification (GTDB taxonomy): domain Bacteria; phylum Pseudomonadota; class Alphaproteobacteria; order Puniceispirillales; family Puniceispirillaceae; genus UBA8309. Next base: position 21,633 of record CAJWVJ010000011.1, on the reverse strand, counting down.
GACACAGGTCACATAACGCAGCCCGCCAAAGACACGAAGAAGCCTTGCCACGCCGGCTTCATTGCCGTCGGCCAGACTGGCGGCGACAACAGGTGCCGTCGCGTAGGTCTGCGCCGCCAGCTCGTTCGCCAGACGGTTGGTCGTCACCGCCGTGCGATAACTGAAGAAGGCGACCGTCACCAATGCCGCGCAGAGCCCCGCCACAAGGATGCAGAGCGCCAGCATCCGCACGAAGAGGCCAAGCTTTAGAGGCGTCTTCGCCATATCGACTAAAGTGACCCGCGGACGCCAGCCTTGGACAGCTGCCGCTGGCTTGTCTGCAGCCAGGGCAACAGCTTGATGCCGGAAATGATCAGATCGTGACAGGGCGCTGCGCCCGGGCCGATCATGGCCCGGCTGTCCGGTGCCTGCGACGGGGAGCAGGCACAAACAAATGGCGGCGCGGCGATGGCAAAACGCGAAAGTGGGGGCGTCATGGAAAATCTCGGCAGTGCAGTGCAGGGCAGCGCGATTTTAGGGCAATTTAGCATCTGACACAAACAACCAACCTCGGGGCAACCTTGGGCCAGCCTGTCGCCTGGTCGGATAACGAAGGTTTGGGATCGGCGCTCTTGGCTGATGGCGGCCGGCTCCCCATATCCTGCGTATGAACCGTCTTTTACACAGCCTCGGAACGATGCGCTGGATCGCCGCCACGGGTCTGCTTGTCCTGGCTTTCATGGCAGGGGCAAAGGCCGACCAGCGTGACCCGCAGCTCGACAGCCTGTTTGCCGAGCTGCAGCGCACCACCAACCAGACCGCGGCGAATGGTCTTGTTGCCGAGATCTGGCAGCGCTGGACAGCCTTCGAGGATGATCCGCGGGCCACCAACATGATGGCGATCGGCATCCGTCAGATGAATCTGGGACAGTTCGACAATGCGGAGCGCATTTTCAGCGATCTGGCACGCACCCACCCGCAACATGCCGAGGTCTGGAACAAGCGGGCGACAGTGCGTTTCATGCGCGGCAATGATGTCGGTTCACGTCGTGACATCGCCCGTGTCATCGATCTCGAGCCCCGGCATTTCGGTGCGCTGAGCGGGCTTGGCATGATCAACATCCGCGCCGGCGACCTGCCGGCAGCGCTTCAGGCTTTCGAGGCGGCGGTGCGGGTAAACCCGCATATGGACCAGGCCGAGGCGATGATCGAGGATCTTCGCCAGCGGCTTCGTGGACGCGCCCTCTAGCGCGCCGCAACCGGTCGCCAGATTGACTTATCACGGCCGCCCCTTAGAGTGGCAATTCTCGCGGTCAGTCATGGTTTTTTCGATCTGTCGTTCTGTAGGATACCGGCACGGTGACACTGATACTCGAAACACCGGTAAGCGATATTCACCGATGCCCGGGTTGCGGTGCCAACTGCGCTGTTGATCACGACGTCCTGAGCGCCGCCACCAATGCCGGCAAACGAATCCGTATCGCCTGTCACAAATGCGACGAGGCCTTCCGGCCAAGCACTGTCAATCCTGAAAGCCCGGCACGGCCGGGTCCACCGAGCCCGCGGGTTGGGATGTGTGGCGGCTGCGGCCAGACATTCTCTGTGCCGCCATTGGGCGCCTATGAACAGGTTGTGGTGGAATGCCCTCATTGCGGGCATCACATGACACCTGACAATATCGGCCGGGCCAGCGCCCGGCATGAAATCCTGCCGGAGCCAAGCGCGGCCTCGCGGCTGAAACCAGCCGGCAAGCGCCGCCCGAAGAGCTGGCTTCGTGTCGCCTGGTCACTTCTGATCGGCGGGGCGGTTCTGGCCGGAGCCGCCGTTGCCGCGCTCGAGCGGATCACCCCGAACAGCACGCCCCTTGCCGGCCTGACAGCGCCGCCGGCGCCACGACTTGCCGTCACCGACACAAGCTTCACAACAGCCAGCGGCAGCGGCGAGGGGGATGACGCGGTTCTTGTCACCGTGACACTCGCCAATCTCGGCACCGCCGCCGGAGCACCGGAGTGGGTGATCGTCAAGCTGCTCGACGCCGATGGCGACCTGCTGATGCGGCGGCCGATCGCCTCGCGCGAGATGACGCTTGATCCCGGCAGCAGTCGCACCCTGGTCAGCCGGATGGCCGCGGTGCCGGGGCAGGTGACGGACATGGTTGTCGAGCTGAACCGCGACTAGCCGCGCTTCGGCACCACCTCGTAGCCGGCCTCTTCCGGCTCATCATCCAGAATTTCGGCTGGGAATCCGGGGGTCGTGATATCAAGGCCGGTGGCCTCTTCAAGCCTGCGGATGATGTTTGGTGACCATTCACGCGGGCCGTATCGTTCGGCACCGTCCCTGAAAATCTCGATCATCTTCGGCGAGATTTCCAGCGGCACGCCAGCGCCCGCGGCAAGCTGCTGGAAGAGGCTGATATCCTTGATCACAAGGTCCATGGTGAAATTGATATCGCGGCTGCCATTCAGGATCACCTGGCTTTCGGTCTCATGGACAAAGGAATTGCCAGAGGAGATGCGGATGGCCTCATAGGTGGTGTTCAGGTCAAGCCCGATGGCCTTGCAGGTGACAAGCGCCTCGCTGAGGGTGATCAGGTTGGCCGTCGCCAGATAGTTCGTCATCACCTTCAGCATCGAGGCCGACCCGAGAGGCCCGGTGTGAAGCACCCGCCGCCCGAGGATTGTAAGAACGGGAAGCATGCGCTCGAACACCTCGCGCTCGCACCCCGCGAAGATGGCGATATTGCCGGTGGCGGCACGGTGGCAGCCCCCGGACACCGGACAATCGACGGCTGCCGCGCCGGCGGCGGCCACTTTCGCGCCAAGCCGTGTCACCTCGGCCTGGTCGGTGGTGCTCATCTCGGCCCAGATCTTGCCGTCGCCAAGACCGGCGAGGATTCCATCCTCGGCTTCCATCACGGCGGCGCTCGCCGCCGGTGAGGGAAGGCAGGTAATGATGATGTCACAGCTTTCCGCCATCGCCCGTGGGCTCTCGCCCCAGCTGGCGCCCTTGTCGAGGAACGGCTGCGCGGTCCCGCGGTCAAGATCGCGGACGGTGACGTCCATATTGTTTCGAAGAAGGCTTCCGGCCAGCTTGCCGCCGACATTGCCAAGGCCGATGAATCCCACGGACATGGTGGCGACGGATGTTTCAGTTGCAGTCATGGTCTGTCCCCCGTTCAGCGGCCGGCATCCACGCCGGCGCTGAGCGAATTTCAACAGCCCATTCCTGCAAAAGGCAATGCCAAAAAAACCGGACCAGAGGCCGGAAGGCTAGATCGTGGCCACGCGGATCGAGTTGGTGGTCCCGGCAATGCCAAAGGGCATGCCCGCCACGATCACCACATGCGCCCCGGATTGCGCGATCCCGCGGCCGGCAATCTCGGCGACGCCCTCGGTGATGGCGGATTCGAAATCCTCGGTGATGGTGCTGGCCGCGGTCTGTGTTCCCCACAGAATGGCCAGCCGGCGGCGTACCTCGACAAAGGGCGAGAGCACAAGGAAGGGAATCAGCGGCCGCTCGCGGGCAATCCGCACGGCGGTATTGCCGGAAGTGGAAAAGGCGACGATCACTTCGGCACCGACGGTTTCGGCAAGCGAAACCGTGGCCAGCGCCACAGCGTGATAGAGGCTGGGCTCGGTCGGCAGCTTCGGAGGCGCCGATTCCGGGTTCGCCATGATGTGGGATTCGGCTGCCATGATGATCCGCGCCATCATGGTCACGGTTTCGACCGGGTAGCTGCCCACCGCCGTCTCGCCCGACAGCATCACGGCATCGGCCCCGTCGAACACCGCGCCCGCCACGTCCGACGCCTCGGCGCGGGTCGGGGTCGGGCTGTTGATCATCGATTCAAGCATCTGTGTTGCCACCACGACCGGCTTGCCGATCATCCGGCATTCGGCGACGATCCGCTTCTGCCACCCCGGCACTTCCTCGGGCGGCAGTTCGACCCCCAGATCACCGCGCGCCACCATGATTCCGTCGGAGGCGGCGACGATATCGGACAGTTCGGCAAGTGCCGCCGGCTTTTCGATCTTCGACATCAGAGCGGCACGGCCATCAATGGCGGCCTTCGCCTCGATCACGTCGCGGGCCCGCTGGACAAAGGACAGCGCCACCCAGTCGACACCACATTCCAGCGCGAAATCGAGATCGGACATGTCCTTTTCAGTCAGCGGCGGGCTGTCCAGGATCAGGTCGGGAAGGTTCACGCCCTTCCGGCTGCTCAGCGGCCCGCCGACTTCAACCTTGGTGGTGAAGCTGTCATCGCCGATGCTGGTGACGCGAAGCACCAGCTTGCCATCATCAATCAGAAGCCGCGCCCCGGGCTGCAGCGCGTCGAAAATCTCGGGATGCGGCAGGCCCACGCGCGCGGCCGTTCCGGTCTCGGTCGAACGGTCCAACACGAAATCGTCGCCAGCCTTCAGCACGACGCCGTCCGCGACAACGCCGACACGGTGTTTCGGGCCCTGAAGGTCGGCGAGGATACAGGCCGGCTGGCCGGTTTCCTCTTCCATCGCACGAATGGCCCTTATGCGTTCGGCCTGCTCTGCCTGCGTGCCATGCGAGAAGTTCAGCCGGAACACATTCACCCCGGCAGCCACAAGCTTGCGAAGCATTTCGGGCGTTCCGCTGGTGGTGCCGATGGTGGCGACAATCTTGGTGGCACGCTGGGGTGCAGAGGACGACATGGCTCAGAATCCCGGATAAGAAGAAAACGAGCCTCCCCCGGCCCGCGCGTGCGCCCCAGTGTAAAACTCGTCACTTGAATTGCAAGTACAAGACGCGGCATCCTGTCGCTATCCGGCCATTATCGGCCGTCAGTCACCAGTACCATCCAGACGCCACATGACACCCCTTCTCAGCCTGTTCGGCATGGCTTTCCTTCTCGGCCTTGTCTTCAATGCCGCCCCCGGGGCGGTGTTTGCGGAAACCATCCGGCGCGGCGTCGATGGCGGTTATCGGCCGGCGCTTGCGGTGCAGGTCGGATCGCTTGTCGGCGACGCCGCCTGGGCCGTTCTTGGACTTGCCGGAATCGGCATCCTGCTTCAGGCCGGCATGCTGAAGATTCCGGTCGGGATCGGCGGGGCCGGCTATCTGGCCTGGCTTGCCTGGGACAGCTGGCGCGAGAGCATGACGCCCCCGACGCCCGATGCCGCTGACGCGCCGGCTGCCGGAAACGCGCTTCGTTCCGGGGCCATACTGGCGCTGTCAAACCCACAGAATGTGGCCTATTGGGCAGCGCTTGGCAGCGCCTTTGGCGCGCTTGGCGTCAGCGACCCGGGCCGGCTCGACTATGCGGTGTTCTTCGCCGGCTTCATGGCCTCGTCCGTTCTCTGGTGCTTTGTCTGTGCCGGCGCGGTGAGCTGGCTGTTCGGTGGCCGCGGCGAGGTCTGGCGGGTCTGGACCTACCGGCTATGCGCGCTTGCCTTTGCCTGGCTTGCGGCGGGGACGGCCTGCGAGGTGCTGCAGATCATCTGGCCTGCCGGCTGAGCGCCGGCTGACCCCTCGGCCTTGCGCCTGGACCCGGAACCGCCTGTTATGCCTGTTCCTCGGCGCGGGTGGTCCAGTATTCCTCGCCGTAATCATGGAAGATCTCTTCGCCTTGCCTGATGTCACAATCGGCATAGAAGCGCAGGAAACGGTTGTCTGTCTCGTCCACTTCCCATTTGGCGTTCGGCGGCGATGCGTGGTTGTAGAGCATGCCGCACCCCATCACCACCAGATAGTCATTCGGGTCGTCCGGACTGGTGAACAGATAGTCGTTCAGCCTGTTGACTTCCTGAAGGTCGTCATCATCGATCACGATATAGGGGCAGAGCTCCAGCGTCTCGCCGGCGGCGATGTCCTGGAGGGCAAACACGCCAAGCCCGTGGACCGGCGACTGCCTGATGATGATTTTCACTTTATGGTTTTCAGCCATGACAGACTTTGCGCCCCTGTTTCACAAGCCCCCTGATGTAGAGGATTTCATCCGGCGCTTCCAGACCCGGTTTGCGGGGGACCTGCCCCGGGGCGGGACGGGGGCGAATGGCGCTGCTCGCGGACGGCGGTGATCACGCCGGCGGCGGCGATCATCGCCATGCCGAGTCCGGCAAGCGGTGTCGGCCAGCTGTCGAACAGCACCCGGCTCCACACCGCCACAAACAGCAGATAGACGAAATCCAGAGGTGCCAGCCAGCTGCTGTCGGCGGTCTGGTAGGCGCGGCTGAGAAACAGATTGCCGAACAGGTTCAGCACCGCGAAACAGGCGAAGATGCCGACCATGCCGATGGCGAGCGGCGGCCAGCCGGTGAGGATGAAGGGAATGATCTGCTGCCAGTCCGGCGGCACGGCAATGCTTTCCAGCCCGATGACGCCCATGCTTCCGGTGACCAGGAAGACCAGCGCCACGATAAAGGCGAGCGCCAGCGGACTCTCGTTGCGGCAATAGCGGCGCAGCACCAGCACGTTGCAGGCATAGAAGAAGCCGGCAAAGACCGGGACGAACTGGAAATAGCTGCCGCTGTCAGAGAACGGGTCAAGCACAAGGAGGCACCCTGCCGCGCCAAGCATCAGCGCCCCGATCCGCCAGGGGCCGATGCGCTCACCAAGCACCGGCGCGGCCAGCAAAGTGATGAACAGCGGATAGGTATAGAGTCCGGTGGCCATCTGCGAGACGGTGATCTGCTCCGACGCGCCGAAGAAACACAGCATGCAGGTTGCCAGAAGAATCCCGCGCGCCACCGCCGGGCCAAGCCGGTGCGGCCAGAGGAGGTGAAGCCCGCCGGCGAGCGCGGCGAGCCCGACGGCGAACAGCATATTGAAGGCAGAGCGCACCAGCTGCAGCTGCCAGAAGCTTGTCTGCGGAGCGAACAGCTTGATCAGAGAATCCTGAAGCGACAGCAGGCTGACGCCGAACAGCAGAAGGCCAAGGGCCAGCATCGGCCTGTCTTCTTTGGGACCCTCAAATATCGACAGTTTCATCATTTGCCCCTGCCAGCCGGCCTGACCGGCGACCCCCCAAAGCCTACAGCCGGGCCGTCTGACTGGCGAATGAAAATATGAACATCATGGCGGGACCCGCCGCGCAACCCGCCATGTGATTGACAGGGGCGCGCCGCCTGGACAAATCTTCAGCCTCGGGTTTCGCTTCCTGGGAGGGGCTGACAATGACCAAGACGGACGATCCGAAGCCGCACCCGCGGCAACCGGCCCTGCAGCGCCGGCTTGTCGATGCCTATGAGGTTACCATCCGGCCGGACCCGGCCGAGGCGCCTCTGGCGGCAACACTGGCGCGTGATCTTCGCCACGCTGCCACCACGGAGCAGGAACCGCCACAGACGCAGGCGCCCGGGCTTGTCACATCCCGGCTTCCTGCGCTTCTCGACGCCATGCCGGCCTCACCGCTGGCCGACACGCTGCGGCCGCTGGCACAGACGCTGGACTGGTACCAGATTTATGATGCTACCCATGTCGATCCGGCCCTTGCCGGCGGCCTGATGGCAGGACAGGTGATCGGGTCACGCGGCATCCTGCACAGCCGCGATCTTTATATGGGGCTGTTCCTGCTGGCTCCGCATGTGACCTATCCGCTTCACCAGCATGCCGCGCTGGAAATCTATCACGTGCTGGCGGGCGAGATTTACATCCGGCACGGGCGCGCAAAACTGTCGATGCATATCGGCGCCGGCGGCCATTCGATCACCCCACCGCACCAGGTTCATGAATTGCGCACCGGCAATGACGCCTGCCTGATCGCCTATGTCTGGACCGGCGATCTGACCGGTGAAAACTGGTGGTGGGAGCCTCAGGATGATGGAAGCTGGGATCGTGTCTGTTGGCAACGCCAGCTAGACTCAAGCTGGAGCGCAACACGCCGCGAGCCCCTTTGTGAAGCTGAAATCCTGCGCGCGGGCGATCGCTGACGGTCTGGTGCAGACGTTCGAAAGCATGCCGGACACCGAAACTGCCGCGCGGCGACAGGTCGCTTATTTTACATTGCAAAAGTCGGTTTTTCTACATTGCAGTGGAATTGGGTCGATTTCTCTACACTTAGGGTCGGTTTTATTGAACCGGCTGATGTTTTCATGTTAGGCTATTGCTTCGCTTAGGTAAAAATCACAGAAAGGCATAGGGGGGATTTATGTCTGAAAAGCGCAACGATCCCGTTCTCGAGACGCTGAGCCCAGCTGACCGCGCACGGTTCCTCAACATGGTTAAAAAAGGCATCAGCCGCCGTGACTTCATGCACTACATGATGGCCGCCGGCGCGACCGCTGCCGCCTCCGGCACCCTGTTCACCGGCGTTTCCGATGCCTGGGCCAACACGCCCAAGCGCGGTGGCCGCGTGGTGTTTGCAGGTGACCAGCATGGCCCGAACGACACGCTCGATCCGGCCCTGTTCACATCTGCCGTCGACTACTTCCGCGGGCGGATGTATTACGGCTCGCTGACCCGGCTGACCAAGAATCTCGGCTATGAGCCTGAGCTTGCCGAAGAAGTGCTGTCAAATGACAGCGCCACCGAATGGACCTTCAAGATCCGCAAGGGCGTCGAGTTCCACAACGGCAAGACACTGACCGCTGACGACGTCATCTACACGATGAACCGTCACATGGGCGCTGACTCCATCTCCAACGCCTCGTCGCTGGTGGCGATGGTCAAGGAATGGAAGAAGGTCAATGATTACGAGGTGAAGGCCATCCTTTCTTCGCCAAACGCTGACCTGCCCATCGCTCTTGGCACATTCCACTTCAAGATCCTGCAGAACGGAGCCGAGGATTTCTCGACAGCTGTCGGTACCGGCCCTTACAAGGTCAAGGAGTTCAAGCCTGGTGTCCGCACCGTTGGTGAGCGTTTTGGCAATTACTGGGGTGAGGGCGGATATCTCGACGAGATCGAGCATTTCGGCATCGGTGACCCGGTCGCCCGTCTGAACGCCTTCCTCGCCGGTGATGTTGACGCCATGGTAAACCTGCCGCCAAAGGCCATCAGCCAGGTCGAGTCGGCGCCGGGCAAAAGTGTCTGGTCGCTGGAATCAGCTGCCTACATCAACATTGCCTGCCGCAAGGACATGGACATGTCGGGCAATCATGACCTGATCATGGCAATGAAGCACCTGATGGACCGGCAGCGTCTGGTGAAGGGTGTCTATAAGGGACAGGCCTCGCTTGGTAACGACCACCCGATCGGCCCAGCCTATTTCGACCACAGCCCGGACATCCCGCAGCGGATGATGGACCCGGACAAGGCGAAGTTCCATTTCGAGAAGTCCGGCATCGGCAACACCACCGTCCCGATCGTCGCCGCGGAAGTGGCGCCTGGCGCGGTCGACCAGTGTCTGTTCCTGCAGCGTGAAGCCGCGAAGATCGGCATGAACGTCGATGTCCAGAAGGTGACCACAGACGGTTACTGGGGCGCGGTATGGCTGAAGGCTCCGATGTGCGTTGTGTCCTGGAACATGCGCCCGACAGCGAACATCATGATGACGCTGGCCTTCAAGTCGGACGCGGCCTGGAACGAGACCTATCATCAGGATCCGGAATTCGACAAGATCCTGGTCGAGGTCCGTGGTGTGACCGACGCCGCCAAGCGGAAGGAAATGTACCACACGCTTCAGGAGAAGATTCACAACGACAATGGCAGCATCATTCCGCTCTACCGGAATTATGTGGACGCCGTCTCCGACAAGGTGAAGGGCCTGACCCATGTACCGCTGAACAATTTCGGCGGTGCTGAGGCTCCAGTCACCCTGTGGCGCGAAGACGCCTGATCGATCAATTGAAACAGATCCTGCCCCCGGGTAGGGTCTGTTTTTCCACCGATTGGGATTCCTTTCATGACCACCCTGATCCTTAAAAGACTCGGCATAGGTCTTGTTACGGTTATCGCAGTCTCCCTCATAATATTCTTCGGCACGAAAATCCTGCCGGGCGACGCCGCGCAAATCCGCCTTGGCCAGTCCGCAACGCCCGAGAATGTCGCGGCCTTCCGCGCGCGCCTCGGTCTCGACCAGCCCTATATCGTGCAATATCTTGTCTGGCTCAAAAATTTCATGATGGGTGATCTTGGCACCTCGCTTGCCAGTGATGTGCCGATTACCGATCTGATCGCCGACCGGTATCATAACACTGTTTTTGTTTCGGTGCTGACTGCCGCTATCGGCGTGCCGATCTCACTGGCGCTTGGTATCATGGCGGCGATGTACCCCGGGACGCTTTATGACCGGGTGCTGACGTTGGTTTCGGTATCGCTTGTTGCCGCGCCCGAATTCTTCACCGCGACCCTGCTGGTGCTTCTCTTCGTCTTTGTTCTCGGCATCGGAAACGCCATCGTCGTCGGCTCGACCGAAGGCAAGGGACTGTTCGAGCTGATCGCGCATTTCGCGCTCCCCATCACCACCCTGTGTTTCGTCATTGCATCACAGTTGATCCGGATGAGCCGGGCGGCGGTGCTGAATGTGATGAGTTCGCCTTATATCGAAATGGCGATCCTGAAAGGTGTGCCGCGCAAGCGCATCATCTTCCGCCACGCGCTGCTGAACGCCATTGGCCCGATCGTCAATGTGGTGGCACTGAACCTGGCCTATCTGGTGACCGGCGTGATCGTGGTCGAGGTCTATTTCGGCTATAACGGGCTGGCCACGCTGATTGTGCAGGGCGTGCAGACCCGCGATTATGTCCTGATCCAGGGTCTCGGCATGATTTTCTGCATGACCTATGTGATCCTGATGCTGGTTGCCGACATCGCAGCCTTTGCATCCAACGCGCGCCTGAGACATCCGAAATGAGCACCGCCAAGCAGAACGAGCATTATGTTGCGCCCTATGACGATGGCGTCAGCTTTGACGAGCTTCCCGACTCCGCTCCCTCCTCGCACTATTCGCCAAGCTGGACCGGATGGCTCGGGATCGGGGTCGTCGGCTTCTGGGTGTTCATCGCCGTTTTCGGGCCCTATATCGCACCACTCGGCGAGAATGATCTTCCCTTCCCCGACGACTATTCGGAATTCCAGATGCCGCGCCCCGGGGCTTGGCTCGGCACCGATGAAAGCGACCGCGATGTTCTCAGCCGCCTGATGTATGGGGCGGGGCGGACCATCGGCATTTCCTTTGCGGCGACACTTCTGGCCTATTTCCTTGGCGTCGTGCTGGGGATCGGGGCCGCCATTTCCTCGCCGCGGGTGGATATGATTGTCAGCCGTATCAATGACGCCTTCCTAAGCTTGCCTACCATCATGCTCGGCCTTGTCGTCGTCGCCGCTGTCGGGTCTTCGATCCCGGTTCTGATCATCACCGCCGGGGTGATCTATGCCACGGTGGTGTTCCGTCTGGCCCGCGCGCTTGGGCAGGAAATCATGGTGATGGATTTTGTCGAGGCGGCGCGGGTGCGCGGTGAAGGCCGCTGGTGGATTATCACCCGCGAGATCTGGCCGAACGCGGCGATGCCGCTGATGACCGATTTTGGGCTGCGGCTCATCTATGTGATCCTGTTTATTTCCAGCCTCAGCTTCCTTGGTCTTGGCGTGCAGCCGCCACAGGCGGACTGGGGCTCAATGGTGCGCGAGAATCTCGGCGCGCTGTCCTATGGCCAGTCGGTGATCCCGGTGATCGCGCCGGCGCTGTCGATCGCCACCCTGACCGTGGCCATCAATTTGGTTGTCGATGACATCTCCGCGCATAGCGGTGGCAAGCTTTCGAAGAGGCTGTAACCCTTGGCGCAGAGTTCCGATGACAATGACGTGATCTTTGAGGCACGTGACCTGCGCATCCATGCCGTGCGGGACGACGGAAGCGAGCTTCCCATCGTCAAGGGGGTGGATTTCAAGGTCCGCCGCGGCGAGGTTGTGGCGCTGATCGGCGAGTCCGGGTCCGGAAAGACGACCATCTCGCTGTCGGCCCTTGGTTATTGCAAGCCTGGCCTGAAATTCGCTGGCGGCGAAGCGCTGCTTCTGGGGCAGGACGTCACCAAAATGTCGACCGAAGAGTTGCGGCCCATCCGCGGCGAGAAGGTTGCCTATCTGGCGCAGAGCGCCGCCGCCACCTTCAACCCGTCAATCCTGATCAACGAGCAGGTGACCGAGGCCCCGGTGCTGCACGGCTCGAAAACCAGCGAAGAGGCAGGTGCCAAGGCACTGTCGCTCTATCACGCGCTGGAGCTTCCCGATCCGGAAAATATCGGCGCGCGCTACCCGCACCAGGTGTCGGGTGGCCAGCTGCAGCGCCTGATGGCAGCGATGGCCCTGTGCGGCGAGCCAGACCTTCTGGTGCTGGACGAACCGACGACCGCTCTTGACGTCACCACCCAGATCGAGGTTCTGAAAGCCTTCAAGCAGGTCATCAAGGAAGAAGGCGCGGCTGCCATCTATGTGACGCACGACCTGGCGGTTGTGGCGCAGGTGGCCGACCATGTCGTGGTTCTCTACAACGGCGAGATCAAGGAGGCCGGGCCGGTCGAGACGATCATCAACAAGTCCGAGCATCCCTACACCAAGCGCCTGATGGGTGCGATCCGGCCCCTGCCGGAACCGGGGCAGGGCGAGGACAGTAACCACCAACATATGCGCGATGTTCCCGCGCTCGAGGCGAAAGCGGTCGACGCCGGCTATGGCAAGGGCGCCGAAGGCAAGCCGGCATCCATGGTGCTTCGGGATGTGAATGTCACTATTGAACGCGGCAAGACGGTCGGAATCATCGGCGAATCGGGATGCGGTAAATCCACCCTGGCGCGGGTGTTCGCCGGACTGCTGCCGCCAAGCGACGGCGCGCTGAGGCTCGATGGCCAGCCCATCGCCCCCGATCTCCGCAACCGCTCACGCGAAGAGCTTCGCAAGGTTCAGTTTGTCTATCAGATGGCCGATACGGCGCTGAACCCGCGCCAGCGGATCAAGGACATCATCGGCCGGCCGCTGGAATTCTATGGCGGGCTGAGCGGCGAGGCGAAAACCAGGCGGCTTCTCGAGCTTCTTGAGATGGTCGAGCTTCCGCCGCCTTTCGCCGACCGCTATCCGCATGAATTGTCCGGCGGCCAGAAACAGCGGGTCAATCTGGCGCGGGCGCTTGCCGCCGATCCCGAAGTGGTGCTCTGTGACGAGGTGACCTCGGCGCTGGACACCATTGTCGGCGCGAATGTCATAGAACTGTTGAAGTCGCTACGCCGGGAGACCGGCGTGTCCTTTGTCTTCATCAGCCATGACCTGTCGACGGTGGCCTCGTTTGCCGACGAGATCGTGGTGCTATATGCCGGCCGCGTGGCCGAACAGGGGCCGACCGACAAGGTGCTGGCACCGCCCTACCACCCCTATACCCGATTGCTGATCTCCTCGGTGCCGGAAATGCGGACCGGCTGGCTGGAAGACACCGTTTCCAGCAAGGAGACCATCACCGGCATGACCGGCGGGGTCGAGCTGACCGACATCGGCTGTCCGTTCTTCGCCAGATGTCCGCTTGCCATCAAGGGAACCTGTGACACGGTAAATCCCCCACGGCGTGTCGATGGAGACGATCACATCATCGAATGTCATCGCGAGGTGGACGAGCTTCTTGGCGGCGGGTGATCCGCCGGCAGTCCATCTGTCTGAATTCAGGAGGTCAGCGGCGGATGGGCCAGCGCGGCGACGATATGGACGCGCCGTGTCTCGCCGCCATTCAGCGCCGTGTGATAGCCGCGCGTGTCGGTGAAATAGACGGACCCATCGGCTGGCAGATGCGTCACATGATGATTCACCACGAACAGCGATCCCGGGTTGGTCACAATCGGGATATGAAGCCGCGGTTCCGGGTCGCGATGCCATGAATTGCAGTTATAGAGCCCTTTCGAGAGAACCCGCATGCGGCCAATCGGGAAGCGGCGCGCCAGTTCGGAATGCACATGCTCAAAATAGGTGCCGGCGAAGTCCGGGTTGAAAGCGCTGAAATCCGCTTCCGGAACAAGCTCCTCACGGGCCTCCTCGACATAGCGGTCATCACCGCGAAGCCAGTAGCGGCCCGAGAGGTCATTCTCTGTCCATTCTGTCTGGCCGGGGCGCTTGGTCAGCGGCAACGCGGCGAACCCTTCATCCTGCATGCTGCCCATGAAATCGGACCGGCGAAGACATTCATCCAGCGCCTCGCGAAGCGCGGTGATGTCGAAGGACAGCGCCAGCCGCGCAATTCCGGGCCCGGGTAGGAACCCGGCAACCGATTCATGGTCGGGGCGCGAGGCGATATGGCGCTCGACCAGCGTCACATCAGGGTCTGTTTGCAGGCGGCTCATAGGGACACCCTCCATCGGCCTGGGCTGCCTCCAACAGGCCGCAAAGCCCGCCATCTGTCAAGGATTCGCCTAGGCTGACGGGTCGGACACACGCCGCAGATAGGGCTTCACCGTTTCCCAGCCATTCGGGAACAGCCGCTCGGCATCAATGTTCGACACAGCCGGAAGGATGATCACATCATCACCCTTCTGCCAGTCGGCAGGTGTAGCCACCTTGTGGCCGGCGGTCAGCTGCAGGGAATCAATGACGCGAAGCAGTTCGGCAAAATTCCGGCCTGTCGACATGGGATAGGTGAGCTGAAGCTTGATCCGCTTGTCAGGCCCGATGACGAAGACGGCCCGCACCGTGGCGTTATCGGCGGCAGTCCGCCCCCTGGAGCTTGTCCCCTCGGCGGCAGGCAGCATGTCATAGAGCTTGGCAACGGCGAGGTCGGTGTCGGCGATGATGGGATAGGCTGGCACGTGGCCTGTGACATCGCCGATATCCGTCAGCCATCTGGCGTGGTCGTCTGCCGGATCGACCGACAGGCCAATCACCTTGACATCGCGGGCGGCAAATTCATCCTGCAGCCCGGCCAGCGCGCCTAGTTCGGTCGTGCAGACCGGTGTGAAATCCTTGGGATGCGAGAACAGCACCCCCCAGCTGTCGCCGAGCCAGTCGTGAAAACTGATCTGCCCCTGCGTTGTCTGTGCGGCGAAATCCGGCGCCACATCATTGATCCGAAGCACCATAGCAAGGCTCCTGTGAGGGTCAAAAGATTGAAACAGGAACCGGCCTAGCCGGAAGCTGGACACGGCGCCATCTTAATATTGGGAAATTTTTTCTTTTTTTCCCGCAATGACAAAGTTGTGGGAATTTCATTTTTTCTTTGCCGTTACTGAGGAATTTCATTCCCTGCCATGCCATGACCGGCACACGAATATACGGGCCAGTCAGCCATGCCGGCGACTCGGTGCCTGCGAATTAGAAAAAGCTGAATTATTTGGCCTTCAGGCTCCGGCCTGTGTCACCATCACGCCGGAAAGACGGATTTTTGTTTGTTTGAGGACCAGGGAGACACCAATGGAACCCAAGCTGATGAGCTATATCACTTCGAAATTCGCCACCAAGTCCGACATGGTCCTCGCCGAGCGGGAATGGCAGGAGGTGGTTGGTGAGATGCTGCCACGCTTCAAGGAGGCTGGCGCCATGCGTCAGGTGGTGACGCAAATCTGGAACAAGGAAGGCAGCTTCATCCTTGGCAATCTGTGGGAATATGCCGATGAAAAGGCCTTTATCGCCTGTCAGGAGCTGTTCCGGGAAGCAGAGGCGCGCCACAAGGAAATAAGTGACATCTCCAGCATCATCGTGCCGTCGCGCGGGGTCATTCTTCACGACACGCATCTCTAGACGCCCTCACCACAGGAGACAGTCATGACCGACCTGACACTTGTCTATTTCAAGATGCGGGCCCTTGGCGAAGCCCCGCAACTGATGATGCGCCACAGCAACCAGCCCTACAGATACGCGATGGGATGGGAATATTTTGGCAAGCCATGGGCCGAGGCCAAGCGCGGCGCCACATTCCGCCAGCTTCCCATGCTGGTCACCGAGGAGGGCACCAGTATCGCCCAGACCGGGGCGATCATGCGCTATCTGGCACGGCGGCTCGGCCTTGTTCCCGCCGACCCGGTGACGGCGGCGCTTGTGGACGAGGTGTTTGAAGGGGCGCATGAGTTGTTCGCCCATTTCAACCCGGTGGTGAATTTCCATACCGGCAACCAGTTCCGCGCATCGAAAGAGGCCTGCCTTCCCGTCCTTCACAACCGATTCGCCGATTTCGAGCTGTTGCTGGCGCGCCATGACGGGCCGTTCTTCTTTGGCGAATCCCCCTATTATTGTGACTTTGCCGCCTTCCATCATATCGATCTGGCGCATTTCATCGACGAGGCGATCCTTGCGGACTATCCGCGTCTTCAGGGGTTCATGGCGGGGATGCGCGGCCTTTCCGGGGTCAGCGCCTATCTTGCCGAGCGCCCGGAACTGATCGGGGTCGGGGTCGGACCGAAGCTGGTGATTGACGGGGTGCCGGTGCCGACGGGAATCACCGCCGACTGAGGCTGGTCACAGCTCGATTCGCAGCCCGTCCCGGCCGAGATGGAACGGCCCCGACCAGTGCGGTGCCACCGCCTCGCGCCAGTCATCGGCCGTATAGTCCGGATCATCGGACGGGATCAGATGGTTCAGCGCCAGCGCGCCGACACCGGCCGCGGCGGCAATCCGTGCCGCATCCGATGCCGTGGTGTGCGACCGCGTCAGATGCTTCATCAGCTTGTCATTGTCCGTTCCTACCCGCGCCACAAGCGCCGGCAGCGCCGCGCCGAGCATCGCCTCATGCACCAGCAGGTCGGCCCCCTTGGCGAAGTCCGCAAGAGCGGGAAGATAGGCGGTGTCAGCCGACATCACCACTTCGCGCCCACCCCCGGAAAAGCGCAGCGCGAAACAGTCCACAAGCGGCGGGTGATCAACCCGCATGACGCGGACAGCCAGCCCGGGTTCAGCGTGAAGATCGCCTTCTTCAAGGGTACGGATTTCAACGATGTCACGAAGTTCCTTGCGGCCCTCATCCTCGACCCGAAGCAGGATGTCGGGGGCCATGGATGTCAGGAAGGCCTCCCAGTAATCGGCAAGACCTTCCGGCCCATAGACCACGACCGGGGTCTTCAGGCCGGCGGTCCAGGCGGTATGGATCAGGGGCCCCAGTTCAAGATAATGGTCGGAATGAAGATGCGTAATGAAGATCAGTGACAGTGATTCAAGAGGCATGCCCTGGTCGACAAGGCCGCGCGTCACGCCAAGGCCGCAATCAACCACAAACAGCCGTCCGTCGAGGCAAAGAAGGCTTGATGTGGGCATGGTCGATCCAGGGCGGATCGACGGCCCGCCCTTGGTGCCAAGAAGGGCAACATAGCTGTCATTCATTGAAGGGGTCCTGCGTCATGTGGTCGGGGTGATGACCGTGCCGTCCTGCATCCAGCCATCCAGAATGGCGAGCGCCGCACCGGCGAAGGCCTGGTCATTGATATGCGCCGGCGTCTCGGTAAAGGCAACAGGCGCCTTCATGACCGTGCGGATCTCGTCACAGAAGGCCGCCAGGCCATCCGGATCATGCGCCGGCTCTCCCGGCTTGTCCCATTCCTCGATCCCGCCTGCCGGCAGGATGAAATGGGTCGGGCCGCGCGCGCCGGCAAGGCGTTCGGCGATAAGGCGCGCTGTCTCGCGCCGTTCGTCGGCGTTGAAGGCGGAACATTTGATCAGCCTGTTATGCGCGTGGAAGGGACGGTCGGCAAAGCGGGCGGGAATCTCCTGCCAGCCGGCAAAATCGATCAGGTCGATACAGCCCGGCGCGACAATCTGCGGGATGCCGGCGGCCCCGGCGCTTCGCAGCCGTTGCGCGCCGCTGTTCACCACCGACCCGGCATAGAGATTGCCAAGCTCGGACAGGGCGAAATCCATCACCGCGGCAAAGCCGCCCTCGGCGGCGATGGTCTCGAACGCCATGCCGCCCATGCCCGTCGCATGGAAAATCGCCACCTCGAAACCCCGCGCCTCGAGCTCCGGTTTCAGCAGCTTCATATAGGACAGGCACGAGCTTCCGAGGCTGGTCATGCCAATCACCGGCCGGTCACCTGCCGGCGGCACCGCCGCGCGCGCTGCGCCGACAGCGCTTCCCGCCGCCTGGCTGAGCGCCGCCCGACACAGGCTGTTCAGCCCGTAGAGCCCGCCTGCCCAGAGAATCATCTGAACATCGGCCGCCAGCCTGTCGGCTGGGATCAGCGGCGAAAAGGCCACGGTGGAGACGATCACCTTCGGCACGCCTGTTGGCAGGACACGCGCGCAGTCCAGCGCCAGATCTGTGCCCATGGTGCCGCCGATCGCCACCATGGCGTCGACCCGGCCAGCGCTGTGAAGCTCGGACGCCAGCGCGGCAGCGCCGCGTGCCATGATCTGCATGGCACTGTTCTCGTCGCCGGCGTCAGCCGCTGTCTGGATGCTGCTTCCCGCCGCCGCGGCCACCTCATGCTTGCTGATATCGACATCCACCGCCGGATCACCGAGAACGCTGACATCCATGCACAGGGCAACTGCGCCCTGGCTTTCGATGCGCCCGCGAAGATAGGCCAGCTCGTCCGACTTGGTGTCGAAGGTGCCGATGACCAGAATGTTGGCGTCACGGGCCATGGCGTGCTGTTCCCCCGTTCGGTGGCACCCCAGCTTGCATTGCCGGGTGCGGTGTGTTTGCATCACGGAAATTTGCGCTGGCCCCTGCGCCTCAGGCATGATCACGACGGAAATGTTCGACAACATGTCGGACGCTGTCAAGCATCAGGACCACATACCCGCCGGGTGCCATGGCGTTATTTCGAAAGGATCTGTGGCGATCGTGACTGACCTGAACTTTCCGCTTCCCGAGGGAACGCACACCGTCATCCTTGGCCTTGGAGATCTGAACGGGCTGATGCGTGGCAAGCGCATCCCGGTGGAGCAATGGCCGCGAATCTGTGAGTCCGGCAACGCGCTGGCGATGTCGCTGTTCGCCATGGATATGACCTGTGATGTGTGGGAAACGCCTGTTGTCGGCTTTGCCAACGGCTTTCCCGATTGCCACCTGTTTCCACTGCATGCGCCGGTGGCCATGCCCTGGGAGCCAGGCGTCGCCTTCTGCTTCGCGCGGGCCGAGAGCATGGATCACGCGCCGCTCAGCATTGACCCGCGCCAGCCGCTTCTTCGCCAGGTAGAGCGCGCCGCCGAAATGGGAATCGACGTTCAGGTCGGCACCGAACTGGAATTCTATCTTCTCGACCCGCAGACCGGCCTGCCGC
This sequence comes from uncultured Alphaproteobacteria bacterium, assembly GCA_913048595.1. GTDB lineage: Bacteria > Pseudomonadota > Alphaproteobacteria > Puniceispirillales > Puniceispirillaceae > UBA8309. The sequence continues at coordinate 2,560 of CAJWVJ010000011.1, read as the reverse complement.
GCGACACCGGCAATGAATGTTACGGCCTGACCCGCGCCGCCGCGCTGGAACCCGTTCTGGGGCCCATGCGCCGGCATCTTGCCGACATGGGGATTCCGATCGAACAGTCGAACCCGGAATATGCCGCCGGCCAGGTCGAGGTGAATATCCGCTATGACAGCGCCATGATCGCCGCCGACCGGGTGGTGATGTTCCGTTCGCTGGTCAAGCAGCTTGCCGCGCAGCACGGGCTGAACGCCACCTTCATGGCCAAGCCCTTCCTCAGCGAAAGCGGCAACGGCTTTCATTTCCATTACTCCCTCTGGTCGAAGGGCAGGAACATGCTGGCCTCGGGCGGCAAGCTGAACAAGACCGGACGCCATGTTCTTGGCGGCATGCAGCGGCGCATGGCCGAGGCCTCGATCTGCGGCGCGGCAACAGTTAACGCCTATCGCCGCCGCCAGCCCCTGTCCTTCTGCCCGGTAAATGCCAGCTGGGGCTTCGACAACCGCACGGTGGCGCTTCGCATCGTCGAGGGAAGCGACAGCGCCGTGCGCATCGAAAAGCGCGACGCCGGCGCCGACTGCAACCCCTATCTGATGATGGCGGCCGATATCGCCGCGGCACTTGACGGGATCGCCGGAAAAGCCGAGCCGACCGCCGCCACCGCTGGCAACGCCTATGAGGATCACGGCGCGCCGCCGCTGCCGCTTGATCTGGCATCGGCCATTTCCCTGGCGCGCGGGTCGGGCTGGCTTTGCGATGTTCTTGGCGGCGCCCAGTATGAAATCTGGCTGCAGCAAGCCGAACGCGAGCTTGATTTCTTCTGGCAGCAGGTCACGCCCTTCGAGACAGACCGCTATCTGACCACCTTCTAGCCCCGCGTCAGGCAGGCGAAAAGGATTGACCGCGTGGCCCGGATGACCAACCTTGTCAGAATGGCGGAGGGCCAGCGGTCCAAGGAGAGGGAAAGATGCCGGGAAGCCAGAATTTCGACGATAATTTCCTGCGCGAGATGAACGCCCGCCAGCTGTGGCACCCCATGGCACACCCGGCGGAAAGCCGGGCCAATCTGCCGGTGATCCTGACGTCCGGCCAGGGCGTGCGGGTCACGGATATCGACGGCAACGAGGTGGTGGATGCCGTTGGCGGGCTGTGGAACGTCAATCTCGGCTATTCCAGCGAGCCGGTGAAGCAGGCCATCGCCGACCAGCTTGCCGCGCTTCCCTATGCCAATATCTTTCGCGGTGTCTCGAACGACAAAATCATCCGGCTTGCGCATGAGACCGTCGATTTCTTCGCACCTGACGGCATGGCGCGCGCCTTCTTCACCTCCGGCGGGTCGGATTCGGTTGAAACCGCGCTGCGTCTGGCGCGCCAGTACCACAAGGTCAACGGCGCGCCGTCACGGACCAAATTCCTGAGCCTGAAAAAGGGTTATCACGGCACCCATTTCGGTGGGGCCAGCGTCAATGGCAACGCCAATTTCCGCACACAGTACGAACCTCTGATGGCAGGATGCTTCCACATTCCGGCACCCTACAGCTATCGCAACCCGTTCAACGAGACTGATCCGGCAGCACTGGCCGCATCCTGCATCGCCGCGCTCGAGGATGAAATCCGCTTTCAGGGGGCCAGCACCATTGCCGCCTTCATCATGGAGCCGGTCCTTGGCGCCGGCGGGGTGATCCCGCCGCATCACAGCTTCATGCCGATGGTGCGAGAGGTCTGTGACCGGCACGGCATCCTGCTGATCGCCGACGAGGTGATCACCGGTTTCGGGCGCACCGGCGCCTGGAGCGGGTCGCGCCTCTGGGGTGTGAAGCCTGACATGATGTGCATCGCCAAGGCGATTACCAGCGGCTATTTCCCGCTTGGCGCGACGATGATCAATGAGCGGATCGCCGATGCCTTTGAGGCGGACAGTTCCGGCACCGCTGCCATCGGCCATGGATACACCTATTCCGGCCATCCGGTCGGCGCGGCGGCCGCGCTGGCCGCGCTTGCCGAGACACGCCGCCTCGATGTCGTCAGCAATGCTGCGGCACGCGGCACGCAGCTGTTTGACGGCATGTTATCGCTTGCCGCCCACTATCCAGTTGTTGGCGATGTGCGCGGTGGCCACGGGCTGATGGCCGCCTTCGAACTTGTCCGCGACCGCGAGGCGAAGACACCGATCGACGGCAAGCTGGCGGTGAAGATGCAGAAATCCGCCTATGCCGCCGGCGCGCTGATCCGCGTATCGGGCCCGAATGTCATTCTTTCGCCATCGCTGATCATCGAGGAGGCGGATATCGACATCATCCTTGGCGCGCTGGAAGCCGGGCTGAAAGCCATTTCCTAGGCCCCGGCTTCCGGGCCGTTCCTGGCCGCGCGCTTTTTCATATGGCAGAACATGAATCCAGCGACTATATCAGGGTTGGTGCCGCCAGAAGGCGATGACCGCGCATGGTGATTGCGGGGGCTGACGGGACCGGCACCATACTGAAATAGAATGTTGTTGGAACAGCAAACAGCAGAGGCCATCCCATGAAACTCACCCGCAAGGTCAAATCCATTCTGGACAATTACAGCGCCGACA
>CAJWVJ010000010.1 GCA_913048595.1 uncultured Alphaproteobacteria bacterium | reverse complement strand
GGGAGCGCCGCCTCGCAGGCCGCCAGCATCTGCCGCGCTGTCTCGACCTCGACAAGATCGACGGCCGGCGGCGGGGGCAGGGCGACCGGGCCGCTGACAAGGGTGACCCGCGCGCCCTGGCGGGCCAGTTCGGCGGCAATGGCGTGGCCCTGTTTACCTGATGACCTGTTGGCGATGAACCGCACCGGATCGATCGGCTCGATGGTCGGGCCGGAGGTGACAATGGCATGCCGCCCGTCAAGGCTGCCGGGGCGGTCACCGAGGCGGGCCAGCGCCGACGCGACAATGTCAGGCACCTCGGCAAGCCGGCCGGTGCCTTCCTCGCCGCAGGCCATGTTGCCATCGGCCGGTCCCACAGTCAGCACGCCGCGGGCGTGAAGCCGAGCCAGATTGTCCTGCGTTGCCGCATGCCCCCACATGGCGTGATTCATCGCCGGCGCGATCAGGACCGGCGCCGTGGTCGCCAGCAGGATGGTGGTGGCAAGATCGTCGGCAAACCCATGGGCGGCGCGGGCGATCAGGTTCGCCGTCGCCGGCACGACAAGCACAAGATTGGTCTCGCGGGCCAGCCTGATATGGCCCATTTCAGCCTCGTCGGTCAGCGAGAACAGGTCGGTATAGACGGTCTCGCCGGTCAGCGCCGACAGGCTGAGCGGGGTGATGAACTGCTGCGCCCCGCTTGTCATCACGCCGGTGACGGTGATGTCGTGATCCTGAAGCCGCCGCGCCACCTCCAGCGCCTTATAGGCGGCGATGCCGCCCCCGACGATCAGAAGCACCTGCTTGCGGGCGGCACCGGCCCCGATGGCGGCCGGCATCATGCGCTCGCCGGTGATCTCCAGGCTTGCCGGATCGATCTGGTAGCCGCGCGCCCGCAGGGCCGCGCAGACAGGCCCATGCGCCCGTCGCGGCAGCTCTCCCTTCGCCAGATAATTGCTGATGGCGCTGGGACCGACCCCGAGAAGCTCCTGAAGCGCCCGCCGCCCGCCAAGGGCGGTGATCAGCGCCGAAAGATCACTATTTTTCATATTTCCACCAGGATTTGAAAAAATGTGAATTTATATGAATGTCTAGATGAAGATGGCCAGAATGGCAAGGCCAAGCGCCAGCAGGGCGACCGCCAGCGCGCCGCCATTCTGCGCCGGTGGCGTCTGCGGGGATTTTTGCGTTTCGAGTGTTTCGAGAAGCCGTGGCAGCCGCGTCACAAGGCTGATCACATCATCGACCAGACCTTCGGCGCGCCTGGTGAAATTCATCTGTTCGGCCATCCAGTCGCTGGCAAGCGGCCGTGCCAGGCTCCACATATCGGCGTCCGGGTTCAGCTGGCGCGCCACCCCTTCGGCCATCATCATGGTTTTCTGAAGAAGGTTGTATTGCGGCTGCACCGCGATTTCAAACCTGGTCGAAATCTGGAATATCTGGCCAAGAACGGTGCCAAGCGACACCTCGCCAAGCGCCTTTCCCATCACCGGATCGGCAACGGCCCGCACGGATTGCGCGAAATGCGCCAGCGATACATGGTCTGCCAGCATGCCGGCATCGGCATGAAGCCGTGCCACCATGTCATAGTCACGGTCCAGCATGGCGGTCAGCAGCCGTGCCAGAAACAGCCTGTCGCCGAAATCAAGATGTCCCATGATGCCGAAATCAATCGGCACCAGCGTGCCGTCGGCGGCCACGAAGATGTTCCCCGGGTGCATGTCGGCATGGAAGAAGCCGTCACGGAACACCTGATTGAAGAAGCTTCGCGCCGCCGCTTCGGTGATTTTGCCGATGTCATGCCCGGCAGCTGTCAGCGCCTCGACGTCATCAATCCGGATTCCCTCGACCCATTCTATGATCAGCATGCCCGAGGTGGTGTTCTCGAGATCGACCCAGGGAACGGTGATTCCGGAATCGCCAGCCATGTTGTCGGCAAGCTTGCCGGCGGCGGCGGCTTCCAGCCGCAAATCAAGCTCGATGTCGGAAATCTGCGTGAACTGGTCAACCGCGGCGACAAGCCTGAGCCGCCGCAGATTGGGGGCCGCCCCCTCGAGAATCCGCGCCAGGGAATAGAACAGGGCGGTGTCGGCCTGCATGCGCCGGCGAATGCCGGGACGAAGAAGCTTCACCGCCACCCGTCTTCCGTCGACCAGCTCGGCCTGGTGAACCTGTGCGATCGAGGCTGCCGCCACCGCCTCGTCGTCGAACTGCCGGAAGATCTCGGTGACGGGCCTGCCGGCCTCCGCCTCAATCCGCCGCCGCGCCAGCGCACCCGGAAAGGCAGGGAGGCGGTCCTGAAGAAGGCTGAGTGAATGGGCCATTTCCGGACCGATGAGATCGGCGCGGGTCGAAAGCGCCTGGCCGAATTTGATGAATCCCGGGCCAAGCCTGATCAGCGCCTCGGCCAACGCCCCGCCGGCATCCCGGCGCGCGCTCCGCGAGCGCACCAGCGCATCAAGACCCGCGCAGAGCCGCCGCATCCACGCCGGAAGAAGCGTGATTTTCGCGATATGGCCAAGCGCGCCGGCCCGCCCCAGATGCCAGGCGATCGCCGGCAGGCGGAACATGGCAAGCACCATTTGCCAGGCCGAGGCGCGCATCAGTCCAGCTTCCATCCGGAATGGATACAGGCGATGCCGGCCGACAGGCGGCGCACCCGCACCTGGGCGAAACCCGCACCGGCGAACATGTCTGCCAGCACCTCCGGCGCCGGGAAGGTGCGGATCGATTCCACAAGATAGCGATAGCTGTCGCCGTCCCCTGCCACCAGCTGGCCAAGCCGCGGCAGCACATTGAAGGACCAGGCGTCATAGGCGCGGGCCAGCATGGCGCTGTTCACCTGCGAGAATTCCAGGCACAGGAACCGCCCGCCGGGCTTCAGCACCCGGTGCGCCTCGGCAATGGCCGCCTCGCGGTCGGTAACATTGCGAAGCCCGAAGGCGATGGTCATGCGATCGGCGCTTGCCGTCTCGAAGGGAAGTGATTCGGCATTGCCGACACACCACCGCACCCGCCCGCCAAGGCTGGTGAATTCGTGGCGCTGTCGGCCGGCCGCCAGCATCGCCTCATTGATGTCGGTGATCACCGCCTGGCCACCGCCTGTACGAAGGAAGCGAAGGCTGATATCGCCTGTTCCGCCGGCGAGATCGACCAGTGTCTGGTGCGGTTGCGGTGCCATCCAGTCGATCATGGCGCTCTTCCACAGCCGGTGGACGCCGCCGCTCATCAGATCATTCATCAGATCGTAGCGCGACGCCACCGAATCGAACACATCGCGCACAAGCTCCGATTTGTCGGCCCGCCTGACGGTGCGGAAGCCAAAATCGATCGACTCGTCGCCGAACTCGGTTTGTGGTGCGCCCGGGGCGCCTGGCGGGGTTCTGGTCATGACGCTGTGTGCCTACGGTCTTTTACCTGCGCGTTTTCCGTCTATGCTGGCTTCGGGCCGGCTCCGGCGGCTTGCCAAGCCGGGCCTCCGGACGGAGCTCCAAAGTGATACACGAAAAACTGCCAGAAGGGCCAAATATAATGTCGCGTTCGCATCCTGCCGCCGCCATGCCGCCGGGCCTGTCAGATGCCTGAGCTTCCCGAGGTGGAAACCGTCCGCCGCGCGCTTGTGCCGGTGATGGAGGATCGCCTGGTCGAAACAGCGCATATTGGCCGGCCCGACCTGCGATGGCCGCTGCCGCCGCGCCTTGCCGAACGGCTGGCGGGACGGCGCTTCGGGGCGCTGCGGCGCCGTGGCAAGTTTCTGCTGCTGCCGCTTGACGGGGACGAAACCATGCTGATGCATCTTGGCATGTCCGGATCGGTGCGGATTCATCACAGCCGGCCGGATATCGGCAAGCATGACCATATGGTGCTCGCGATGGGTTCCGGCGACGGCGACGGTGACGTTGCCTGGATCGTGTTCAACGACCCCCGCCGGTTCGGCTGGATCGATCTCTATCGCGGCGAGACCCACCCCATGCTGGCCGATATGGGCCCCGAGCCGCTTGGCAACAGCTTTTCGGTGGACAGCCTGATGGCGGCGCTTGCCGGGCGAAGCGGGCCGATCAAGACGGCGCTTCTCAACCAGCAGATTGTCGCCGGTGTCGGCAATATCTATGCCTGCGAGGCGCTGTTCGGGGCCGGGCTGTCGCCGCGCCGCAAGGCCGGCACGGTTCGCGGCAGGCGCGCCGAGCGGCTTGTCACCGCCATCCGTACAGTGCTGCGGCGCGCCATCGAGGATGGCGGCACAAGTCTTCGTGACCATGTGCAGCCCGGCGGCGAGATCGGCTATTTCGTGCAGCGCCTGTCTGTCTATGGTCGGGCAGGCGAAAGCTGCCATGCCTGCGGCAGGGCGATTCGCGTCATCACCCAGTCGGGACGCAGCAGTTTTTACTGTCCCGCCTGCCAGCGCTGAGGTAGCCTGTCGCCATGTCCAGACACATGCCGAACCCCCTGTTTTCGAACACCCTGTCTTTCGCATCTGATACTCCGCCGCGCGGAGCGGTGCCGGCGCGTCCGTTCGCGATGCGTCTGTTCGTGATGCGCGTCTTGGCAATGCTGGCTGCGATCCTTGTCCTGGCCATGCCGGCGCGGGCGGACGCGCCGCAACAGGGCTGGGTCGGCGACCTGCCGATCATGTCCGGGATGACTATCGAGCCGGAGCTTGGTTTTGCCTTTGATTCCCCGGGCGGCCGCATTGTGCTTGTTTTTGCCGCGGCGGCGGACAGCGAGGATACCGTTCTGGCCTATTATGACGCGGCCCTTGCCAGCCTCGGATGGCAGGGTGGCGGGGGAAGCTGGAGCCGTGGCGGCGAGAGCCTGACGCTGGCGCAGGTCGACACCTCCGTCGGCAGGCTGTGGCGGATCAGGCTCAGCCCGAACTAGACCACGGGTTTGCCGGATGGCAGGCCCGTTGCAGACCCTGCTACAGACCCCGTTGCAGACATGCAAAATGGCTTGACGCGGTGGCGAAAATCGCTTTATAAACCGCGCTTCAACGGAATTCAGCAAGGATGGTCCCATGGCCAATCACACTTCCGCAAAGAAGCGGATCCGTCGCAACGCGCGCCGCTCGGCCATCAATGGCGCCCGCATGAGCCGCATCCGTACCTTCATCAAGAAGGTCGAGACGGCGATCGCTTCGGGCGACAATGACGCCGCCCGCGAAGCGCTTCGGGTGGCGCAGCCGGAAATCCAGCGCGGTGTCTCGCGCGGGGTGCTCCACCGCAACACCGCGTCGCGGAAAATTTCGCGTCTCGCAGCCCGGGTCAAGGCCATCGCCGCCTGACCCGGTGGCCGGCCGCCCCCTTGGCAGCCCAGAGCGGCCGCCGAATCGCCGCCTGTCTTAGGTCTGTCCATCCCGGACGGGCCTTTTTTGTTGCGCGGCACCCGTCTCCGGCCGGGCGGAATAGACCGCATTGCCCCGGCTGGTCAGGTGGCAGTTGCGTGACACTATTGAGACGCCGTGTGACAGTGATCCGATTCGGACACTGTTTTGTCTCACTTTAGGGGGGCATGGCGCGGGTGCGGGACGACAAGCTGTCAATGAAAATTTCTGCCAGTTTGCCGGCTTTATTTGCAGTGAAGGCGGCTTGGGTGTCTTGCCTATCGTGATTGCCTGAACGTAATCTCTGGCCAAGGTCGCACACCCGTCGACCGCTATACAACAACGTCACGGACCGGAGGCGCCTGCGCATGTCAGCAACAGACGATACATACCCAGCTGACAGCACGCCGACCGCCACACCGGACCAGGCCAGCCATCATCCTGCACGCGCCGCCGCCCCGCTGGCTGGCGACCATGCCCCCGCAGACCCGTGGGAGCGGGTCACCGAACGCATGCGCCAGGATATTGGCGAGGCCGCATGGCGCAACTGGATCAAGCCGCTTCGGGTCAGCCGTCTCGAGGATGGCACCCTGACGCTGGAGGCGAATTCGACGCTCGCCCGCGAACGGGTCACAAGCCAGTATGCCGACAGGCTGCGGGTGATCTCCGCCGCCGAATATGGCGGCGTCAGGAAGGTCGAGGTGCGGGTCGCCGCACAGGCCGCGCCGCGCATGTCACAGCAGAAGCCGGCGGCAAAGCAGTCTGGCGAGGCGCTGGGCGCCGGGCTGGACCCGCGATATACCTTCTCCAATTTCGTCGTCGGCAAGCCGAACGAGCTGGCCTTCGCCGTCGCCAGGCGGACGGCCGAATCCGCGACGGTCGCCTTCAACCCGCTGTTCCTCTATGGCGGCGTCGGGCTTGGCAAGACACATCTGATGCACGCCATTGCCTGGCATATCCGCGAACAGGACCCGAGCCGGCATGTCGTCTATCTGTCGGCCGAGAAATTCATGTACCGGTTCGTCCAGGCGCTTCGCTTCCGTGATACCATGTCCTTCAAGGAACAGTTCCGCTCGGTCGATGTTCTGATGATCGATGACGTGCAGTTCATCAGCGGCAAGGATTCCACCCAGGAAGAATTCTTCCACACCTTCAACGCGCTGGTCGAGGATGGCCGTCAGGTGATCATTTCCGCGGACAAGTCGCCAACCGACCTGGAGGGCATGGAAGAGCGTCTACGCTCGCGCCTTGGCTGGGGCATGGTGGCCGACATTCACCCCGCTGATTACGAGCTTCGCCTCGGTATTCTGCAGGCCAAGGCGGAGCGCGCCCGTCTTGCGGTGCCGGACAAGGTGCTGGAATTCCTGGCGCACCGCATCTCGAGCAATGTGCGCGAACTGGAGGGGGCGCTGACCCGCATCGCCGCGCATGCCAGCCTTGTCGGCCGCGAGGTGACCATCGACAGCGCCGCCGAGCTTCTTGCCGACCTGCTTCGCGCCAGCAGCCGCCAGATCAGCATCGATGAAATCCAGAAGCAGGTGGCGGCGCATTACGATGTGCGCGTTGCCGAGATGTTCTCGGCGCGCCGCGCCCGCAACATCGCCCGCCCGCGCCAGGTGGCGATGTATCTGGCAAAGACGCTGACCTCGCTGTCCTACCCGGAAATCGGCCGCAGATTCGGTGGCCGCGACCACACCACGGTGATGCATGCGGTGCGGTCGATCGAAGGTTTGATCAACACCGATAACGGCATCAGCGAGGATGTGCAGCTTCTGCGCTCACTGCTCTCAAGCTGACATCTGAAACTTCAATAGATTCAATGTGTTGAAAAAGCGCCCTCTGGCAGGCCGCCCGGGGTATCCGGATCAATATTTTGATGTCTGTTTTTATTTGTCATGCTATATTTTGTGGGTAACCGTGGTTTGGCTCCCTGCGCCGTCGCGGCGGCACGGGAACAAGGGGCGTGACAGCGCCGGACAATGACGCCGGCAGGTGCAAGGCCTGATGATTCCGAAGACCGGTCAACAGAGAAGAGACAGCACATGAAACTCACCATCGATCGGATCAGCCTCCTGCGGCCGCTTGGCCAGGTCCAGTCCGTGGTCGAACGCCGCAACACCATCCCCATTCTGGCGAATGTTGTGCTTCAGGCCGCCGACGGCAGCCTCATGATGACCGCCACCGACATGGATATGGACATCGCCACGCAGGTCGAATGCGCAGTGGGAACCGCCGGCACGACGACGGTCTCGGCGCATCTGCTCTATGATATTGTTCGCAAGCTTCCCGACGGGGCCGAGGTCGAGATCGCGGTGGCCGACGGCCATGCGATGATCAGCGCCGGCCGTTCGAATTTCCGCCTTCCGACCCTGCCGGTCGAGGATTTCCCGACCATCAGCGTCGGTGACATGCCGGACGCCTTCAGCGTGACAGCCGCCGACATGCGCGACATGATCGACGCGACACGATTTGCCATCTCCACCGAGGAGACGCGTTACTACCTGAACGGCATCTATCTTCACAAATCCGAGCAGGGTGATCTCTGCGCCGTCGCCACCGACGGCCACAGGCTGGCGCTGACCCGCCAGGGCCTTCCGGCCGGCGCCGCCTCGATGCCATCCATCATCCTGCCGCGCAAGGCGGTGACCGAGCTACGCAAGCTTCTTGATGATTTCGATGGCGAGATCGGCGTGTCGCTGTCCGACACCCGCGCCGAGTTCAGCTTCGGCACGGTCCGGCTGAAGACAAAGCTGATTGACGGCACCTTCCCGGACTACACTCGGGTCATTCCGCGCGGCAATGACCGGATCATGCAGGTGGACGCGGCCAGCTTCTCGGCGGCCGTGGACCGGGTCTCGACCATTTCCTCGGAAAAATCGCGGTCGGTGAAGATGCGTCTCCAGCCCGGCGGCCTCAGCCTGTCGGCAAGCAGCACCGATGCTTCCAGCGCCGACGAGGCGCTCGAGGTCAGCTATGACGGACCCGAGATGGAGATCGGATTCAACGCCCGCTATCTTCTCGATATCGCCTCGCAGGTGGAAAGCGACGTCATCGAATTCGCGCTTGCCGACCAGGGCTCGCCAAGCCTTGTGCGCGCGCCGGGTGACGAGGCGACGCTGTTCGTGCTGATGCCGATGCGCGTGTGAGCTGCAATTGACGGTGCTGACGGACACAACGCAGGCAGCGCCGGGTGACCAGGTGCAGACAGGCCAGGTGCACACGGAACTGGCATCGCTGGCGATCCAGAATTTTCGCAATTATGACAACTACCGGATCGACATCAGCGCGCCGAAGGTGCTTCTTCTTGGCGCCAACGGTGCCGGCAAGACCAACCTGATGGAAGCCATTTCCCTTCTGGCGCCTGGGCGGGGGCTTCGCCGGGCGAAATCGGAACATCTGCCCAGACTGTCGGCGGGGACACCGGACTGGGCGGTCTCGGCGAAGGTGACCAGCCGTGGCGAAACGGTGACGCTTGGCACCGGTGTTCGCGCCGATATGGACGGGCCGCGCCGGGTGATGCGGCGTGATGGCGAGACCGTATCGCAATCCGAAATCGGGCGGATGTTTTCCGTCTCCTGGCTGACGCCGCGGATGGACGGGATCTTTCTCGACAGCCCGGGGGCAAGACGGCGGTTTCTCGACAGGCTGGTGATTGCCTTTGATCCGGCGCATATCGGGCGGACAAGCCGCTATGAGAAGATGCTTCGCGAGCGCACGACGCTTCTGGCCGAGGGGCGGGGTGATCCGGCCTGGCTTGCGGCGATCGAGGCAAGCCTCGCGGAATCGGCCATTGCCGTGACGGCGGCGCGGCAGGCGCTGATCAGTGATCTCAATGCCGAGGCGGCGAATGGCTGGTTCGGCTTTCCGGGGGTGGCGCTGCAGCTTGACGGCAGGGTGGAAGGCTGGCTTGCAGACAGCACGGCGCTGGATGCCGAAGACCGGTTCATCGCCGAGGCGCGCACCCGTCGCGAAGCCGGTGACGCCGGCCTTGACGGGCCGCATGCCAGCGACATGTCGGCCAGCAACAGCCAGACCGGCGCAGCGGCGAATCTGGCCTCGACCGGCCAGCAGAAGGCACTTCTGATCGCCGTGGTGCTGGCCCATGCGCGGCTTCAGGCCCGCCGGCTGAAGCGCCCGCCCGTGCTGCTTCTGGACGATGTCGTGGCGCATCTCGACATGTCGCGGCGCGGGGCCCTGTTCGATGCGGTTGACGCTGTTGGCGGCCAGACCTGGTTCAGCGGCACAGACGAAGATGATTTCACGGGCCTCGAGGCCCAGCCGGTGCGACTCCATGCCGAAGACGGCGTGGCGCGCATCATCAGTCCGGAGGACGACCAATGACCGCAAACGAGACCTCAGACGACACCCCGACCCAGGAGGATGGCGGCGCGGATTACGGTGCGGACTCCATCAAGGTTCTGAAAGGCCTGGATGCGGTGCGAAAGCGCCCCGGCATGTATATCGGCGATACGGATGACGGATCGGGGCTTCACCATATGGTCTACGAGGTGGTGGACAACGCCATCGACGAGGCGCTTGCCGGCCATTGCGACATTGTCGAGGTGATCCTGAATGCCGACGGGTCGGTCTCGGTGACCGACAACGGGCGCGGCATCCCGGTCGAAATCCATCCCGAAGAGGGCGTTTCAGCGGCCGAGGTCATCATGACCCAGCTTCATGCCGGTGGAAAGTTCGACAATAATTCCTACAAGGTGTCGGGCGGCCTTCACGGAGTCGGCGTGTCCGTTGTGAACGCGCTGTCAGCATGGCTAGACCTGACCATCTACCGCGACGGGCGCAAGCATTATGTCCGGTTCCGCCATGGCGAGGCCGAGGCAGCCCTTGCCGATGTCGGGCCTGCCGGCGAGATGAAGGGGACGCATGTGACCTTCCTGCCCTCGGACCAGACCTTTACCGGCACGGTGTTCGATTTCGCAACGCTGGAGCATCGTCTTCGCGAGCTGGCCTTCCTGAATTCCGGCGTCCGCATCAAGCTTGCCGATGAACGCAGTTCCGACGGCCAGGTTTCGGAATTCTTCTTCGATGGCGGGCTGACCGCCTTCGTCAACTGGCTGAACCGTTCGCGGACCCCGCTTCACGACACGGTCACCCTGACGACGACCCGCGACGACATCACGGTCGAGCTGGCCATGGCCTGGACCGACAGTTTCCATGAGAACACGCTATGTTTCACCAACAACATCCCACAACGTGACGGCGGAACGCATCTTGCCGGCTTCCGCGCCGCGATGACGCGGGTGGTGAACAGCTACGCCCAATCTTCGGGAATCGCCAAGCGCGAGAAGGTGGCGCTGACCGGCGAGGATTCGCGTGAAGGGCTGACAGCCATCGTGTCGGTAAAGGTTCCCGACCCGAAATTCTCGTCGCAGACCAAGGACAAGCTTGTCTCCTCCGAGGTGAAGCCTGTTGTCGACGGTGCTGTCGCCAACTGCCTGAACCAGTGGTTCGAGGAAAACCCGGCCGATGCGCGCAAGGTCATCTCCAAGGCGTTCGAGGCTGCGGCCGCGCGCGAGGCTGCGCGCAAGGCACGCGACCTGACCCGCCGCAAGGGCGTGATGGAAATCGCCAGCCTGCCGGGCAAGCTCGCCGACTGTCAGGAACGCGATCCGGCGAAATCGGAACTGTTCCTTGTCGAGGGTGATTCCGCGGGCGGGTCTGCCAAGCAGGGGCGCGACCGCGGCAACCAGGCCATCCTGCCGCTTCGTGGCAAGATCCTGAATGTCGAGCGGGCGCGCCCTGACAAGATGCTGTCGTCAGCCGAAATCGGCACGCTGATCACCGCCATCGGCGCGGGGGTCGGCAATGACCAGATGGAAATCGAGAAGGCGCGCTATCACAAGATCATCATCATGACGGACGCCGATGTAGACGGAAGCCATATCCGCACGCTTCTGCTGACCTTCTTCTTCCGCCACATGCGCCCGCTGATCGAGGCCGGCTATCTCTATATCGCGCAGCCGCCGCTGTTCCGCGCCAAACGGGGCCAGTCCGAGGTCTATCTGAAGGACCAGCACGAGCTTGACGGCTATCTGATGGAGGCCGGGCTGAAGGACGCTGTCCTGACCCTTGGCAATGGCGAGCAGGTGGCCGGCACCGAACTTGCCGCCTATGCCGAGCGCGCCACCCTCGCCAGCCGCCTGATCGACCAGCTTGGCCGCCGCCTTGGCAACCGCGATGTCGTCGAACAGGCCGCCATCGCCGGGCTGCTGACCGGCAACACGCTTGGCAATGACGAGGCTGCCATCTATCTGGCGCGCCGCCTCGAAGGCCAGGCGGGGCCGCTGGAAAAGGGCTGGCAGTCCGACACCGAGGACGGGGCGAACGGCCCGGCGCTGGTGGTCAGCCGCCAGCTTCGTGGCATCACCGAGCGCCACGCCATCGACCGCCGTCTTCTTGGCGCGCCCGAGGCCATCGAGCTTGACGGCATGGCGAGTCATCTGCAGGCCATCTATGAACGTCCTGCCAGCCTGCGGCTTGGCAGCAACGAGATGGTCATCAACGGGCCGATGGGTCTGTCGCAGGCGATCTTCCAGACGGGCCGGAAGGGTGCGCAGATCTCGCGCTACAAGGGTCTTGGCGAGATGAACCCGGAGCAGCTCTGGGAAACCACCCTCGACCCGGCCCAGCGGATTTTGCTGCAGGTGTCGATCGAGCAGGAAGAGGATGCCGACAATGCCTTCTCGACCCTGATGGGCGAAGCTGTCGAGCAGCGCCGCGACTTTATCCAGAAAAACGCGCTGCGGGTCGCCAATCTCGATGTGTAAAGCAAGCTAGATGGCACCGCTGCCGAATGCCAGCGAACGGTTCCTCGCCAGCGCGGCCGGTGTCAGATCAATGCTGCAGCCACGCGAACGCCGCGGCAGCCCGCCAAGCACGATTGATTCCCGCCTGATCCTGAACATTCGCTGGCTGGCGCTCAGTGGCCAGCTTCTGGCATTGCTCTTCACCTTACTTGTTCTGGAAATTCCAATTCCGATCGGCCCGGCGCTGTTTGTGATCGGCCTGTCAGTGGCGATGAATGTCTGGCAGACCCGCCGCACCATCATCACGCGCCATGGGCGTGACCAGAGTTTCCTCGCCCTTGTGTTCGATGTCGGCCAGCTCACCGCGCTTCTCTACTTCACCGGCGGGTTGCTGAACCCGTTCTCGGTGCTGCTTCTCTCGCCTGTCGTGGTGTCGGCGACGATCCTGCGGCGGCGTGAAACGCTGGGGCTTATCGCGCTGGTGGCGGGGTGCGTGACCTTCCTGTCACTGTTCAACATGCCGCTTCCGCTTGATGATATCGACGGCACCGAGGCCAATCTCTATCTGCTTGGGCTGTGGATGGCGATGGTGCTGTCCGCCAGCTTCATCGGAATATATGCCTGGTGGGTGTCGTCGCGCGCCAGGCGGCTTGACGAGGCGCTGTCCGAGGCGCGGCTGGTGCTTGCCAAGGAACAGCAGGCGGTGGCGCTCGGCACGCTGGCCACCGCGGCGGCGCACCGGCTTGGCTCGCCGCTCAACACCATCACGCTGATCGCGCATGAAATGTCCGGTGACATTCATCAGGATGATCCGATCTACGAGGATGTGATGCTGCTTCGCGCCGAGGTGGAGCGGTGCCGTGTCATCCTTGGCGAGCTTGATGATTACCAGTCGGCGGAATCCCTCGACCTTCAGACACCGGTGCCGCTGTCGACCCTTGTCGATGAAATTCTGGCCGGCCGGCTGGACGACAATGACAAGAAATTCATCGTCTCGCTTGATGAAAGATCGGCCATGCCGATGCCGCTGGTGCGCCGCGGGCCGGAGCTGATGCACGCGCTCGAGGACATTCTTCGCAATGCCGGTGATTTCGCCGCCAGCCGCGTCACCGTCACCATCCGGTGCAGTGTGAATGACGTCATGATCACCATCGCCGATGACGGTCCGGGCTTTCCGCCGGGCGTGCTGGCCCGCGTCGGTGCCCCCTGGAACAGCTCGCGGGTCAGCGAGGGATCGCATCGCGGTCTCGGGATTTTTATCGCCAGCACCTTGATTGAGACACTTGGCGGCTCAATATTATACGGGAACAGCAGAGCTGGGGGTGGCGAAGTGAAGATCCAGCTTTCGCGAGATGCGCTGGAAAACCACTAAATCCTGCGTAAGGAGAAGTTGTTGTGAACGACAACTCGTTACTGATACTTGATGATGACGCACCGCTTCGCAACCGGCTACGTCGGGCGATGGAGACGCGCGGTTTCGAAGTCACGGATGCCGGGTCGGTGTCCGAGGGCATTGACTGTGTGCGCAAATCGGCGCCCGCCTACGCCATCCTCGACATGAAGCTCGAGGATGGAAGCGGGCTTTCGCTTGTCTCGGAGCTTCGTGCCAAACGCGCCGAGTGCAAGATCGTGATGCTGACCGGCTTTGGCAATATCGCCACCGCCGTCGCCGCCGTGAAAGCGGGTGCGCTCGACTATCTGCCAAAGCCGGCCGATCCCGACGCCATCGCCGCCGCGCTGCGCCATTCCGGAGACGGCATGCCTGCCCCGCCCAAGGATCCGATGAGCGCTGACCGCGTGCGCTGGGAACATATACAGCGGGTCTATGAGCAGTGCGGGCGCAATGTGTCGGAAACGGCGCGACGCCTTCGTATGCACCGGCGGACGCTGCAGCGGATTCTCAGCAAACACGCCCCGCGCGCCTGACAGCCTGCCTTTCCCGCGAAGGCGACCGGCGAGCCCATGAATTTTGCCGCGATGAATATGGCCGCGCTGCTGGCGCTTGCCGCCGCGCTCAGCTGGACCATGGCGGCGCTTGTCTCGCACCGGCCGGCAAGCGAGCTTGGCTCACTCCATTTCAACAGGCTCCGCATGGTCGCCGCCGTGGTGATCATGGGTGTGCTGCTGCTGCTCGGTGGCAGACCGGTAACCATCGCCACGGAATTCTGGCCTCATATCATCCTGTCTTCGCTTGCTGGGATCGTATGCGGCGATTTTCTCCTCTTTGTCACGATGCGGCGGCTTGGCCCGCGGCGCACCAACGTTCTGTTCGCCACCAACGCGCTGTTTGCCGCCATCTTCGGCTGGGTGTTTCTTGGTGAAGCGCTTGCCGGCCAGACGCTGCTTGCCATTCTCTTCGGGTTTGCCGGCGTGGTCCTGGCGGTGATTTACGGCAAGCGGCGCGATCTGATGCATCGCTGGGAATCAGTGATGCCGCCCTTGTGGCTTGGGGTCTGCCTGGGGATCGCGGCGGCCGTCTGCCAAGCGCTCGGTGTGATCTTCATCCGGCCCGCCATGGCGGCCGGCGTTGATCCGGTGGCTGCGACCCTGGCGCGGGCCGTTGTCGGCGCGGTGGTGTTCTGGATGACGATGCCCTTTGACAGGGGCTGGCGCGGCCGGCCGCTTGTGCCGGCATCCGGACTGTTGCTGCTGATCGGGCTGAACGGCCTGTTCGGCCTTGGCGTCGGCGCGGCTTTCCTTCTGGCAGCGCTGGAAACTGGCAATGTGGCGACCGTTACAATTCTCGCCTCGACGACACCCGTTCTGATTCTGCCTTTCATCTGGGCGCGCACGCGCATGAGACCGGCGGCAGGCGCCTGGATCGGCGGGTGCCTTGTCGTGATCTGCACGGCCCTGCTGGTGGCGTGATACCCGCCACGGGCAGGCTTTAGGGCGGATTCATGCTATTTTTGGGCCGGATTCACACTTTACCTGCCGCCACCATTGCTCCTAGTATAGCGCCGATTCAAACAGTCATTTGGTGATGTGGAGGTTGGTAACGTCGATGAACAAGCTTGGCCCGGTATTGATGATTGCGACAGGCCTCGCGCTTGGCGGTTGCAGCATGGTGAAGCAGTTCCTGTCGCCTGATCGTGGGGCAGACCCTGCGCCCGTCACCGAAGAGGCAGCAGCCCCCGATACGCCTGACGCACCTGTGGAAGAGGCGGTCGCCGAATCCACCTTGCTTGTATATGAGTGGGACACCGGATTTTCCTCCTTCCTGTCCCCGCCGATCGAAGTGCGTCGCCAGGCGCGCGCCGACTGCCAGTCCGAAGGCTATGAGGTGGCGGTTGTCGAGACCATGATGCTGGACGGCAATATCGCGACCGCCCATTTCATCTGTCGCGGTGATTTCGAATAATTCCGGCCCGCTGCTGTCCGGCTGGGCCTTCTGGTCTGGCCGCTGACCGATTTTTCTGTTTTCATTTACGGACGGCGCCGTCGTCAGACGGCGTTCTTTTCTGGAATGGACAGGCAATGCAGACAGGCGATACAGGCAGGTAATGGTATGAAACAGCGTCAGCTTGGCAAAGACGGCCCGCAAATTTCGGCGATCGGCATCGGCGCGATGTCCTTCAGCAATTTCTACGGCCCTACGGATGAAGCGCAATCCCATGCCATTCTGTCGACGGCGATTGATCAGGGCGTGACCCATATCGACACTGCCAATGTCTATGGCCCGCATACCTCGGAAACCGTGATCGGCACCTTCCTTGCGAAACAGGGAAAGGCGAGGCACGACCTGTTCAGCATCGCCACAAAGGCGTCCATCACCAAGGACCCGGAAACAGGCGCCAGAGCCTTCAACAACAGCGCTGAACATCTGGAAGCCGAACTCGACGGCTCGCTTGCGCGGCTTGGTGTGGACTCCGTCGATCTGTTCTATGTTCATCGCCGCGACCCCTCGATCCCGATTGAGGAGGTGACAGCCACGCTGGCCGGCCTGGTCAAGAAGGGCAAGATTCGCAGCTTTGGATTTTCCGAGATCGCGCCAAGCTCGCTTCGCCGCGCCAATGCCATTCATCATGTGGCGGCGGTGCAGTCGGAATATTCGCTTGCTGTGCGCTTTCCCGAGCTTGGGCTTGTGCAGGAGACGGAAAGGCTCGGCACCGCGCTTGTCGCCTTTTCGCCTGTCGGGCGCTCGCTGCTGACAGACCGTCCCTGTTCGCCGGAAAAGGCGGACACGCTTCCCTTCCTGAAGGTCAATCCGCGTTTTCAGGAACCGAACCTCTCGGCCAACATCGAGGCTGGCAAGCCGTTTCGGCAGCTGGCGGCGGATATGGGAACAACCGCGGCGGCTCTGTCCATCGCCTGGCTGATCCACCGGGCGGATCATGTTGTGCCAATCCCGGGCACCCGTTCGCCGGACCATCTTCGCGAACATTGTGCCGGGGCGGCTCTCGACCTTGATGACGCGGCCATGGCCGCCATCGAGGAGGCCCTGCCGCTTGGCTGGGCGCATGGTGACCGCTATTCGCAGGCACAATGGGTCGGGCCCGAGAAATACTGCTAGGCAGATCATGACTGACATCGCCGCAACAGACACCGCACGGGATGCCGTTCTTGGCAAGCCGGTGCCGGGGTGGGGTGGTGCGGCACCGCCCGATCCCTGTCCTGTTGACGGGCGTTATTGCCGGATTGAACCGCTGTCCATGGCGCATGCCCCGGACCTCTACGCCGCCTTTCGGGCGGATGGCGGCGAGGCCAACTGGGACTATCTTTCCTATGGCCCGTTCGACGATCCCGGTTCCTTCCGGGCGTTTCTGGCCGGGTCATGCCTTGGCCGTGATCCCCTGTTCTATGCTGTCCGTGACATTGCCTCGGGACGGGCGCTCGGCATGGCCAGCTATCTGCGAATCGACCCGCCGCAGGGGGTGATCGAGGTTGGCCACATCCATTTCTCGCCAGCCCTGCAACGACGCCCCGCCGCCACCGAAACCATGTTTCTGATGATGCGGCAGGTCTTCGATGACTGGGGCTATCGCCGCTATGAATGGAAATGCAACAATCTCAACACAGGCTCGAAACAGGCGGCGGTCCGGCTCGGCTTCAGCCTTGAAGGGGTGCTCCGCCAGGCTGCCGTGGTGAAGGGCCGCAACCGGGACACCGCCTGGTTCTCGGTGCTGGACAGCGAATGGCCGGCAAGGCGCGACGCGTTCGAGCGCTGGCTCGACCCGGCCAATTTCGATTCCGCGGGACGCCAGCGCGCCAGCCTCGCCGCGCAGCGCGAAGCGCCGCAAGACAGTCCCTGATGACCGCACCGCAACCCATCAACATCCAGATGAAGCCTGTCGAATGGGGTCTTCTTTTGTTGCTGGCCCTTGTCTGGGCGGCGTCCTTCCTGTTCAACGAGATCGCCATTCGCGAGCTGCCTGTTCTGACCATCGTTGTCGGGCGGGTCGGGATCGCCAGCCTGATCCTGCTGCTGGTGCTTCGCTGGCGCGCCGAGCCCTTGCCGCGCAATGCCGGCATCTGGCGGGCCTTTCTGTTCATGGGTCTGCTCAACAATGTCCTTCCCTTCTGCCTGATTGTCTGGGGGCAGGGGCATATCTCGTCCGGCCAGGCGGCGATCCTGAACGCCATGACGCCGATCTTCACGGTGGTGGTGGCGCATCTTCTGACCAGCGACGAGAAGATGAGTGCGGCCCGTCTTGGCGGTATCCTGACAGGCTGTGCCGGTGTCGCGGTGATGGTCGGCGCCGAACTGGCATCGGGCGACGGCCGGATTCTGGCGGCGCAATGCGCGCTTCTCGGGGCCGCCATCAGCTATGGGTTCGGGGCGGTGTTCGGGCGGCGGTTCCGCCGGCTCGGGGTCTCGCCGATGATGACCGCCACCGGGCAGGTGATCATGTCGAGCCTGATCCTGCTGCCGCTGTGGCTGCTTGTTGACCGGCCCTGGGGCCTGGCGATTCCCGGCCCGGCCGCCATCATGTCGGTGATCGGCATCGCCAGCCTGTCGACCGCCTTTGCCTATTGGCTGTATTTCCGGATTCTGGCCACGGCCGGGGCCACCAACCTGTCGCTGGTGACGGTGCTGATCCCGCCGGGGGCGATCATTCTTGGACTTCTGGTGCTGGATGAGGTGCTGTTGCCGCGGCATCTTGTCGGGCTTGGCCTGATCATCGCCGGCATGTTTGTCACCGATGGCCGGATTCGCCTTCCCCGCCGTCCCTGAGGCCGGCCATTTGCCACCTAACGTCCCGATGTGACCGGATCGATCGGCACAGCCGGCCCGCCGGTGACGGTCTCGAACAGCTGCGCTGCCGCCAGCAACGCCGCCTCGCCGCGCGGCCTGCCGATCAGCTGGATGCCGACGGGAAGCCCCCGCGGCCCCGGCCCCACGGGAACCGAAACAGCTGGCAATCCGGCTGTCGTCGCCAGAAAGGCGAACCGAAGCCAGTCCATATAGCCATGCAGATCGCGGCCGCCGATCTGGCGCACCCATTCCTCGGTCTGCGGATGCGGCATGCAGCCCACCACCGGGCAGGCCAGCACATCATGGCTGGTGAAGAAATCGACCATATTGTTGAAGATCACCGTCCGGTCGAGCTGTGCCTCGGCAAGTTCCTCGATTGTCATGGCCCGGCCAAGGGCGATGTTCTCGGCAAGTGTCCTTTTGAAATGCCTGCTGACCGCCTGCGGCATCCTGCTGCCGGTGATCGCCATATCCATGCCCCGAAGCTGGTAATAGCTGCGCTCGAGATTGGCAAGGTCGGGACAGGCTTCCTCGACAGTGGCGCCTGCCCCTTCCGCCAGTTTCAGCACCGCCGTCAGATGGTCGAGAACCTCGGAATCGACCTGCGCCATGCCATTGAAATCAGGCGAGAACCCGATCCTGATATGGGGTGTTGCCGTGATCACCGCCTGCTGGAAGCTGCCGCCTTCCGGACCCGGAAATGACATCGGAACCGCCGGGTTGTGGCCTGCCATGCAGTCAAGGAACAGCGCGCAGTCACGGACCGAGCGCGCCATCGGCCCCTGTGCCCCCTCGGTGGTGAATCCGGCCGGCGCGGCGCTGGCGGCGCGTCCCGGGCTTGGCCGCAACCCGACGATGCCGCAATAGGCCGCTGGTGTGCGAAGGCTGCCGCCATGGTCGGATCCGTGGCTGAGCCAGACCGCGCCGGTGGCAAGCCCGGCCGCCGCCCCACCGGATGACCCGCCGGCGTTCAGATCCGGGTCCCACGGGTTGCGTGTCACCCCGAACACCTCGTTGAAGGTATTGCCGCCGGCGCCCATCTCCGGCGTGTTGGTCTTGCCGACGACGATCCCGCCGCGCGATTCGATTCGCGTCACCAGCGGGTCGCTCGCATCCGGCACGAAATCGGCAAATCCGGCGGTGCCGAAGGTGGTTCGCACGCCGGCGACCGGGGTCAGGTCCTTGATGCCAAGTGGTATGCCGCCAAGCCACCCCGGGTGCGCCCTGTCGCCGGCCAGTGTCTCGGCGGCCGCATAGGCGCGCTCCGGACACAGGGTCGGCATGGCATTGATGGCCGGTTCGACCCGGGCGATGCGTTCGAAGGCGGCGTCAAGGCAGTCGCGCGGGCTCACCTCGCCTGCGTTCAGAAGGGCGACAAGCTCATGCGCCTGAAGACGGCACAACTCCGGTCCGGTGAAATCATGCGATGTCATGACAGGCCGCCCCTTGCCATTTCGCCATCCGCCTTCCTGATCCGCCCGGGCGGTCCGGGCGGTTCAACATGATGCTGGCATGTGGCATCGGCCTTGTCGAGATGCAGGTGTCAGGTCATTTTGACTGAAAGTGTAAACCAAGCCAGTCTGACAGGAACGCCCTCCCTTCCAGGAGACGGATATGGCCCTTCCCCTTTATCAAATCGATGCCTTTACCGACCGGCCCTTCGCCGGCAACCCGGCCGCTGTGGTACCGCTGGACAGCTGGATTGATGTGGCCCGGATGCAGGCCATCGCCAGTGAAAACAACCTGTCGGAGACCGCCTTTCTTGTGCCGTCCTCCGCCCCCGACAGCGATTTTGACATCCGCTGGTTCACTCCGACAGACGAGGCCAGCCTGTGCGGCCATGCGACTTTGGCCTCGGCTTTTGTGCTGTTCGCCGAACGCGGCTGGCAGACGGATGTGATCCGCTTTTCATCGGCAAGCGGCATGCTGGCGGCAAGGCGCCGGGATGACGGCATGATCATGCTCGATTTTCCGGCAAGGGCCGGCCGGCAGATGCCGGTGCCGGACGGGCTCGAGGCCGCCATCGGCATGCCTGTGCGCGAATTCCACAAGGCGGTGATGAACATGGCCGTTCTGGATGACGAGGCGGCTGTTCGCAGGGCAAGACCTGATCTCGACTATATCCGCCATCTGGAGGGTGACGGGCTCATCCTCACCGGGGCTGGCGCGGATTGTGACTGTGCCTCGCGTTACTTTGCGCCGCATTGCGGGATCGACGAGGACCCGGTGACCGGCGCGGCGCATTGCACCATCATCCCCTACTGGGCGGCGCGACTTGGCACCGCCAGTCTTCACGCGCGCCAGGTCTCGGCCCGCGGCGGCGAGTTATGGTGCCGGCTTGCCGGTGACCGCGTGCTGATCTCTGGCCACGCCGTGCTTTACATGACGGCCGAGATTCGCGAAGAATGACCCGGTTCCGTCCTGACGGGCGGGCGTTACCATGAGGGCAGGTTATGAAGCTTGTCATGAATATGGTTCGCAAGCCCTTCAAGGCTGGCGAAGTGATCTTCGATATCAGCGAGAAGAGCGACGATCTCTATCTGATCAATTCGGGAACGGTGGACATCAAGTCGAACGAAGGGCTGACGCTGGCTACATTGAAGGCCGGCGAGCTGTTCGGCGAAATGGCCTCGATAATGGGCGAGCGGGAACGCACCGCCTGCGCGGTGACAGCCACTAACGCCGTGATAGATGTGATCGACGCCAAGACCATGCAGCGCAAGCTTGGCGAGGCCGACCCGGTGCTGCGGGCGCTGATTCGCAACCTGACCAACCGTCTTGCCGATGCCAACGAGATGAACGAGCGGCAATGGTTGCGGCTGAACATCTATCAGAGCCTCACGCCGTACGAAATCGAGAAGCCCTGAACAGGGGTGGCCTGACAAGCTAGAGCGCAAGCTGCCGCGGGGTGATGGCGACGCCGATTGCGCCTGCCTCTTCGCACAGTCCCGCCACCATGTCCCTCGGCAGAGCAATTCCGTCGCGGCGCGTCATCATTTCATGAAGATGCTCGGGCTCCCCCGGATAGAGAATGGCCTGTGCCCCGAGGCGCGGCCGGCTGGCCTTCCAGCTGGCGATCATCTGCTGCATCTCGGCGGTGAAATCACCAAGCGGCCGCAGGCTGGCGATGTTGATGGCGATCAGAAGATGGCCGGCACCGCTGCGGCGGTCGGCAATATAGGGCCCGGCCACCGCCGCGCCATGCCCGCCCCCCGACAGCAGCCCGCCAAGAACATCCATCATCGCGGCAAGTCCGGCGCCTTTGTGCCCGGCCATGGGAAGAAGCGTGCCGGTGATCGCCGCCGCCGGGTCGGTCGTCGGATTCCCGTCGGCATCCGGCGCCCAGTCATCGGGGATGGCCTGCCCCGCCTCCTTCGCCAGATAGGTCTTGCCGCGGGCGACGGCCGAATGGGCGAAATCCAGAACAAAGGGGGCGTCGAGACCGGTTGGCGCCGCCTAGCTTTGCGGGTTGTTGCCGATCAGCTTTTCGGCTCCGCCCTCCGGTGGGATGGCCGGGCTGGCATTGCTGGCAAGAAAGCCGATCATGCCCGCCTCGGCAAGCTGGCGGGTGAAGAACATGGCGGTGCCGAAATGGCCTGAATTGCGGATGCTGACGGCGGCGATGCCGTGACGCGCGGCGCGCTCGGCTGCCAGATCGACAGCATGCTGCGCCACCCACTGGCCGATGCCGTCCGCGCCGTCGAGTCCCAGCAGCGGGCCTATGTCCAGGGTGACGGCAGGCTGGGAACCGGTTTTCGTCACCCCGCTGTCAAACCGCGCGCCATACCAGAACAGGCGCATGATCCCGTGCGAGGAATGGCCCCACAGATCGGCCGCCACCAGCGTCGCGGCAAGATGCGCCGCCTGGGGTTCGGGAACGCCCTTGGCGAGATAGACATCGGTGGCAAAGGACAGAAGCCTGTCGGGGCAGAAACGGGTCATGGCCTGTCACATCCGGAAACGGGGTCGCACGCTGTCTCCATGGTAGCGGAAACAGCCGGCATGTCGTCATTTTCCGTGGTCCTCGGCTTTGTGGTTGTTTCTCCGAAAACGGGTGATTTGAGAATGAATATCCAATCATCCAGCCATTAGGCGAAATTTCATACCAATCCTGTGGACTCTTCTGGTTTTCAGGGAAATAAATTCTATCTCTTAGAAAGTTCAAGACAGTCTGACGCGAGGCACCGCCATGCCGGTTTCCTATGATATCTCGGCCGACCATACGACACCTGCGATCCATGTGATCCATGAAAATCCCGACTGGACCGCGCCGCTCTTCGCGGCGCTGGAGGCGCGCGGGCTTGCCTATCGCGACTGGAACCTGGCTGCCAGTGATCTGGCGCTTGCCGAGGTCGCGCCACAGGGCGTGTTCTACAACCGTATGAGCGCCTCCTCGCACACCCGCGGCAACCGCTATGCGCCGGAAATGACAGCCGGCGTCCTGGCCTGGCTCGAGGCGCAGGGGCGGCGCACGCTGAACGGGCGCTCCGCGCTCAATCTCGAAATTTCCAAGCTTGTCCAGTATGCGGCGCTGCGGCGGGCCGGGCTCGCCGTTCCGGATACCGTTGCCGCGACTACGGCCGAGGATGTGACCGAAGCCTTTTCGCGCTTCGACGGCAAGCCGGTGATCACCAAGCACAACCGCGCCGGCAAGGGGCTTGGCGTACAGCTGTTCCGCAGCCGCGCCGCCCTGTCGGACTATGTGAATGGTGTCGATTTCGAACCGTCAGTGGATGGAATCACGCTTGTTCAGCGTTACATCGCCGCCCCCGACCAAACCATTACGAGGGTTGAATTTGTCGGCCGCGAGCTTGTCTACGCCGTGCGTGTCGATACCAGCAACGGGTTCGAGCTGTGCCCGGCCGATGTCTGCGCGCTGGATGCCAGTACCTGCATGGCGGATGCCGAGCCGCGCTTTGCCTTCGACATCATCGACAGGTTTGGCGACAGCGACCTTGGCCGGTCCCTTGTCCCGCGGATGCAGGCGGTGATGGCGCAGGAACAGCTGGATGTGGCGGCCTTCGAATTCATTCTTGATCCGGATGGCGTGCCTTACGTCTATGACATCAACACCAACACCAATTACAACAGCGATGCCGAATCACGCGCCGGCCTGTCGGCGATGGGCTGTCTTGCCGACCATCTAGGCGCGGAGCTTGGCAGGCTCTCCGGGCTGGGGATGAAGGTCGCTTCCTGACAAGCCGTCAGCTTGCCGTCTTTGCAGCCGGCACGATTGGCCATAGACTCCTTTTTCAAGGGGAGCCTGTTTGCCAATGACCGGAATCTTCAGTGCCATCTGGCCCTTTTCAATCGAAGCCGGGCTGAACCGCGCCTACGGGCGGGCGCTGTCACGCCATGGCGCCACCGCGCAGGGCGTCTTCTGGAACTCGCCGAAAAGCCAGCGCGCCCGGTTTTCCGCACTTCTTGGCCTTGTGGCCAGTCATGCAGCCAGCCGGGCGGGCGCGGATGCCGCGCCCTCCGTCGCCGACATCGGCTGTGGCTATGGCGCGATGCTGAGTTTCATGCAGGACCGCCCGCAGATCGGGTCATGGTCCTATCTTGGCTTCGACATCAACCCGGCCATGATCGCCGCCGCGCGGCAGCGCCTGCCGCATGCCGCAGCGCGCTTCAAGGTTGGAAAGCTGCCACCATCACAGGTGGATTACGCCCTGTTTTCAGGCACTTTCAACCTGTGCCTGATCGATGATCCCGTCCGGTGGCAGCGCTATATCCTGGAGTCACTTGCCGCCTGCTGGCCGCTTTGCCGTCACGGCATGGCGCTGAATCTGCTGTGCCAGCGCGAGGCCCGCCTCACCGCCAACATCTATTACGCTGACCAGCAGGGGATGATGGCGGCGCTGCGCCGCTTCGGACATGTTCAGGCTGTTC
Organism: uncultured Alphaproteobacteria bacterium; assembly: GCA_913048595.1. GTDB lineage: Bacteria > Pseudomonadota > Alphaproteobacteria > Puniceispirillales > Puniceispirillaceae > UBA8309. The sequence continues at coordinate 4,745 of CAJWVJ010000010.1, read as the reverse complement.
CGACCCGGGGCGTTAAGCAGGATGTGACTTTTCTGGTGAGCCGCTGAAATTTCCTGTGGCAGGTCAGATTTGCGCCTTCGCAATCAAATGTAATGTTATAACATCTGCTTCAGATCGTTCGCCACGCCTCGTGAAATCGCGACAACAGGCCACAACAACGGAGCCCCCATGTCTGATCAACGTCTCCCCGTCACCGTCCTGTCCGGCTTTCTTGGTGCCGGCAAGACCACATTGCTGAACCGTGTCCTGAACAATCGGGAGGGTCGCAAGGTCGCCGTGATTGTGAATGACATGTCCGAGGTGAATATCGATGCCGACCTTGTCCGCGCCGATACCGAACTCAGCCGCACTGACGAGACGCTTGTCGAGATGTCGAATGGCTGCATCTGCTGCACCCTGAGGGACGACCTTCTTGACGAAGTGCGTCGCCTTGCCGGCGAAGGGCGGTTCGAGTATCTGCTGATCGAATCCACGGGCATCTCGGAGCCGCTGCCTGTCGCGGCCACCTTCGATTTCCGTGACGAGCAGGGTAACAGCCTGTCGGATGTCGCCCGCCTCGATACCATGGTCACTGTCGTCGACGCGGTGAACCTTCTCAACGACTTTTCCTCGCATGATTTCCTGCGGGACCGCGGTGAAACCATGGGCGAGGAGGATGAGCGCACATTGGTGCATCTTCTCACCGACCAGATTGAATTCGCCGATGTGGTGATCCTGAACAAGGTTACCGACGCGGGCCCCGACCGGGTCGATGCCGCGCGCAAGATCATCCGCAGCCTCAATGCCGACGCGCAGATCATCGAGACGGACCGGTCGGATGTGCCGGCCGAGACAATCCTCGACACCGAACTCTTTGATTTCGAGAAGGCCCATGAGCACCCCCTGTGGGCAAAGGAGCTGTATGGCTTTGCCGATCATGTGCCGGAAACCGAGGAGTACGGCGTTGCGTCCTATGTCTATCGGGCGCGGGCACCGTTCATTCCGGCGCGGATATCGGACGTGCTAAATGGCGACCTTGCCGGGGTGATCAGGGCCAAGTGGCATTTCTGGATCGCCACGCGCCCCGACTGGGTCGCCGAATTCTCCCTTGCCGGCGCGCTCTCCAGCGTCGCGCCGCTCGGCACATGGTGGGCCGCTGTTCCCGAGGAGCGCTGGCCGCAGCATGAAAGCGGGCGCCAGTATCTGAGGGCCCATTGGCAGGAACCCTGGGGTGATCGCCGGCAGGAGATCGTGTTCATCGGCGCCGGCATCGACTGGCCCGCCCTGAAGGCACGGCTGGATGACTGCCTTGTTCCCGCCGACATGGCCACAGGCCCGCATGATCTTCCCGGTTTCCCGGACCCTTTCCCGATCTGGCGCCGAGCCGAACAGGTGGCCTGACCTGATCGCTGGACCGGCCTGTGACAGACGCCGGTCTCCTGGCATCTGTCCGGCCACCCTCTGACCATGGGCCGTCACCACGCCTGCGTCCGAGATGCCGATCCATAATGGCCCGCCAGGCCCGATTTTGGGGCCTGAATTTGGGGCCTGCGGCAGGTGAGAAAATGTGGATACTGGACCGGTTGGCATGTCGAGGAGGTGGAAATGCTGGGTGGTCAGGTTGCGGTGGTGACAGGCGGTGCGCAGGGGATCGGGTTCGCGGTGGCACGCCTTCTGGTTGAACGCGGGGCGAGGGTCGCCAGCTGGGACATTGATCCCGGCAATGATGAGGCGATGTCCAGCCTTGGCGCGAACACGCTGGCGATCGGCTGTGACATCACCGACCTTGCCGCCGTCGAGGCAGCGCATGCCCGAACCTGTGATGCCCTTGGAATGCCGTCCATTCTGGTCAACAGCGCTGGTATTTCCGGCCCGAACGCCCCGCTGGACAGCTATGCGGTCGAAGACTGGCACCGGGTCCTGGATATCAATCTAAACGGCACCTTCTATGTGAACCGGGTCTGTGTCGGCGGTATGAAGGACCGGGGATATGGGCGCATACTGAATGTGGCTTCCATCGCCGGCAAGGAAGGGAACCCGAACGCCTCGGCCTATTCGGCCTCGAAGGCGGCGGTGATCGGGCTGACCAAATCGCTTGGCAAGGAACTCGCCGGCTATGACATCGCTGTCAATTGTGTCACCCCCGCCGCCGCCAGAACTCGTATCTTCGACCAGATGAGCGAGCAGCATATCGACTATATGCTGTCGAAAATTCCGCGTGGTCGCTTCCTTGATGTCGATGAGGCGGCCAGGCTGATCCTCTGGGCGGTGTCGCCGGAAAACTCATTCACCACCGGGGCGGTGTTCGACCTGTCAGGCGGTCGCGCAACCTATTAGCGAGGACGGCTGACGACGCCGATGCCCCGACAAGACCTGTCCTTGCCCACCGGCTGCTGCAAAAAACGCATCACAATCATGCAAAATGAGCCGTTTTATTGTGCGGCCTCCTGATGGAAGGTGGTGCGTTGACCACAATTCCGGCCATCTGGTGGCCTGGTACAGGGAATGAAACGCGTGCAGACAATCTTCATAACAGATCTCGACGGGACGCTGCTTGGGCATGATGACTTTGCCTTTGCTGCCATTCGCGCCGACATTCTGGCGTTTCTGGCGCGTGGAATCGCGATCATCCCGAATTCAAGCAAGACTGGTCCGGAGATTGAATCGTTCTGCGCCGAGCTTGGCGTAACGCTTCCGTTCATCTGTGAAAATGGTGCAGCTCTTGTAAATGCGGACCTGTTGGCGAGGGGCCGCGACCCCGACATGCCAAGCCGGGTGATCGCCGGAACCACTGTCGAGCGGTTGATGAGCATCTGGATCAGTGCCGTAGACCCGGCTCTTCGCCAGTCCTGTGTTTTCATCGATGCAATGGAAGAGGCCGAGCAGACCCGTATTCTGGGCCTGTCAGGAGACGCGTTGGAACGGGCGCTTGCCCGCGATTTTTCTGTGCTGTTCCAGTTCAACGGGGACGAGAAAGCCTTTGTCCGGATGTGCGCGCAGGCGGCCGACGCGGGGCTCGCGGTGCATCGGGGCGGGCGCGTCTGCTGCCTGTCGGGACGTCACGACAAATCCACCTTCAACAAATTCATTCGCGGAATGTTCGCGCCGGAGCCGATAGCCCCGCGCGTCATCGGGTTCGGTGACAGTGAAAACGACGTCGCGCTTTTATGCGCGGCCGATGTGGCCTGCGTTGTGCCACGCCCGGGGGCGCCGCTCCTCACCCTGCCGGATCCGCCGGACAAGGTGATCGTCGCGCCACAACCGGCACCTTCGGGCTGGATCATCGCGGCGAATGCCGCGTTTGCGGCCCTGGACACAGGAAAGGAGAGTTGAAATGGGGGATTTCTTTCAGAACGGGATCATTGCGACGCTGCATGATTTTGAATCACGAACGACAGAAGAGCTGGAGGCCGAACTGAAGGTGTTTTCCGCCTACCGGCCGATGGAGATCATCCTTCCCTGCCTGTTTTCCGAGTTTGAGGGTGACGCGCTGCCGCATATCGTCGAGGAGATCAGCCGTACCAACTATCTTGGTCATGTGGTCATCGGGCTGGATTGTGCCGACCGCGAGCAATATGAATATGCCTATGAATTCTTCACAAAGCTGAACCAGCCCTTTTCGGTCCTGTGGAATGACGGGCCGCGCCTCAGGGCGATCCAGGACGAGCTTCAGGACAAGGGCCTGGCACCAACGGAGCCCGGCAAGGGGCGTAACGTCTGGTATTGTATCGGCATGGTGAATGCCCGTGGCAAGGCCGATGCAGTGGGGCTTCACGATTGTGATGTTCTGACCTATGACAGGCGGCTTCTGGCGCGGCTTCTCTATCCGGTGGCCAATCCGAAATTCCAGTTTGAATTCTGCAAGGGATATTATCCGCGTGTGGCTGACGGCAAGATGAATGGCCGCGTCAACAGGCTTCTTGTCGGGCCGTTGCTGATGGCGCTGGAACGGGTGCTTGGCCCGAATGACTACCTGTCCTTCATGCGGGGCTTCCGCTATCTGCTGGCTGGCGAGTTTTCCTTCCGCAGGTCGCTGATTCCCGAGCTTAGGATTCCGTCTGACTGGGGGCTGGAAGTCGGTATTCTGTCCGAGATGCAGCGCAACCAGGCCAGCGCGCGGATCTGCCAGGTGGACCTGGCCAACAGCTATGACCACAAGCATCAGCCGCTGTCTGTCGAAGACAGAACGGCAGGCCTGTCACGCATGTCAATCGACATCACCAAGGTCCTGTTCCGCAAGCTTGCCACCAAGGGTCACTGTTTCGGCCAGGACACTTTCCGTACGATCAAGGCCACCTATTACCGGCAGGCGCTGGACATTGCCTCCTTCTACCAGTCGGATGCCGAGCTGAACGGGCTTGCCTATGACATTGACAGCGAGGAACGCGCCATCGAGATGTTCGCCGAGAACATCATGAGAGCCGGCGATGATTTCACCTACGCGCCGATGGAGACACCCTTCATCCCGGCATGGGCGAGGGTCAATTCGGCCATTCCGGACATCGCCTACAGGTTGCGCCGCGCCGTCGAGGCCGACAATCAGGAACAGAAGGAGCGGCTGTCCTCGCGCCGGACGGCGGCCTGACAACGCAGGTGCGGACCGGGTGCGGCCTAGAACGAGGTAATGACCGCAACGCCTGTTCCCGGGAACTGGTCCATTCGGGTCAGAAGCTCGGCCCCTTCTTCAAGGGTCAGCTCGGCACCGATCAATGACTTTGGCGCCACAACGCCCGACCGGATCATGTTGAAGACAGACGGATAGTTCT
>CAJWVJ010000009.1 GCA_913048595.1 uncultured Alphaproteobacteria bacterium | reverse complement strand
TGGCCGTCGGGGGCGGTGGCCCGCTGTTTTTCGGCCTCCGACCCGGGACAGCTTCGCGGGCCAAGAGGCCATGCCGGCCCGAAGGGTGCGCGGAGCCCACGTGGTGTTCAGGGCGCAACTGGCCCGACCGGACCTGCCGGCAGCAACGCCACCCTGCTGACAGACGGCGTTTCAGTCGGAAGAGTGGTGCTCGCCAGGTTCAGCGGGATCACAAATGTCTGGTACGATGGCGGCTTCACCTTCCGCCCGGCCAGTAACCTGAACCATGGACCAGCTCTTCGTTATGTGGTGCTTATGGATGATATGCGTCCGGTCATTGGCGGCTATATTGAGGTTGGTGAATGGCGGTGCCTAAATTTCGGCATGGGCCCCTTCGTCAACGCAGGTAGTTGGATCGGTTTGTTCGTCAGGGTCGCCTGACCCTGATCTGACCCTCGTCCACCCCTAGCTGGCGCGGTGCGCGGCGAACAGCGCCGCGTTGGCAAGGGCGCGGGCCAGGGGCGCGGTGCGCGCTTCCTCCATGAACGGGGCAAGCGCCGCGCCGGCGGCCAGCGCGTGGTCATGCGCCACCGCCACCGACCGGTTCACCGCGTCATGGCGGGCGAGGATGGCCTGCGCCTGTGCAAGATCGCCCTCTTCAAAATCGGCGCTGCCAAGCGTGCGCTGCCAGAATTCGCGTTCCGGCGCATCGCCGTCCTGCCAGGCCAGGATGGTTGGCAGGGTGATCTTCTGGTCGATGAAGTCGTCACCGGCGTTTTTTCCCATCTGCGCGGCGGTGGCGGTATAGTCCAGCGCGTCATCCATGATCTGGAACGCCATGCCAAGCTCCATGCCGTAGACCCGCATGGCCTCGACATGTTCGGCAGGCGCGCCTGTCACCTCGATGCCGGCGGCGGCGGCGGCGGAAAACAGAACCGCCGTCTTGCCCCTGATTACATCGAAATAATCATCGACCGGCGTGTCCGGCTGGCCGGTGATGGCCATCTGCCTGATCTCGCCCTCGGTGATCTCGGCGGCGGCGGCGGCAAGCCGCCCCAGAACCGTGATATCGCCGGCCTCGACCATCAGCTCGAAGGCGCGCGCGAACAGGAAATCCCCCACCAGCACCGACGCGTCGTTCCCCCACAGCGCATTGGCCGTGTCCTGGCCCCGGCGAAGCCTTGACTCGTCGATCACATCATCATGAAGAAGCGTCGCCGAATGGATGAATTCGACGGCCGTGGCCAGCAGGATGGCGGGCGCACGGGTGGCGGCATCATGGCTTCCCATCATGGCGCCGGCGACGGTCATCATCGGGCGCATGCGCTTGCCGCCTGAGGCGATCAGGTGTCCGGCAAGCTGCGGGATCAGCGGCACCTCGCTTTCCATCCGTTCAAGAATGGTGGCGTTGACCCCGGCCATGTCGCCGGAAAGCATGTCGATCAGCGGCGCAAGGGACGGTGCCTCACCGGCCTCGCGCGCCACATTCGTAACTGGCATCGGTTTCTGGATCCTAAGTAACCTGACTCCCGAATATCGCGGCGGTGCTGCCCGGGGCAAGCAAAAACACAATGAAACCCGGCTTCACGCCATTTCGCCGCAGCCCTGGCCGCAGTGGCGCAAATGGCCCAAACGGGCATACCCGCATGGATTTTCCGGCGGCTTTTTTTTGCGCCGGGTCTTGGCTATTCGCGGCTTTTGGCGCATATCTTTGCCATGGTAACGCTTGTTCGAACCACGGACATCGTCCGGCTGTCCTTTCTGCGGGCCTTGCTGGCGGATTCTGGCATCCACACCGATGTGTTCGACGAGAACATCGCTTCGCTCGAGGGCGGGATCGGGGCGTTCCCAAGGAGGCTTGTTGTGCCGCCCGCGCTGCGGCTGGCGGCGGAAACCGTGCTTCGCGATGCCGAGGAATATTACGATGACTGACGACACCACATCAGATAGTGATTTCAGGATGATGCAGGTGACGCATGACCACCTTCTCGACGAGGCGGTGAAGATCACACAGCCGGCCGACGGCTATCGGGTCGGTACCGACACGGTACTACTTGCCGCGGCCATTTCGACCGCCGGCGGACGGGTCCTCGACCTTGGGGCCGGGGTTGGCGGGGTCAGCCTGTGCATGGCACATCGCCATCACGAACTGCAGATCACAGCCATCGAGAAACATGCCGACCTTGCCGCGCTGGCGCAGGAAAACGCCGACGTCAATGGCGTCGCCAACAGGCTGCGCATCCTCACCACCGATATTCGCGAGCTGCCGTCCGTGCTGGCGGGAAGCTTTGATCATGTGGTCAGCAACCCGCCCTACCACAATTCTCACGGCACGCGCCCGCGCGACGCCAACCGCGCGCTGGCCCATATGGGCGAGGACACCGATATGGTGGACTGGGTCAGGGCGGCGGTCTGGGCGGCCAAGCCGCGCGCCAAGATCACTTTCATCTGCCGCGCAGACCGGGTGCCGGAACTGATCAGCCTGTTCGAACAGAACGGGGCCGGCGAGGCAGTGCTGTTTCCACTCTGGCCGCGCCATTCGAGCCCGGCGGGCCGGGTCATTCTTCAGGTCCGCCGCGAGGTCGAGGGGCCGGGTGCGGTGCTGCCGGGGCTGGTGCTGCACCGCGATGACGGCGGCTTCACGGATGCCGCGGCCCAGATCATGTCCGGCGGGCAGCTTGCCGTGATCCATCCGGCGCGTCCTCTTGCCAGCGGCAGGCGTCGCACCGGCGAAAGTCGCGAGGGGTCCTAGGCGGTGTTGTCGAAACTGCTGTCGAAACTGTTCTTCTGGCGCAGGCGCCGTGCCGTGGTTCCGGTGATCCGTCTGTCCGGCGTGATCGCGGGCGGCGGCGGGCTGCGGCGGGGCATTTCGCTGGAAGGGGTCGAGCCGCAGCTGAAGAAGGCCTTTTCCATCCGCCGCGCCAAGGCAGTGGCGTTGATCATCAATTCACCCGGCGGATCACCGGTGCAGTCGGCGCTAATCGGCCAGCGGGTGCGCGACCTGGCCCGCAAGGCGGATGTGCCGGTCCTGGCCTTCTGCGAGGATGTGGCGGCAAGCGGCGGCTACTGGCTGGCGGCAAGCGCTGACGAGATCTACGCCAATGCCGCCTCGATCATCGGCTCCATCGGGGTTGTGTCGGCCGGTTTCGGCTTTGACCGCGCCATCGAACGTCTCGGCATAGATAGGCGGGTCTATACGGCTGGCGAGCACAAGGCGATCCTCGACCCGTTCAGGCCTGAATCGGAAGAGGATGTGACGCGGCTGAAATCGCTTCAGGGCGAAATCCACCAGCAATTCATCACCCATATCGTCGAACGGCGCGGCGGCAAGCTAAAGGGTGATCACGGCGACCTGTTCAATGGGGCCTTCTGGTCCGGCGCCACTTCAATTGAGCTTGGCCTGATCGACGGGCTTGGCGACTGCCGCTCGATTGTCACGCGCCGGTTCGGCGAGGATGTCGATCTTCTCACCATTCAGCCGAAGAAAAAGCTGTTCAGCGGGTTTGGCGGTCTTTCAGGGTCGATGTCCAGCTCGGCCGGCGCGGCCGCCATCCTTGATGAGGCTGTCGCGCTGGCGGTCGAGCGAGCACATTTCTCGCGTTTTGGTCTGTGATAACGGCCATCTGCCTTGTGGAAAGGGTCTATTTAAAGATGATTCCATCGCTTCCGAAACTACTGGCGCTCGCCGCTGTAATATGGGCTGTTTGGATAGGTTTTCGTTTGTTAGAGCGACTTGGAGGACCTGGATCCAAAAGTGAAAAACCATCTGAAAAAGATAAAAAACACAACCCCAATAGCGCTCTTGACTTGGTTGAATGTAAATCATGCGGGGCATGGGTCGTGGTTTCAGAAATCAATAAGGACCTCTGCGAAAAGTGCCAGAGTGAATAGTAAATTTTTGGTGTGATTCAGACCCAAAAGTTGGTATCTACCGCTCTCCTTCGTCAAATAATACATCAACTAAATGTTATCAAAATCGCTGAATCCACAACAGATGCCAAAGACATTCACCACCCGTCCCGGCCTTGATTTCCAGTCGATTATTCTGAAACTCCAGAGCTACTGGGCTGCCAAGGGCGCGGTGATCCTGCAGCCCTATGACATGGAAGTTGGCGCCGGCACCTTTCACCCGGCGACGACACTTCGCGCGCTTGGGCCGGATTATCACTGGCGCGCCGCCTATGTACAGCCTTCGCGCCGTCCGACAGACGGCCGGTTTGGTGAAAATCCGAACCGGCTTCAGCACTATTACCAGTTCCAGGCCATTTTCAAGCCGTCACCGCCTGACTCGCAGGAACTCTATCTCGGAAGCCTTGCCGCGATCGGCCTTGACCCGGCCACCCATGACATCCGCTTTGTCGAGGATGACTGGGAATCCCCGACGCTTGGCGCCTGGGGGCTTGGCTGGGAGGTCTGGTGCGACGGCATGGAAGTCTCGCAATTCACCTATTTCCAGCAGGTCGGCGGAATCGAGTGTGATCCCGTGCCGCTGGAACTGACCTACGGGCTGGAACGTCTGGCGATGTTCATCCAGGGTGTCGACAATGTCTATGACCTCGACTGGGACGGGGTACCAGGCGAGGAGGGCGGCAAGCGCTATGGCGATATCTTCCACCGCGCCGAGGTCGAGTTCTCCGACTGGAACTTCAACCATGCCGACACGACCGCGCTTCTGCGCCATTTCCGTGATGCCGAGGCTGAATGTGGCAGGCTTCTGTCGCTGGACACGCCGCTGGCCCTGCCGGCCTACGACCAGTGCATGAAGGCAAGCCACCTGTTCAACCTTCTGGATGCGCGCGGGGTGATCTCGGTGACCGAACGCGCCGCCTATATCGGGCGGGTGAGGGCACTGGCGCGCGGGTGCTGCGAGGCCTGGATCGGCGCTGCGGACACCGCCGCGACATCGGCGGAGGCGTCTCATGGCTGACCTTCTGATCGAGATTATCTGCGAGGAAATCCCGGCCCGCATGCAGGCGCGTGCGGCGGTCGATCTGGAACGTCTGATGCTGGTGAGGCTGAAAGATGCCGGTCTGGTGCACGGGCCATCCCGGCATTTCGTCGCGCCGCGCCATCTGGCGCTTTATGTCGAGGGACTTGCCGAGCGGCAGGAGGATATTTCGGAAGAACGCCGTGGCCCGCGTGCGGACGCGCCGGACCAGGCCATCGCCGGTTTCATCAAATCAACAGGCCTGTCGCGCGACCAGCTTGTCGAGGAAGACACGCCGAAAGGCAGGTTCCTGTTCGCCCGCATCGAAAAGGCCGGGGCGGCGACGTCCGCGCTGCTGCCGGACATGATCACCGGTGTGCTGGCGGATTTTCCCTGGCCGAAAAGCCAGCGATGGGGCGCCACCCGGTTCCGCTGGGTGCGTCCGCTTCATCGTGTGAACGTGCTGTTCGGCGGCGCGCCACTGGCGGGCGAGCTGGATCTCGGCGGGGCCAGCCTTGCCTTCACCGCGACAAGCCGCGGCCATTATTTCGAACATGCCGGCGATATCGACCTGACAGGTGTTGCCAGCGCCGATGACTATGTGGCGCGGCTTCGCGCCGGCCATGTGATGGTTGATAGAATGGAGCGCCGCGCCGCGCTTCTGGATGGCGCTGCCGCGCGGGCCACCAAGGCCGGCACGGCCCTTCGTGTCAATGAGGGGCTGGTTGACGAGGTCTGCGGCCTTGTCGAATGGCCGACGCCGCTGTTCGGGACCATCGAGGACAGGTTCATGGCCCTTCCGGACGAGGTTCTGGAAGCCTCGATCCGTGCCCATCAGAAATATCTGGTCACTGAGGATGCCGAGGGCGCCCTGCAGCCCGGATTCGTGATCGTCAGCAACCGGCTTGCCGATGCCGAACGCGACGCGGTGATCCTTGCGGGCAATCAGCGCGTTCTGCGCGCGCGTCTGGCGGATGCCGAATTCTTCTGGCAGGAGGATTCGAAATCACCGCTCGAGGAGATGCTGCCGCGGCTCGCCGATATCGCCTTTTATGAGGGGCTGGGATCGGTTCATGACAAGGCGCTCCGCCTGGAGGGCCTCGCCGCCGCCATCGCCCCGCATGTCGAGGGGTGCGAGCCCGCCACCGCCACCCGCGCCGCGCGGCTTTCCAAGGCCGATCTGGTCACCGGCATGGTGGGTGAATTCCCCGAATTGCAGGGCATCATGGGCGGGCATTACATCCGCGCCGGCGAACCCGCGGTGGCCGATGCCATCGCCGCGCATTACCGGCCGCAGGGGCCGGCTGACAGTCTGCCGGCAAGCGCCGAGGGATGTGTTGTCTCGCTGGCCGACAAGATCGACAGCCTTGTCGGCTTCTTCGGGGTCGGGGCGAAGCCGACAGGCTCGAAGGATCCGTTCGCGCTGCGCCGCGCCGCGCTTGGCATCATCCGCATCATTCGCGAGCGCCGCATCCGGCTGCCGCTGGCCGGAGTTCTTGCCGCCGCAGCCACGGCGCATGGCTTTGATCATGTCGATGCCGACCTGATGCCCTTCATCCGCGAGCGTCTTCGTGTCAGCCTTCGCGACGACGGTCTTGCCCATGACGTTGTCGGCGCCGCCCTTGGTGACGAGGGTGTGGCTGGCAGTGATGATGTGCTGGCGCTGGCAGACCGTGCCGCTGCCTTGTCCGAATTTCTGTCTGGTGAGAACGGGACCGGCCTGCTTGCGGGCTGGCGCCGTGCCGCCAGCATCCTCAATGCCGAGGAAAGCAAAGCCAAACAGGCCTTTTCCCCCGAAACCGACCCGCGCCTGTTTTCCGAAAATGCCGAGCGTGACCTTCACGCGGCGCTCGCAGCCCTGCCGGAACCGGCTGCCGAGGCACAGGATCGCGCGTCGCTCCTTGCCGCGATGCAGTCTCTTGGCGGGCTGCGGGGGCCGATTGACGGGTTCTTCGAGCGCGTTGTCGTGAATGACGATGACGCGGCGGTGAGGCAGAACCGCCTTGGCCTTCTGGCCATGGTGCGCGCGAGCATGCAACGGGTCGCCGATTTCTCAAAACTGGAAGGATAGTGGGGTAATGGACGACGCTTCGACAAAATGGGTCTACAGCTTTGGCGCAGCCGGCACCGATGGTGACAGCGGCATGCGCAATCTTCTCGGCGGCAAGGGGGCCAACCTCGCCGAGATGAGTGGTATCGGCCTTCCGGTGCCGCCAGGCTTCACCATCACCACCGAGGTCTGCACCCATTATTACGACCATGGCCGCAGCTATCCCGGTGCGCTAGTCGGGCAGGTCGAAGACGCCATCGCCAGGATTGAGGCCGAGACCGGGGCCGGCTTTGCCAATCCGGAAAACCCGCTTCTTGTCTCGGTGCGGTCGGGCGCGCGCGCCTCGATGCCGGGGATGATGGATACGGTTCTGAACCTTGGCCTGAATGACGAGACGGTTGCCGGCCTTGCCAAACGGTCCGACGACAAGCGCTTCGCCTATGACAGCTATCGCCGTTTCATCCAGATGTATGCGGATGTGGTGATGGAGGTCGATCACGGCCTGTTCGAGGATGCGCTGGAAGAGCTGAAGCTTCGCTGCGGCGTGTTCGATGACACCGGCCTGACCGGCGATGATCTGGAAACCCTTGTCGGCACCTTCAAAGAGATCGTTCTCGAGGAAAGCGGCGAGGCTTTCCCGCAGGGCCCGCAGGACCAGCTCTGGGGTGCCATCGGCGCGGTCTTCAACAGCTGGATGAATGCCCGCGCCACCACCTATCGCCGGCTGAACAACATTCCGGCTTCCTGGGGCACGGCGGTGAATGTCCAGGCCATGGTTTTCGGCAATATGGGTGATGATTGCGCCACAGGCGTTGCCTTCACCCGTGACCCCTCGACCGGCGAAAACAGCTTTTACGGCGAATATCTGATCAATGCGCAGGGCGAGGACGTCGTCGCCGGCATCCGCACGCCACTCTATCTGACGAAAGCGGCCCGAAAGACCGCCGGCGAGAGCGAGCTGTCGATGGAAGAGGCGATGCCGGAGGTGTTCTCGCAGCTGGATGCCGTCCGCGGCCAGCTCGAGACACATTATGGCGACATGCAGGATATCGAATTCACAGTTCAGCAGAACAAGCTGTACATGCTGCAGACCCGCAACGGCAAACGGACCGGCGCGGCGGCGCTTCGCATGGCAGTGGAGATGGCCGAGGAAGGCCTGATCACCCGCGACGAGGCGATGCTGCGGATCGACCCGATCGCGCTGGACCAGCTTCTTCACCCGACGCTGGACCCCGATGCTGAGAAGACGGTGATCACCCAGGGGCTTCCGGCCTCGCCGGGTGCGGCCGCGGGCGAGATCGTGCTGAGTGCCGACCGCGCCGAGGAGCTGGCGGCCAACGGCCATCAGGTGATCCTCGTCAGGCTGGAGACAAGCCCCGAGGATATCCACGGCATGCACGCCGCCGCCGGCATCCTGACGGCGCGGGGGGGCATGACAAGCCACGCCGCCGTTGTTGCCCGCGGCATGGGGCGCGCCTGCGTGTCAGGGGCGGGAGAGCTTCGCTTCGACGAGACCAACGGCAAGGTCTATATCCGTGATCTCGAAATGGCCGAAGGCGACACGGTGACCATTGACGGCGGCACCGGCGAGGTTTTCCTTGGTCGCGTCGATACCGTCCAGCCGGAAATGTCGGGGGCCTTCGCCACCATCATGGGATGGGCCGACGAGACCCGCCGCATGGCGGTGCGCACCAATGCCGAGACTCCGGCGGATGCCCGCACGGCGGTCGATTTCGGGGCCGAGGGGATCGGCCTGTGCCGGACCGAGCATATGTTCTTCGATGTCGACAGGATCATCGCCATGCGCGAGATGATCATGGCGGTCGATACCGAGGGCCGCGAAGCGGCGCTTGCCAAGCTTCTGCCGATGCAGCGGCAGGATTTTGAAGAGCTGTTCGCCATCATGGCCGGGCTGCCGGTGACCATTCGGCTGCTGGACCCGCCACTTCACGAGTTCCTGCCCCATTCGGCCGAGGAACTTGCCGATGTCGCGGCGGCGGCGGGCATTTCGCCCGAAACGGCGCGCCAGCGGTCGCTGAAGCTTTCGGAGAGCAATCCGATGTTGGGCCATCGCGGTTGCCGGCTCGCAATCACCTATCCGGAGATTTGCCGCATGCAGGCCCGCGCCATCTTCGAGGCCGCCACTGCCATCGCCACCGGAGGTGACGCCGCGCCGGTGCCGGAAATCATGATCCCGCTTGCCGCCACAGAAAGGGAGCTGGCGATCTGCAAGGCCGTGATTGACGCCGAGGCCGAGGCGGTGGCCGGTGAGACAGGCACCCGCATCGACTATCTTGTCGGCACCATGGTAGAGCTTCCGCGCGCCGCCGTCTGCGCCGCAGACCTGGCGAAAGAGGCGCAATTCTTCTCCTTCGGCACGAATGACCTGACGCAGACCGCGCTGGGGATCAGCCGCGATGACGCTGGGGCCTTCATGCATGCCTATACCGATGCGGAAATCTATCCGGCCGACCCGTTCGTCTCGATCGACCGGCAGGGTGTCGGCGCGCTGGTGCGCATGGGGGTGGATGGCGGCCGCGCCGCGCGGCCCGACCTGAAGCTTGGCGTCTGCGGCGAACATGGCGGCGATCCGGACTCGATCATGTTCTTCGAGGAAGTCGGGCTGGATTATGTGTCCTGCTCGCCCTACCGGGTGCCGGCGGCGCGTCTTGCGGCGGCACAGGCGGCCATCCGCGCCCGCAGCTAGGCCGGCAACAGTCAGACAAACAAAAAGGCCGGCAGATGCCGGCCTTTTTCGTTTCCGTTATGACCGGAGGACTTACTTGATGCCGAGGTTGGAGAAACGCTTGTTGAAGCGTGCCACCTGGCCGCCGGAGTCAACGATGCGGTGCTGGCCTGTCCAGGCCGGATGCGTCTTCGGGTCGATGTCCAGCTTCAGCACGTCGCCCGGCTTGCCCCAGGTAGAGCGTGTCTTGTGCTCGCTGCCATCGGTCATGACGACGGTGATCTCGTGGTAGTCCGGATGGATATCCTTTTTCATCGGATCGCTCCCGGCCATATCGGCCTTTCGTTCAGCGCGCCAAGCAGTCGCGCTGGTCAATGTCTGAATGCGGTGGTATATCCCCAACCATCCCGGAAGGCAAGCCCCAATCGGCGCGCCTGGACAGCACAAATCCAAGCACAGAGGCGGCATCGCGTGCCAGCAATCAGACCAGCCGACATTCCCGAAGCCGCGCGGCGTGACCGGCCCTCTTCGCCGGATGGGGCCTCCTATTCGACGGGTGAATTGCTGCGCGTCTTCTGGCCGTATTTCCACCCCTATCGCTATCGCATCCTTGGCGCGGTCCTGGCGCTTCTGATGGTGGCCGGAGCGTTGCTGACCATGGGGCGCGGCCTCGCCTATCTTGTTGACGAGGGGCTTGGGCGGCAGGACCCGGACCTTCTCAACCGGGCGGTCACCGGCACCGCCGTGATCGCCATCGTACTGGCGGCGGGAAGCTATCTTCGCACGACGCTGGTGAACCAGATTGGCGAGAGCGTTCTCGCCGATGTCAGGCGCGCGGTGTTCGGCCATCTGATGACGTTGCCGCCTGCCTGGTATGAATCGGCCCGCACCGGCGATGTGCTGGCGCGCATCACCACCGATACCGCGATCGTGCAGACGGTGATGACATCGACGCTGTCGATGGCGGCGCGCAATGTCATCCTGCTGGTGGGCGGGCTTGTCATGGTGGTGCTGTCCAGCCCGAAAATGTCGCTTGTTGTTCTTGTCGTGGTGCCGCTGGTTGTTGTGCCGCTGATCCTGCTGGGCCGTCGCCTGCGGCGTGCGTCACGGCTGGCGCAGGACAGGCTTGCCGATGTCGCTGTGCAGGCCGAGGAGACGGTGGCTGCCATCCGCACGGTCCAGGCCTTTGGCCGCCAGCGTATGATGGCGGACCGGTTCGAGACGGCCGTCGATGACAGCCTCGAGGCGGCGCTGACCCGCGTGCGGCTTCGCGGCTGGATGAGCGGTATTATCATCTTTCTAGTGTTCTCCGGGATCTCGGCGATCCTCTGGATTGGCGGGCAGGACCTTCTTGCCGGCCGCATTTCGGCCGGTGATCTGTCCTCATTCGTCTTCTATGCCTTTCTCGTCGCGGCCTCGACCGGTTTCCTGTCCGAGCTTGCGGGCGAGTTGCAGCGGGCGGCCGGCGCTGCCGAGCGCATTGCCCAGACATTGCAGACAACCGACCGCCTTGCCGAGCCGCCGGCGCCGGCGCCGCTTCGCCGTGATGCCGATATTGCCTGCCGCTTCGAATCCGTCGATTTCTCCTACCCGGCCGGGATGGCTCGGCCAGCCGTCAGCGAGGTTGATCTCGAGGTGCGCCGGGGCGAGCGTGTGGCCCTCGTCGGGCCAAGCGGGGCCGGCAAATCGACGCTGTTCCACCTGTTGCTGCGCTTCTATGACCCGGGAAGGGGGCGCGTGATGCTTGGTGGGGAAGATCTGCGCCAACTCGCCATTGCCGACATCCGCCGTTTCATCGGCCTTGTCCCGCAGGAACCGGCGCTGTTCTCGACAAGTGTCCGCGACAATATCGGCTTTGGCCGCCCCGAGGCGACAGATGAGGAGATCATGGCCGCCGCCAGGCAGGCCGAAGCGCATGAGTTCATTGCTGCGCTCGAAAACGGCTACGACACGGCCGTTGGTGAAAAAGGGGTGCGCCTGTCGGGCGGCCAGCGCCAGCGGATCGCCATTGCCCGCGCCATCCTGCGTGATCCGGGCCTGCTGCTTCTGGACGAGGCGACAAGCGCGCTCGACGCGCGGTCCGAGGCCGCCGTGCAGGCCGCGCTGGAACGGCTGATGCAGGACCGGACCTCGATTGTCATCGCCCACCGGCTGGCGACGGTGATCCGCGCCGACCGGATTTTCCTTCTCGATGGCGGCAGGATCACCGCCACGGGAACGCATGAGCAGCTGATCAATGAATCCGCACTCTATCGCCATCTTGCCGACCTTCAGTTCTCAACGCCGCAGGGTGGTGTGCAGGGCGCGCCCCTGAACTGACCGGCTATCGCGCCAAAGCCGGCGGCATCGCCAATCTGGGTGGCCGTGAAGATGCCGGCGACGCGCTTGTCCGCACCGAACCAGGTGGCAAGGCTGCCACCCAGATCACCCTTCTGACCGTCGATCCGAAGCACCATGACCGCCTTATGGTCAAGGGCAAGATGGCGTAACGGCTGATCATCCCAGAACGAGATATGCCCGTTTGCCGTGAGTCCCCCAGCAGAGGTCAGGTCGATCTCCTCGATCCATCCTTCTGCGAACAGGTCGAATTCGATCTCGAATTGTGCCGAGCCGTTGAAATGCGCGATGCCGCCATCCCTGCCGCAGGCGCCACAGGCCAATTGCATGGTGACAGGCTGTTGCAGCCTGCCGACAGGCCATGCGGCGTGCATGGGAAGAACACCGGTGTGCTGCATATGCCAGACGCCGACGGTCCCGCCATCCTGCCGAAGCGGGGGGATCACCGGCGCCGGCTCTGTCATCATGGTGCCGGTGCCGCCGGACACCGGAATCCGCATGCTGCTGTGATCAACCGTCATATCAGCCCTGCCAGCTTTGGTGGCCTCGCCGGCAACGAGACGCTGCGCCATCCGGATCCTCAGCGCAGGCATGAAGGTGGCCGCGTCCGACGGTGGACGGGGCGGGGGCCTGATGACCACAGGTTCGGTGGGAAGCGTCGTGTCTGGCGTCGTCACAGGCATGGTCGCACCCGCCATTGTCCGCGGGCTGTCCCTCAGGCTTTTGGCGATCAGGGGCAGGAAGAAGGCATCAATCTGGTCGGCACAGCCGAAACCGCCCTCACAGCCGCTTGCCGGCAGGGGCGCGAGCGCGGCAGCCATGGCGACGCGCGGCAACATCCGCCACCGGCAGGCCGGGCAGTCGCGCATCCGGCTCAGGATGTCAGGCCTGAATGGCGTCTTCCCGAAAAGGATCATCCTTTCAGGTAATCACCCGCAAGGTTAACAAACGCCGGGACAGGGTTCACATGATGGTGAACCGGTCGCCAGGTCAGTTGCCGGTGATACGTTGTGTCAGCTTCATCTCGATACGCCGGTTGCGAATGCGTGCCTCGTCGGTGCTGGCGGTTTCGAGTGGCTGGAATTCACCGTAGCCGGCGGCGGCGAGCCTGTTGGACGGCAGCCCGGCATCGGCGAGGAAGCGCACGACAGAAAGGGCGCGCTCCGTCGACAGGTCCCAGTTATCGGCGAATCTGCCGGCACGGACCGGAATGTCGTCGGTATGGCCCTCGACCTGAAGGACCCAGTTGATGTCCTCGGGAATTTCCGCGGCAATCTGGTTCAGCGCGATCGCAAGCTGGCCAAGCTGCTCCTGGCCTTCCGGCCCGAGATCGGCCTGCCCCTGCGCAAACAGAACTTCCGACTGGAAAACGAACCTGTCACCGACAATGCGCACATCATCGCGGCCTTTGAGAATCTCGCTGAGACGGCCGAAGAATTCCGAGCGGAAGCGCTGAAGCTCCTGAACCCGCGATGCCAGCGCGTTGTTGAGTGACTTGCCAAGGCTGGCGATGGCGATCTTGTCTCGCGCCGCCTGCGCCTCCTTTTCCGCCAGGATACCGGTCAGTTCCTCAATCCGCAGACGCAGGGCGGTGATGGCGTTGGTCATCTGCGCCACCTCGGCCTGCGAGGCGGCATTTTTTGTCTCCAGCTCGCTGATCCGGGCCAGAGAGCTGACATTGCGGGCCGAAGCCTCGGCGATCTCGACCTCCGATTCCATGAGCTTCGCCTCTGCCTGTGCAAGGGTAAGTTCGATGGCTTCCAGCGCTGCCACACGTTCGGCGATGGTCTTGCGCGCGGCATCAAGCGACTCCTCGGTCTGTGCCTGGATCGCCGCCAGCTGCCTGATTTCATCGTCACGCAGATTAAGCGTTGCAGTGGCGCTCGCAAGTTGCGTGACGAGGTTGTCGCGCTCCCTTGTGGTGTCATCGAGAAGGCTTGAAATGCCGGCCAGCTCCGCGGACAGGTCCTCGTTCGCCTTGCGCTCGATATTCAGCAGGTCGCCAAGATTGACGATCTGTGCCCGCATGTCGTTCATCGTCGCGTCCTGGCCGGCGACCCGGTAGGCCAGATTGACCTGGATCAGCACGAACACCAGCAACACGAAGATGATCACCATCAGCAAGGTTGCCAGCGCGTCGACGAACCCCGGCCAGGTGTAATTTTCCGGGCGGCGATTGCCGCCAAGACGCGCCAGCGCCATTGTCAGGATCCCTTTGTGCTGCGCGCGGTGGCCGTGCGCGCGGTGCGGGAAGCCGTTCCCGTGCCGGCCATCTTGTTGATGGCGCTCGCCAGGGTGCGAAGCTCGGCGCTCACCGTCGAGGCAGCGCTCGACCGCTCATCCTTGAGATCTGCCGCAAGCTGGGCGATGCCGGCATTGAGCTGCGCCAGCTGCTCGCGAAGTCGCCGGTCATCCGTCATCGCTTCATTCAGCGCGGCAAGTGTCATGTTGATGTTGGTCAGCTGGTCGAGGACGCGCTGCCTGTTGTCCTCGCCGGCGGCGATGGAATTGCCAAGATGGATCAGCGCACGCGCGGCATCCTCGCTCATCCCCTGCGCCAACGGGGTGACCCCGCGTTCGGCCCCTGCTGGCCCGCTGTCATTGAAACGGGCAAAGGCCGACAGCCAGTCTTCCAGTTCGTTGAAGAACCGGCCCATGGCCTGGCCAAGCTGCAGGTCAAGAAAGCCGAGGATCAGTGATCCGGCAAGCCCGAACAGCGACGAGGAAAAGGCGGTTGCCATGCCGGAAAGCGGCGCATCGAGCCCACCCTTCAGCTGTGCCATCATCGCCGTGAAATCGGTGCCCGCGGTGTCCAGCGAGCCGACGACAAGCCCGACGGCGCCAATGGTCTGCAGAAGGCCCCAGAAGGTCCCGAGAAGCCCGAGAAAGACCAGAAGACCAATCATGTAGCGCGAAATCTCGCGCCCCTCGTCAAGCCGCGCCGCGACGCCGTCGAGAACCGAGCGGAGCGACAGCGCCGAGAGCTGGGATTCCTGCCGCTGATCGGCAAGCATCGCATAGACGGTGGCGAGAAGGACCGGCTTGATCTGCCTGTTGTCGAGCTTGCCTGTCTTCTGGATGGCGGTCAGCCAGCGGCGTTCTGGCATCAGCCGCAGAATTTGCCGGACGGTGAAGGCGATGCCGAGGAACAGGGCTCCGAGAATGACCCCGTTCAGGGCAGGATTGCCCATGAAAGCGCGGGTCAGCGGCGCATGAAGCAGGGCCGCGATCGCCGCCACCACCAAAAGGAAAATCAACATCCGAACAAGGTAGCGGCGCGGGTCGGTCATCATCGCCTTGTCTCCTGTGGTCCTCAGTGGAATCGTGCGTGGAATCAGTCGCAGAATCAATCCGGCGCAGGCTCAGCGGTGCCAAAGCTCGCGGAAAAGAATGGCAGGAATGAGGCCGCTTTGCCAGCCGATGCTGTTCGGCAGCAGCGGTTCAGCGCATTTGCGTCGCCAGCGGCGCGGGTCAGACCCGCAGCTGGCGGATCAGCTCGCCATGGATGGACGGGTTGCCGGCAACAACATCGCCGCTGTCCAGCGCCTTGTCGCGCGAGGCGAAGTCCGAGACGAAGCCGCCTGCCTCGCGCACCAGCAGCACGCCGGCCGCGATGTCCCACAGGCTGAGTCCCTTTTCCCAGAAGCCGTCAAAACGGCCTGCCGCGACCCAGGCAAGGTCCAGTGTGGCAGCGCCGTTGCGGCGTACGCCCGAACTGATCGACATGATCGCGCCAAGCTGCTTCAGGAATATGGCATGGTCGTCGTCGCTGCCACGGCCAGGAAAGGGCGCGCCGCACCCGAACAGTGACTCCGCCATGCTGCGCCGTCCCGACACGCGAAGACGGCGTTCGTTCAGATAGGCGCCCTTGCCCTTTTCGGCATAGAAGAATTCATTCTTCACCGGGTCGAAGACGGTGGCGGCGGTGATCGTCTTGCGGCCCTGTGGGTCCTGTTCCATCACCGCGATCGAAATGGCGAAATGCGGAATCCCGTGCAGGAAATTCGTGGTCCCGTCGAGCGGATCGACAACCCAGACAGGCGCGTCAGGATCGCTGCCTTCGATGACCCCGCCTTCCTCGAGCTGGAAGCCCCATCCCGGGCGGGCCTTGGCCAGCTCCTTGCGGATCGTCTTTTCGGCATTGATGTCAGCGCGGCTGACAAAATCGGCCGGCCCCTTGCGGCTGACCTGCAGGTTTTCCACCTCGCCGAAATCGCGGAGAAGCCCGCGGCTGGCATAGGTTGACGCCTTCTGCATGACGTTGATCAGCGCGGACTGGCTGGCCATGTGATGTTACCCTTCATCTGGTGTCGACAGAGACGCCGGATCAGTCCTTGGCGCGCTCGACATAGCTGGCGTCGTCCGGACGCACGACGATGCGGGTGCCGGCCTCGATATGCGGCGGCACCAGGACACGCACGCCATTTTCGAGAACGGCCGGCTTGTAACTGGACGAGGCGGTCTGCCCTTTCACCACGGCGTCGGCCTCGACAACTTCCATAACGACCTTGTCGGGAAGCTGAACCGAGATCGGATCACTCTCATGGCTGGACACGGTCACCACCATACCATCCTGAAGGAAGGCGGCGACATCGCCGACCATGGTGCCGGCAATGGCGATCTGTTCGTAGGTCTCGCTGTGCATGAAGACAAGATTGTCGCCATCATCGAACAGGAAGGTACATTCGCTTTCCTCAAGGATGACCCGCTCGACCGTTTCCGAAGAGCGGAACCGTTCGTTCAGCTTGGTGCCGTCGCGGATGTCGCGAAGCTCGATCTGCGCGAAGGCGCCGCCCTTGCCGGGCTTTACATGCTCGACCTTGACCGCGGTCCACAGGCGGCCTTTATGTTCAATCACATTGCCGGGTTTGACGGCGTTACCGTTCAGCTTCATGCCTGACCTCTTATCGCTTGGTCACACCCGCGGCCGCGTCATCCGGCGGCGGTGTGTCGACTGGCTAGAGTGTTTTGCCGATTTCCGCCGCGTTGTCCAGCATTCGGCAGGAAAAACCCCATTCGTTGTCATACCATGCCAAAACCCGGACAAGGCGCTTGTTCATCACGTGGGTCTGCGTCAGGTCGGCGATCGAACTGTGCGGGTCATGGTTGAAATCGATCGAGACAAGCGGCCTGTCATTGACCGAAAGGACACCCTTCATGGGGCCGTCCGCCGCGCTGCGGAGAAGATCATTGACCTCGTCGGTGCTGGTATCGCGTTCCGAGGTGAAGCCGAAATCGACAACCGACACATTGGCCGTCGGCACCCGGATGGCCGAGCCGTTCATCTTGCCCTTTAGCTGCGGCAGCACCTCGCCGACCGACCGCGCCGCACCGGTCGATGTCGGGATCATCGACATCGCCGCGGCCCGCGCCCGCCGCAGGTCCTTGTGGCTGGTATCAAGGGTCGGCTGATCGCCCGTGTAGGCGTGGATGGTTGTCATGTAGCCGGCCTCGATGCCTACGGAATCCGCCATCACCTTGGCCACCGGGGCAAGGCAGTTGGTGGTACAGGACGCGTTCGAGATGACCAGCTTGTCGGCGCTGATCTCGCTGGTATTGACGCCATAGACGATGGTGGCGTCGGCCTGCTTGCAGGGCGCCGAGACAAGAACGCGCCTGGCACCGCCGGCCAGATGCACGGCGGCCTTGTCGCGTTCGTTGAAATGTCCCGAACATTCCAGCACCACGTCGATGCCATGCTCGCCATGCGGTATTTTCGATGGATCGCGCTCATGCGTCATGGCGATGCGGCCGGTGCCGACATCCATCCACCCCTCGCCATATGTCACGCCTGTGCGGGCGCGCCCGTGAACGGAATCGAACTCGTAGAGATGCGCCGAAGCCTCGACCGGTCCCGGCGTGTTGATCAGCACGATCTGAACATCGTCGCGGCCTGACTCGGCAAGGGCGCGAAGCACCATGCGGCCGATCCGGCCAAAGCCGCTGATGGCAAGTCGGGTGGTCACGTGGGTATCCCCCTGCGGCTCTGCAGCCTGTGAAGCCGGCTTGCCGGCTTAAGCAACGCGTGCCTTCGCAGCCTCGACAATCGCCTCGGCGGTAATGCCGAAATGCGGGAACAAATCGCCTGCCGGGGCAGACGCGCCGAAATCATCCATCCCGATAAAGCCGTCCTGATCGCCAAGAAGCCTGTCCCATGGCTGGCGGATGGCTGCCTCGATGGCAATCCGAGGGCCGCTGCCGAGAACGCTGTTGCGCCATGCCTCATCCTGCTGCCAGAATAGCTCGAGGCAAGGAACCGAGACAACGGTCGCGGCGATGCCGTCGCCGGCGAGCTGTTCGCGCGCCGCAAGGGCAATGCCGACTTCCGATCCGCTCGCCAGAAGCGTGACCTGACGTGCTTCGCCTTCGCCTGCGACAATGTAGGCGCCGCGCGCGGTCATGTTCTGGGAAAGATCGCCAAGCCGGAACTGCGCCAGACCCTGCCGACTCAGCGCCAGGATCGAGGGGGACTCCTTCGCCGCCAGCGCGCATTGCCAGGCCTCGGCCGTTTCCACCGCGTCGCCGGGCCGGAAGACCAGCAGGTTCGGGATTGCCCGCATCACTGCAAGATGTTCGACAGGCTGGTGCGTCGGGCCGTCCTCGCCAAGGCCGATGGAATCATGCGTCATCACATAGATCACCCGCTGGCGCATCAGCGCCGACAGGCGGATCGACGGGCGGCAGTAATCGGTGAAGACAAGGAAGGTGCCGCCATAGGGAATGGCCCCGCCATGAAGCGCAACGCCGTTCATCGCGGCGGCCATGCCGTGCTCGCGCACGCCGTAATGCACATAGCTTCCGGCGGCGTTGTCGCGGCCGTAGGAACCCTGGCCGCCGACACGGGTGTTGTTCGATCCGGTCAGGTCGGCCGATCCGCCAAGAAGCGACGGGCAGGCCGGCAGGATGGCCTCCATGGCTTTCTGGCTGGCGACGCGGGTGGCGATCTTCTGCGGCTCTGCGGCAAGGCTCTGTTTCCAGCCTGCCACGGCCTCGGCGATGGCTGCGTCGAAATTGCCCTTCATGGCCGCATCGAACGCGGCGCTGTCGGCGGCCGCATGGCGGGCCTGCCAGGCGGCGCGATCGGCGCTTCCCCTGCTGCCGACCTCGCGCCAGGCGGCGACAATCTCTTCAGGAACCTCAAACGGCGCGTGCGACCATCCCAGCGCCGCCCGTGTGCCGTCGATTTCCTCGGCACCGAGCGGGGCGCCATGTGCGCCCGCCGTGCCGGCCTTGTTCGGCGCGCCATAACCGATGACGGTGCGGCAGCGGATCAGGCTCGGTCGTGATGTGTCGGCGCGGGCCTCGGCAATGGCGGCGGACACCGCATCCATGTCATGTCCGTCCACCGCGAGCACCTGCCATCCATAGGCCTCGAAGCGGGCGGTGGTGTCCTCGGACACGGCAAGATCGGTGCTGCCGTCGATCGAGATGCCGTTGTCATCAAACAGCACGATCAGCCGCGACAGGCCCATATGGCCGGCCATAGAGGCGGCCTCGTGGCTGACACCCTCCATCAGGCAGCCGTCGCCGGCGATCACATAGGTAAAATGATCGACAAGATCGCGGCCGAACTTGGCGGCCAGATGCGCCTCGGCCATCGCCATGCCCACGGCGTTGGCGATCCCCTGGCCAAGCGGCCCGGTGGTGGTCTCGATTCCGCCAGCATGCCCGGCCTCGGGATGGCCGGCGGTGATCGCGCCAAGCTGCCGGAAGTTGCGGATCTGGTCGAGGGTCATGTCCTCATACCCGGTCAGGTGCAGCAGCGCATAGATGAGCATCGAGCCATGGCCGGCCGACAGCACGAACCTGTCACGGTCTGGCCAGTCGGGCGCGGCGGCATCGAATTTCAGATGGTCGGCGAACAGGGCGGTCGCGGCGTCCGCCATTCCCATTGGCATGCCGGGATGTCCGGACTTTGCCGCCTCGACAGCGTCCATTGACAAGGCGCGGATGGCATTGGCCATGTCCTGACGCGCGGGATTGTTGGGCATTAGGATCTCCTTGAACCGGCGCTTGCGGCGGCCCGGGAGAGGCCGCGTGACGATCTGCGCGCAATCTGCCTACGCCATCCCGATTCGTCAATCGGCGAGTGGATGCCATGGCGGCGGTCAACCCATGGGCAAAACCAAAAATCCGAGCAATTTCCGAAGGCTGAAAATGGGGCTTTATTTGATGCTTCACTTGGGGCAGTCTCGTTTTTCGCCAGGTAGTTTCAGCTTCCCGGTGATGTGCCTGACAGAACGGTGCGGGGACCCCGATGTGATTCGCCTTAGTCCCGTCTGCCCGGCCCTGTGATTCGACAGATGTGAAGACGGCCCGCACAAGGCCGGCAAGGCGCTTCCATCCGGGGTGCCGCGCAAACCATCCAAGGAGCCTGCCCATGTCGCGACTAGCTGATGCCGAAAGCAAGCTGGCGGCGGCGCTCGACGCGCTCGAGACCGCCATCGCCAGGGATGGCGCGGCTGACGGCAAGGCGGCAGAGGCAGGCAACGGGACGATCGACAGTGCGATGATCATAACCGAGATCGGCCGCATCGACGAACAGCTGGCCCACGCCATGGAACTGATCGCCGACATCCGCCGCGGCGCCGCGTCCGAAGGTGGCAACGCATGAGCCAGGCCGTCGTCACCATCCGCCTGAACGGCACCCCTTATCAGATCGGCTGCGGCCCCGGCGAGGAAGCCCGAATCGAAAAGCTTGGCAAGGAGATCGAGGACATCCTGCAGTCGCTGGTGGGATCGGTCGGTCAGATTGGCGAGGCCCGTCTTCTCGCCATGGCGGCGCTGATCCTCGCCGACCGGGCGGGTGAGACGCCGCAGGCGGCCCCGAATGGCAAAGATGCCGCCGCCGAGGCGCTTGAACGCGCCGCCGACCGCATCCTCGCGCTTGCATCAAAATTGTCTTCCCACTAAATAACCGGTGTGCGACGACTGGACCTCGCGTTTGGATTTTCAATCCCTGGGGCCATAAATCATCTCTTGGGAGCTGCCTCTGGCCGGACCGTGGTCCGGTTATTCGCGGCGCCCACCTGCATCGCAGGTCACAGAGGATGAAGCTGCCGACGGTTGATCCGGTTGTCGCCGTTCTTGTCTCCACTCGCAGGCCGGCTGGACCGCATCGCATGTCAGACGCACGCCCCGATCCGGCCGACGAGAAGGCCTCGCTTCGCAAGAGAGCCGCCGCGGTGCGCGCCACGCTTGCGACGGGTGATCCGGACGCTGCCGAACGGCTTGCCGCGCAGGCAGGGATTCTCATGGACATTGCCAGGCCGCTTGCCGAAGCGGCCGGCGCCGATGCGCCGGTGGTCGCCGCCTATCTGCCGATTCGGTCGGAGCTGTCGCCCCTGCCGCTGGTCGCCGCGCTGGCCGCGGCCGGCCTGATGACCGCGATGCCGGTCACGCCTTCGCCTGGCAACCCGCTATGCTTCCGCGCCTGGGCTCCCGGCGACGCGCTGGCGGAAGGTCCCTACAGCACAAGGCAGCCGCCGTCCGACTTGCCGGAGGTGATCCCGGACGTGATCCTGGCGCCGATGCTGGCCTTTGATGATGATGGCTGGCGGCTTGGTTATGGCGGGGGCTTCTATGATCGCACGCTTGCCGGACTGCGCGCCGGTGGGTGCCGGGTGGCGGCCCTTGGCATCGCCTATGACGGCCAGCATGTCGAGGCTGTTCCCACCGGCCCCTATGATATGAAGCTTGACGGCGTGCTGACACCGTCGGGCCTGCGTCCTTCAGGAGAGTGAAGATGCGTGTGCTGTTTCTTGGCGACATTGTCGGCCGTGCCGCGCGAAATGCCGTCATCCAGCAGGTGCCCGGCCTTCGCGTTGAGCTTGGTCTCGATTTCATTGTTGTCAATTGCGAGAATTCAGCCGGCGGTTTCGGCGTGACGCCGACCATCTGTGATGAGCTTTTCGCCTGCGGAATCGATGTTCTGACAACAGGCAACCACGTCTGGGACAAGCGTGAGATCATCCCTTACATCGAGGCGACGCCGCGCCTTCTTCGCCCGCTCAACATGGCCGAGGGCACGCCCGGCAACGGCACCGTCACGGTGACGAATGACCAGGGTCAGCGCCTTGTTGTGGTCAACGCCATCACCAACCTTTTCATGAGTGATTATGATCCGGTGTTCCCGGCGGTGAATGGCGCGCTGGTCCGCAACCAGCTCGGCCGCGATGCCGATTTCATCATGATCGACCTTCATGGCGAGGCGACCTCGGAAAAGATGGCTGTCGGCCATTATGCCGATGGCCGCGCCTCGCTTGTTGTCGGCACCCACACCCATGTGCCAACGGCGGACCACCAGATTCTGGCGGGCGGTACAGCCTTTCAGACGGATGTCGGCATGTGTGGCGACTATGACAGCGTTATCGGCATGGACAAGCAGGCCGCCACCGCCCGCTTCACCGGCGAGGCCGCGCCGCGGCTGTCGGTGGCCATGGGCGAGCCAACCCTGTGCGGGCTCCTTGTCGAAAGCAATGACGCAGGTCATGCCGTTTCTGCGGCGCCGTTCCGCCGGGGTGGGCGGCTGTCGTCGGTCACGCCCGGCTGATATGTCCTGACCGACAGCCAGGGCGGCTGGCACTATCAAGGAGTCTGGCGCAACCGGTGCCGAATTTGCTATAGCATCGGGGTCGGGGTGAAAGGATCACTGTCCCGCGGGCAGGAAATGCCGGGGCGGGGCGAAGAAACGGAATAAGCAGGACCATGGCAGGCCACAGTAAATTCAAGAATATCCAGCATCGCAAAGGCGCGCAGGACAAGAAGCGCGCCAAGATCTTCGGTCGTCTGATCAAGGAGCTGACCGTGGCCGCGCGCGGCGGTACCGACCCGTCGGCGAACCCGCGCCTGCGCACGGCGCTGGCGGCGGCCCGCGCCGCGAACATGCCGAAGGACAATATCGAGCGTGTGATCAAGAAGGCCGAGGGTGGCGAGGGCGAGATTTATGATGAAATTCGCTATGAGGGCTATGGGCCCGGCGGCACCGCGCTGATTGTCGAGGCGATGACAGACAACAAGAACCGCACCGCGTCCGAAGTCCGCGCCGCCTTCAGCAAGTTCGGCGGTTCGCTCGGCGAGACAGGATCGGTCAGCTTCATGTTCGACCGGGTCGGGCAGATCATCTTTTCGGCGGACGCCGCGGATGCCGACAGCATGTTCGAGGCGGCTCTGGAAGCTGGTGCCGACAATGTCGAGTCAGACGATGACGGCCATGAAGTCACCTGCGCAACCGAGGATTACAACAGCGTCGTGGAATCGCTGGAATCCAGCTTCGGCGCGCCGGCGGAATCAGGCCTTGTCTGGAAGCCGCAGAACACCATCGAGGTGAACGAGGACCAGGCAGGCACGCTGATCAGGCTGCTCGATACGCTTGATGACAATGACGATGTGCAGAATGTGTCGTCGAATTTCGACATTTCCGACGAGATCATGGCCAAGCTGGCCTGACCGGATGGTGGCGGATGCGCATTCTCGGCATTGACCCCGGCATCCGCAACACAGGGTGGGGCGTTGTCACGCTTGACGGCACCCGGCTTGTCCATCTTGCCAATGGCGTGATCCAGCCAGATCCGAAGGCCGCCGACGCGGCCCGGCTTTCAACCATCGCACAAGGCCTGTCACAGGTGATCGAGACTCACCGACCCGACGCCGCCGCCATTGAAGAGATTTTCGTCGCGCGTTCCGCATCCTCGGCGCTGAAGCTGGGGATGGCGCGCGGTGTCGCGATGATGCAATGCGCCCATGCCGGCCTTGACGTGGCCGAAATCGCCGCAAGGCAGGTGAAGAAATCCGTTGTCGGGACCGGCCGCGCCGACAAGGCGCAGGTTACGGCCATGGTCACAAGGTTGTTGTCGGTGAAGGCGGTGAACGCCGATGCTGCCGACGCGCTTGCCATCGCCATCGCGGCGCTTCATCGCGGTCCGCAGGCGCAGGACCCTGGCGCCGCCGGTGGTCTGTCCCAGGCCATCGAGGCGGCGCTTGCCCGCGAGGCGGGCGGCGGGACGGGACGCCGGGGAGGCGGACCATGATCGCACAGCTTCGCGGCGATATCGTGCAGCTTGACGAGGCCGGTCTTGTCATCGATGTCGGCGGTGTCGGCTATGCCGTCACCATTTCCGGCAAGACCCGCGCCGGGCTGGGGGGTGGCGACGCTGCGGTGACTCTGCTGACCGAAATGCAGGTGCGCGAGGACAGCATGACCCTGTTCGGCTTCGTCGACGCGGCCGAGCGCGAGGCCTTCCGGCTTCTGGTGACGGTGCAGGGTGTCGGCGCGAAGGCGGCCATGGCCATCCTGACGGTTCTTGGCCCGGATGAGATTGCCGCCGCGGTGATGTCCGGTGACAAGGCGATGGTGGCGCGCGCCGATGGTGTCGGCCCGAAGCTGGCGCAGCGCATTGTCAATGAACTTGCCGGCAAGATCGGCAGCCTTCCGGTTGCCGGCGGTGCGGGCCTTTCGGTGGCGGGCGCGCCGGCCGATGACGGCAATGTCGGCGCCGATGCGATGTCGGCGCTGGTCAATCTGGGATATGGACGCGCCGAGGCGCATGCGGCGCTGCAGAAGGCGCGCGCGGCGGGCGCGGGTGATGATCTGTCGGCGCTGATCGCGGCATCGCTTCAGGAGCTTGGCCAATGACCGAGGGTGAGGACAGGCTAATGGGCGGTGGGGCCATGGGTCAGGATTCATCCGAACGGAAGGATATCGCGCTGCGGCCCGAACGTCTTGCCGAGTTCATCGGGCAGGGCGGCGGGCGCGCCAATCTGGAAACCTTCATCGCGGCGGCGCGGGACCGCGGCGATGCCATGGACCACAGCCTCCTTCACGGCCCGCCGGGACTTGGCAAGACAACGCTGGCGCAGATCATTGCCGGCGAACTCGGCGTCGGCTTTCGCGCCACATCCGGCCCGGTGATCGCGCGCGCCGGCGATCTGGCGGCGCTGCTGACCAACCTGCAACCGCGCGATGTGTTGTTCATCGACGAGATTCACCGTCTGAACCCGGCGGTTGAGGAGGTTCTCTATCCGGCGATGGAGGATTTCCAGCTGGACCTCATCATTGGCGAGGGGCCGTCGGCAAGATCGGTGCGGATTGATCTGCCGCCCTTCACCCTTGTCGGCGCGACAACCCGCGCCGGCCTGCTGACAACGCCGCTTCGCGACCGCTTCGGAATTCAGATGCGGCTGCAATTCTACGACCGTGACGAACTGTCGGTGATCCTCGCCAACCAGGCCGTGCGGCTGGGCATGGATCTGGCAGATGATGGCGCGGCGGAAATTGCCGGCCGGGCGCGCGGCACGCCGCGGATCGCCGGTCGACTGCTGCGCCGCGTCCGCGATATCGCCGCCGTCGGCGGTCATGGCCGTGTCACCGCGTCTGTGGCCGATGACGCGCTGTCGCGGCTTGAGGTGGATGCCAGCGGGCTTGACGCCATGGACAGGCGCTATCTCGGCTGCCTTGCCGAGAATTACGGCGGCGGGCCGGTCGGCGTTGAAACGCTGGCGGCGGTGTTGGCCGAGCAACGCGACATGCTGGAAGAGGTGATCGAGCCCTATCTGCTGCAGACTGGGCTTCTGATGCGCACGCCGCGCGGGCGCTGCCTGTCGACGGCGGGCTGGGCCTATCTGGGGATTACGCCGCCGGAAAGCGCGGCGCGGCAGCTGGACATGCTGTCCGATATCGGGCCTGACGATGACGGCTGACCCGACCGCCGCACGGGACCTTCTCGACGGCTGGGTTGAAGACGGCGCGCATCATTATCTGCTGCGCGTCCAGTTTGAGGATACCGACGCCGGCGGCATCGTCTATCACGCCAATTACCTTGCCTTTGCCGAGCGCGCCCGCTCGGCCTATCTGCGCTGCATCGGCATCCGCCAGGAAGAACACATGGGGGCCAGTCTCGAAGGCGGTCAGGACGGCGGCATGATATTTGTCGTGCGCCGGCTGAACATCGACTATCGCCGCGCGGCCAGGCTTGGCGTGGCGCTGCGGGTCGAAACCGGGCTGCAGGCGCTTCGCGGCGCGTCTATGACGCTTCGCCAGGACATCTACAGATCCGATGACGGCAATTTCGATGATGGCCACATTCTTGCCCGACTTCTCGTTGACATAGGGTGCGTTGCCGCCAGCAAGGAC
The DNA here is from genome assembly GCA_913048595.1 of uncultured Alphaproteobacteria bacterium. Taxonomy (GTDB): domain Bacteria; phylum Pseudomonadota; class Alphaproteobacteria; order Puniceispirillales; family Puniceispirillaceae; genus UBA8309. The sequence goes on along the minus strand of CAJWVJ010000009.1, from coordinate 5,219 downwards.
GGCGGCACGCGGCCACGGCGGATGCCCAGCGCGGTGGTCGAACGGCTGAAGGCCTCGACGCCGCCCGACCCCGCTTCCGGCTGATCGCCTTGCGGCTCGGGCCGGACAGCGGGACCGCCAGTCGCCCGGGTACTGGGTAACGTGGGGTTCACGAATGGATTCTGTTGACAGTTTTGTAGCGCATTCCGGTTCCGATCTCAGCATATGGGGCTTGTTCCTGGCGGCGGACCCGCTGGTCAAGTCGGTGATGCTGTTGCTTGTCCTGGCCTCGATCTGGTGCTGGGCCATCATTGTCGAGAAAGTCACCTCGGTCCGGCATGAACGCCGCAATTCCGAAGCCTTCGAGGATGCCTTCTGGTCCGGTGGGTCGGCGGACGCGCTTTATGACGAAATAGGCGGTGATCCGCGCGATGCCATGACGCGGGTGTTCGCCGCCGGCATGCGCGAATGGCGACGCGCCAAGGCGAGCGGCCTTGCCAGTTCGGCGCGGTCCGACCTTCGGGCCTCGCTCCTCGGGCGGGTGGAACGGTCGATGAATTTCACCATCACCCGCGAGATGGAGCGGCTTGAGAAGGGCATGAACTTCCTCGCCTCGATCGGGTCGGTGTCGCCCTTTGTCGGGCTGTTCGGCACCGTCTGGGGGATCATGAATTCGTTCCAGTCGATCGCCGAATCCAAGAACACCAGCCTTGCCGTGGTGGCGCCGGGCATCGCCGAGGCGCTGTTCGCGACCGCGCTTGGTCTTGCCGCCGCGATACCGGCGGTGATTGCCTACAACAAGTTTTCCGGCGATCTGGACCGGGTCGGCGGGCGGCTGGAGACCTTCGCCCAGGAATTCTCAACCCTGCTGGCGCGCCAGCTTGATGAGGGTGGTCGCTGATGGGCATGTCGGTTAACCGGCCGCGCGCCGGAGGACGCAAGCACCGCCCGATGGGCGAGATCAATGTCACGCCCTTCGTCGATGTGATGCTGGTTCTTCTGATCGTCTTCATGGTGACCGCGCCGCTTCTGACCGTCGGTGTCGAGGTCGATCTGCCAAAGACAAAGGCCGGGCAGATCAACGCCGATGCCGCGCCGCTTGTCGTGTCGGTGAAGGCCGATGGCAGCCTGTTCCTGCAGGAAACCGCCGTCGAGGGCGAGAACCTTGTGCCGCGTCTGAAGGCCATTTCGGACGCCAACCCGCAGGTCCGTATCTTTGTTCGCGGTGACGAGGCGGTCGCCTATGGCGAGGTTCTCGGCGTGATGGGCCGGATCCAGGCCGCCGGCTTCGAACGGGTCGCGCTGGTGGCGCAGCTGCCGGACGTGCAATGACCGGAGCGCTGTAGCGGTTATGGTGTCGCGCCCCCTTCTCATTTCCATCGGATTGCATGCCCTGTTCGCGGTGATCGCCGTGTTCGGGCTGCCGATGCTTGGGCGCGACCTTCCCGAGGAGATGCCTATCGTCCGGCTTGAGATCGTGCGCACGGTTCCGGAGACAAATGTGATCGAAGGCGACAAGGTCAGCACGGCGAAGGAAGAGCAGAAGGCCACCGTGTCGAAGAAGCCGCCGCCCCCGCCGCCGCCCCCACGTCCTGCCGCTGCCAAGCCTGCCCCGCCGCCTCCGCCGCCGCCAGAGCCGGAAACCCCGGCACCGGCCCCGGACGAGGCTGCCGAAATCCTGCCTGACAAGCCGCAGCAGAAGCTTGCCAAGGTGGATCTGCCTAAGAAGAAGCCGAAGAAGAAGCCGGTGGCCAAGGTCACACCGAAGCCAAAGCCGAAGCCGAAACCACAAAGCAAGCCGAAGAAGAAGCCGGCGCCGTCCGCGCAAAGCGCTGCAAAGCCGGTGAAACGGCCAACGCCGAAGCCTGCCAATCCGGCGCGCGCGGCCAGGGATAGCGAGGCTGTGGCGAACCAGCTCAACAAGCTTGTCAAGGACCGCAAGAAGCGTGAACAGGCGGCAAGCGGCGTGCTGCAGAATCTGGCGCAGGCGCAAATGGCCGCCGATGACGCCGAGAAGGCCCGCAAGACGCTGGAGCGCAAGGAGGCCGCCGATACGGTGACCAAGACGCTGTCTGCGGTGGCCGGCAATGCGGTGAAGGCCCCGCCGAAGAAAAGCCTGGCGCCGGTCGGGCTGGATGACATCGCCCGTGTCCAGCAGCATGTGTCGAAATGCTGGCAACCGCCACTTGGCGCAGCCGGCAATGACACCCTTATTGTTGACATATTTGTGTCAGTAAATGAGTCGGGCGATGTTTTGAAAGCGGTCATCGAGGACAAATTGCGCTTCAATCTCGATTCCTACTTCAAGGCCTCGGCAATCGCAGCGCAACGCGCGATCGTCGATTGTTCGCCGCTTCCCATTCCGCCAGAAAAATATGCCCAGCTCAAGGAATTTACCTTCGAGTTCAATCCAAAATTCATCTCCCGATAAGGTGTGATCAGATGATGTTGTCAATCTCCCGCCCCCTTGCCGTCAGGAACCCTTCATATGCCGTTGCCGTGCTGGCGACCATCCTGGCCGCGATGATGCTGGTGGTGCAGTCGGCCTCGGCTCAGCTTCGCATCGAAATCACCGAGGGCATGGTGGCGCCGACGCCGATCGCCATTGCCGACTTCACCGGTGCGGACGGCAGGCCAAGCGATGCCGGACGCGAGATCGCCTCGATCATATCGAATGACCTGCTGAGTTCCGGCCTGTTCGAGCCGATTGACAGCGCGGCTTTCATCGCACCGCCGAGTTCACCCGCGATCAAGCCGAATTTCGCCAACTGGACCCCGCTTGGCGCCAAGGGGCTGTTGGTCGGGTCGGCGATCCTTGATGATGACGGCAATCTGCGGGTGGAATTCGTCCTGTGGGACGTGGTGACAGGCCGTGACCTGAGTTCGGGAACCGGCACTGCCGACCCGAATTCGCTGCGTCAGCTGTCCCACAAGATCGCCGATCTGGTTTATGAGGAATTCACGGGTGACAGCGGCTATTTCGACACCCAGATCGTCTATGTCGCCGAGTCAGGCTCGCAGGCGCGGCGGGTCAAGCGGCTGGCGATCATGGATCAGGACGGTCACAACCACAAATATCTGACAAGCGGCCTCGATCTGGTGCTGACGCCGCGCTTCTCGCCGACGACGCAGGAAATCGCCTATCTGAACTATTTCAACGAGGAGCCGAACGTCTATATCCAGGACATCCGCTCCGGCCGCAGCGAGCGTCTGGGATCCTTTCCCGGCATGACCTTCGCGCCGCGGTTCGGGCCGCAGGGCGACAAGCTGATCATGAGCTGGGCGCAGGACGGGCTGACCGACATCTACGAGATGGACCTGCGGACGCAGGATATCAGGCAGCTGACGAAATCCAGCTCCATCGACACCGCACCTTCCTATTCGCCGGACGGCCGACGGGTCGTGTTCGAAAGCGACCGCGCCGGGCGCCAGCAGCTCTACGTCATGGACAGCGACGGCAGCGGGGTGCAGCGGATCAGCTATGGCGAGGGGCGTTACGCAACGCCGGTCTGGTCGCCGCGAGGCGACATCATCGCCTTCACCAAGATGCTGCGCGGAACCTTCTATATCGGCGTGATGAATGTCGACGGCACCGGCGAACGGCTTCTCGCCGACGGGTTTCTGGTCGAAGGACCGACCTGGGCGCCAAACGGGCGCGTGCTGATGTATTACAAGCAGCAGCGCTTCGAGGCTGACGGCGGCGGCGGCGAAACGGCGCTGTACCGCGTCGACATCACCGGTTTCAACGAGCGAAGGATCATCACGCCCTCGGATGCCTCGGATCCCGCCTGGTCGCCGCTAAGGCGCTGAGTGGACGCATGTTTGCGTCAGTTGCCGGAACCATCTTTCGGAGTTTTTGTTTCCATTGCGCGGTTTTTTGGGTTAGTAAATGACGAGATTTTAGGTGCCGGGGGGTTTCCGGAACCTGCAAGCCTGTCTGATCGGTGGATTTTTTGGTCTTTTTGTGGGCGATGCCTGCTGAAAAGGACCGGACGATCGGGCGGGTGACGAACCAATCCGGTATCCCGGTGTCTTTATGAGAGCCGGACCAAGACAGGGAGCATTAACATGTTGCACCGCCTGATCGCGCTTGTGGCAGTCGCCTTTTTCATCGCCGCGTGCGAAACCGCATCGCAGACAACGACAGACAGCAGCGGCGAGTCGAGCTCCTCGACCGCGGCTTCGTCGGCATCGACCTCGTCCAGCTCCGGCTCGTCCGGCTCCTCTGGATCTTCGTCGAGCAGCTCCAGCAGCTCCAGCAGCTCTGGCGGTTCTGCGAGCAGCAGCTCCTCGTCGGGCATCACCGACAAGGCTTCCGCCGAAGACGCCCTCGCGGCGATCGGCAACACTGTCTTCTTCGATTATGACAGCTCGGCCCTGAGCGCCGATGCCGAAGGCACCCTGATGCGTCAGGCTGCATTCCTGAACGCCAATCCGGCGCTGACGGTGACCCTTGAAGGCCATTGCGACGAGCGCGGCACGCGCGAATACAACCTTGCCCTTGGCGAGCGCCGCGGTTCCGCCGCGCGCGACTTCCTGCTGGCGCAGGGCGTCGACTCGGCCCGTATCCGTGTTGTCTCCTACGGCAAGGAGCGTCCGGCAGCCGCCGGCTCAAACGAAAATTCCTGGGCGAAGAACCGCCGCGCCGCAACGGTCATCAACTAGGTGCATATACCGGCATTCCTGATGCCGGTTACCGAATGTGTGAAAAGAGGGGCTTCGCGCTCCTCTTTTTTTGCCAAATTTGTGCCGCAAAGCCGGGCTAGTCAGATTTCTGGCAAGTTAGTCCCGCGGACGAAAGGTCGCCCCATGCAGGCTCGTCAGTTCCTCATTCCCGTTGCGGTCATTGCTGCGCTCGCTGCCGGCCATGCCGTTGCCCAGGAAACACGGCCCGGCGCGGCCACGAAGACCGTGGTCACGCAGGCCGCCGAGCCGGCGACGCCAAACGCATCGGTGCTGCTGACACGGCAGAGCCAGCGAATTGAGATGCTGGAGACCGATCTTCGCGACATGCGCGGCCTCGTCGAGACCGATCTTCGCAATCTGAAGATGCAGATCACCCAGATCAGCAATAACGCGACAAGCGGTGAAACAGCGACGACGGCGGAAATCCGCGACCTTCGCGACCAGGTGGAACGGCTTGCCGATGCAGTTGCGATGGCGAGCCGCCGCATGGAGCGGACGCTGGAAATCACATCCGACATGGAATTCCGTCTTCTGCGGATGGAAAAGCGCCTTCA
>CAJWVJ010000008.1 GCA_913048595.1 uncultured Alphaproteobacteria bacterium | reverse complement strand
GGCTTGTCTCGGTCTGGGCGGGATTCTCGACAAAATGGTATGGCGAGCTGCTCGAGAACGACGCTGTTCTCGAGGCGCTTGGCAAGTCACTCTGGGTGGCGGTCAATGCGGCGACGCTGTCCACCGTTTTCGGCGTTCTGATCGCGCTGGCCTTTGTCCGGTTCGGCAATTTCCGCTTCCGGCTTCTTCTCAGCGCGCTTGCCAGCATGCCGCTGGTGATGCCCGAGGTGGTGACAGGCCTGTCACTTCTTCTTCTGTTCATTGCCATGGAGGGGATGCTCGGCTGGCCTGCCGGGCGCGGCATCGACACGATCATCATCGCCCACACCACATTCGGCATGTGTTTTGCCGCGGTTGTGGTGCAGTCGCGGCTTCGCGACTTCGACATGTCGATCGAAGAGGCGGCAGCCGATCTCGGCGCGCGGCAGCCCTTTATATTCTTCTCGATCACCCTTCCGGTGATCGCCCCGGCGGTGATCGCCGCCTGGCTTCTGGCCTTCACCCTCAGCTTCGACGATCTTGTCATCGCCAGCTTTGTCAGCGGCCCGGGAAGCTCGACCCTGCCGATCGTTGTCTTCTCCAAGGTCCGGCTTGGCGTGACGCCTGAAATCAACGCGCTGGCCACCATCATGATCCTGCTCGTGGCGGCAAGCGTGGTCATCGCCAGCGCCATCATCTACCGTAACAGTGCAAGCCGACGGGCCGTTTCGAGTGCAGGAGGATCATCCGATGAGCGTTGACAGATCGAAGGGACAGGCACGCGGTGATCAGCCCTTTCGCGACAGTGACGGACATGGCACCTGGCCGGAAATGACCTATGGCGGGGCGCTGAGCTTCGCCCGCCGCCGCTATAGCCGCGATCTTGACGGGGTCGATATCGTCGTCAGCGGCATTCCCTATGACAATGCCGTTACCTACCGCCCGGGATGCCGGCTTGGGCCGCGCGCCATCCGCGCCGGGTCGGTGCAGCTTGCCGAACTCAAGCATTTTCCGTTCGGGTTCGACCCGTTCGAGACCTTGTCTGTGGTTGATTACGGCGATGCCTTCATCGACCCGCATCATCCCGCCGGCGTGTTCGACGCGATCGAGTCACATGCTGATACGATCCTGAATTCAGGTGCCATGATGCTCAGCCTTGGCGGTGATCATTCGGTGGCCTATCCGCTGCTCAGGGCGCATGCGAAAAAGCATGGCCCGCTGGCGCTGGTGCAGTTCGACGCGCATTGTGACACCTGGCCGGATGACGGCACACGGTTCGACCATGGCACCATGTTTGCCCGCGCCGCCGCCGAGGGCATCATCGATGTGACGCGCTCCACCCAGGTCGGGCTTCGCACCTATAATGACAGCGACCACGGCTTTGAAATCCTGACCAGCCCCTGGGTGCATCGCAACGGCATCGACGCGGCGCTGGATGTGGTGAGAACCCGCGCCGGTGACGCGCCTGTCTATCTGTCCTTCGATATTGACGGTCTTGACCCGGCCTTTGCCCCCGGAACAGGCACGCCTGTGGCCGGCGGGATGGCAAGCTGGCAGGGGCTGGAATTCGTTCGTGGGCTGGAACCGCTGAACCTTGTCGGGATGGATCTTGTCGAGGTGGCGCCAGCCTATGACCACGCGGAAATCACCGCCATCGCCGCCGCCAGCATGGCGTTTGACTGGATCGCGGTGATGGCCAGAAAACGGGGCGCTTTGCCGCAACCGGTCGGCCGGCTCTAGATTTCCGGCCGCTAGATTTTCAGCCTGTCGCGCAGCTTGAACCAGGCCATGCCAAGGGCCAGCGCCGGTGTGCGAAGCGGCCCGCCCGGAAAGGGCATGTGCCGAAGGCTGCTCATCACATCGAACCGGGTGGCATCGCCGATCACCGCTTCGGCCATGATCTTGCCGGCCTGCCCGGACAGCGCCACGCCGTGCCCCGAGAATCCCTGCACGAAATAGATCCCGTCGTCGCTGCGGCCGAAATGCGGGATGCGGTTGACGGTGATGCCGATGCGACCTGACCAGACCTGTTCGGCCTCGACATCTGCGAGGATCGGGAAGACCTGCGCCATGCGCCGTCTCAGATCGCCCTCGACATTGCCGAACTCGACATTCGAATAGCTGGCCCGGCCGCCGAAGATCATCCTGTTCTCGGCGTCGATACGATAGTAGTTCAGCGCCGCGTTGCAATCCGCCACGGCCGCCCCGGTGGGCAGAAGCTGACGCGCCATATTGTTGGACAGGGGCTTGGTCGCCAGCACCGACGAGGTGACCGGGGCAAGCCGTGCCTTCATTTCCGGAAGGGCGACATCGGCAAGATAGGCGTTGCCGCACAGCAGCACCGTTCCGGCGGACATCTCGGACCCGTCACCAAGGACAAGCGTCTTGACCCGGCCGCGCCGAATGGCGCGCACCGGAGATTCCTCGCAGATCATCGCGCCGGCCCGTGACGCCGCCGCGGCCAGCCCGTGGAGATATTTCAGGGGCTGGATATGTCCGCAGCCAGTGTCATGAAGCGCCCCGACATAGGCGGTGCTGTCGATATGCGCCGCCATTGCGGCGCTGCCTTCAAGACGGGTGAAATGGCCATAGCCGCGGGATTCCCATTCCGCCTGTTCCGCATCAAGATCGCGCATCTGCCGGTCATGCAGCGCGGCGTGAAGATAGCCGAATCGAAGATCGCAATCGATCCCATGCGCCGCGATCCGAGAGGTCACGAGATCAACCGCCTCCATGCCTGTCTGCCAGGCGATGTCGGCATCCTCCGAAGACAGCTGGCGGCTGATTTTCGAGAAATCGCTGGACCAGCCCTGGCACAGATGCCCGCCATTGCGTCCCGATCCGCCGGTGCCGATCCTGCCAGCCTCGAACACGGCAACCCGGAACCCCGCCTCGGCCAGGGTCAGCGCTGCCGAAATGCCGGTCAGCCCGCCACCGATGACGGCCACATCGGCTTTTGCGATGCTCGCTGGCCGCGGATAGCGCGGCCTGCCTGCAAAGGCGGTCTCATAGATGCTGGTATCTGCCATGATGTTCCGTTTGCTGCGGGCGCGATCTCCCGCAGGGGTGTTTGCGCGAAAGGTATACACAAGGTAGGCTCTGCCCAAGTGCCGGATCAAGGCGAAGATGCCTGCCCGGCGACAATGCCGGGCTGGGGGACAGCCCGGGCGACAGGACCAACCAGAGATTCAGACAGATTCAGACGGTGCCACAATGACGTTTGACGAAATTTCCACACGCGACTGGCAGGCCATCGATTCGGCGCATCACATGGCGCCCTTCACCGATTATGGCGCGCAGCGCCAGCATGGTGCGCGAATCATCACCCGTGCCGATGGCCATTACATCTTTGACAGCGACGGCAACCGCATCCTCGACGGCATGGCCGGGCTGTGGTGTGTGAATGTCGGCTACGGCAGGCCGGAGCTTGTGAAAGCGGCCACTGATCAGATGACGAAGCTGCCCTATTACAACAACTTCTTCAAAACCAGCAACCAGCCGGTGGCGGCCCTGTCGAAGAAGCTTGCCGAGATCACGCCGGAGGGGCTGAACAACGCGTTCTTCGCCAATTCCGGGTCCGAGGCGAACGACACCATCATCCGTATGGTGCGGCATTTCTGGGCGCTGGAGGGCAAGCCCGAAAAGCGGGTGATCATCAGCCGCGATTACGGTTATCACGGCAGCACCATCATGTCGGCCAGCATGGGCGGCATGTCGGGCATGCACGACCAGGCGGCGAACGAGCCGGATTTCGATCATATCAGGCCGCCTTACGGCTTTCTGTATCAGGGCAATCAGGACGAGGCGGAATTCGCCGCCAACGCGGCCTCGTGGCTCGAGGACAGGATCATCGAGATCGGGGCTGACCGGGTCGCTGCCTTTGTCGCCGAGCCGGTACAGGGCGCCGGCGGCGTGATTGTGCCGCCGCAGGGCTATTTCGCGCATATTCAGGATATCTGCCGGCGTCAAGACATTCTGTTCGTCGCCGATGAGGTGATCACCGGGTTCGGCCGGACCGGCCAGTGGTTCGCCAGCCAGACCATGGATTTGCAGCCCGATATGATGGCGATGGCCAAAGGGCTGACCTCGGGCTATGTGCCGATGTCGGCGGTTATGGTTGGCGATCGTGTCGCCAGCCGGCTGGTGTCCGATGGCGGCGAGTTCTATCACGGCTTCACCTATTCCGGTCATCCGGTCGCGGCGGCCGTGGCGCTGGCGAATCTCGAGCTGATCGAGCGTGAGGGCCTGATCGAGAGGGTGCGCGAGGATACCGCCCCCTACCTTGCCGAGGCGCTTGCGCCGCTTGCCGCACACCGGATTGTCGGCGAGGTGCGCACCTTCGGCATGCTGGCGGCGATCGAGCTGGTGCAAGGCAAGGATGGTCCGGTGATGTTCGAAGACATCGGCGCCACCGGTGTCATCTGCCGGGATCACGCCATTTCCCGTGGCCTGATGATGCGGGCTGTCCGTGACGCCATGATCCTGTCACCGGCGCTGACCTACAGCCGCGCCGATATCGACGAGACCGTGCGGATCGCCGGCCAGGCGCTGGATGCCACAGCTGACCAGCTGGGGCTTTGACACCACCAGAGAAGACGCCAGAGGAGACGTCGTATGACGTTCGACATGAAACAATGGCTGCAGGAACAGTCGATCACCGAGGTCGAGTGTCTTGTCAGCGATATTGCCGGTATTCCGCGCGGCAAGATTCTGCCGGTTCACAAATTTACCGGGGCCGCAGGATCGGACGGGCTGCGGCTTCCCGAATATGTCTTCGGCCAGTCCGTCACCGGCGATTATCTGGATTCCGCGGTTTTGAGCGAGATTGGCGCTGATGTCATCCTTCGCCCCGACCCGAACAGCTGCCGGCTTGTCCCCTGGTATGCCGAACCGACAGCACAGATCATCCATGACGCCTATGACCATGACGGGGTGATCGTGCCCTTTACCCCGCGCGCCGTGCTGAAACGCGTGCTTGGCCTGTTCGAGGATGCCGGCCTGACCCCGGTGGTGGCGCCCGAGCTGGAATTCTTCCTTGTCGAGCAGAGCGCCGACGCCAACAACCCGCTTGTCACCCCTACAGGCAAGTCCGGCCGGCCGGAAAAGGCACGCCAGGCCTATGGCATCGACGCGGTGAACGAGTTCGATCCGCTGTTCGAGGACATCTATGATTACTGTGATGTCCAGAAGATCGACATCGACACGCTGAGCCATGAGGCAGGCGCAGCGCAGATGGAGATCAATTTCAACCATGGCGCGGCGCTCGAGCTTGCCGACCAGACCTTCCTGTTCAAGCGCACGGTGCGGCAGACAGCATTGAACCATAATGTGCACGCGACCTTCATGGCAAAGCCCATGCAGGAACAGCCCGGAAGTTCCATGCATCTTCACCTGTCGGTCAAGGACGCGGCGAGCGGACGCAACATCTTTGCTGGCGAGGATGGCAGCGACAGCGATGAATTCTTCCATGCCGTCGCCGGCATGCAACGCTATCTTGCCGGGGCCATGGCGCTGATGGCGCCCTATGTGAATTCCTATCGCCGGCATTCGCTGACCGAGGATTCGCCGACCAACCTTGCCTGGGGCATGGACAACCGCACGGTCGGGCTTCGCGTTCCGGTCGGCGATCCGGGCAACCGGCGGATCGAGAACCGGGTGCCGGGTGCCGATGCCAACCCCTATCTGGCGATCGCCGCCAGCCTGGCCGCGGTGTGGCTGGGCCTGCAGGAACAGCGCCGCCCGACACGGCCGCGCAAGGACAGCGGCGAGGATCTGACGACACTGCCCCGCAATCTCGACATCGCGCTTGATGCGCTGGAGAAGACAAGCCCGCTTCACGAGGTGCTTGGCGAGGCTTTCGTCAAGCTGTTCATCGAGGTGAAACGCGGCGAGGCCGACGCCTTTCTCGAGGTGATCAGCCCGTGGGAGCGTGAATATCTGCTGCTGAATGTCTGACGCGGCGGGTCATGCTGGCGACGGCTAGTGCTGTGCCTCGCGGCAGCTGGTGCAGATGCCGGTGATCTCGATCATGCGGCGGGTGCCGCTGAACTGGCGCGAGGCGCAGAGCGCGTCGAGCGAGGATGCGATCCCCGTATCCACCACTTCCGAAACGTCGTCACAGCGTTCGCACAGCATGAAGATGCTGACCTCGCTGCCGCATCCGTGGTGCTTGCAGGTGACGAAGGCGTTCAGGCTTTCGATCCGGTGCACCGCGCCTGTCTCGATCAGCTTTGACAGCGCGCGATAGACCTGCTGCGGCGCTCGCAGCCCGTCGCCGCGAAGGCCGTCGAGTATCTCATAGGCGCTTGCCGGCTTGTTGGTGGTCTTGAGAAATCCATAGACAAGGGTTTCGTTGCGCGATCTGTCCATATGCTGGGGGTCCTGGAACCTGTTGAAGCCCTATGATGCCGGGCCGGTCCGATCCTTGTCAAACAGCCTTCATCTTGCCTGAGTTCCGGCGGGATGCTAGCCACTGGCATGGCGTAGAATGCCGAACGACCACACTGCCAGAGAGACCTCGCGAATGACCGACAGGATCACCATCACCCGTCCCGATGACTGGCATCTGCATCTTCGTGACGAGGCTATGCTTGCCGCGGTCACGCCTGACACAGCGTGGCATTTCGGGCGGGCGCTGATCATGCCGAACCTGGTGCCGCCGGTGGTGACCCGTGATGAAGCCATCGCTTATCGCCAGCGGATCATGGCTGCCTGCCCGGCCGGGGCCGATTTCACCCCGATGATGACGCTGTATCTGACCGAGGGCACGGATGCGGATGATCTGGTGGGGGCGGCGCGAGACGGGGTGATCACGGCAGTGAAGCTCTATCCGGCCGGGGCGACAACCAATTCCGCCTCGGGCGTGCGCGACATCGACAAGGTGATGCCGGTTCTCGAAGCCATGGCCGATTCCGGCGTGCCGCTGTGCGTTCATGGCGAGGTGACGGATTCCGACGTCGACATCTTCGACCGCGAGGCCGTGTTCATCGACCGGGTGCTTGACCCGCTGCGCCGCCGTCTTCCCGCCCTTTGCGTGGTGATGGAACATGTGACCACGTCGGACGGCATCGACTATGTGCGCGGCGGGGGCGACAGCATCGCGGCGACGCTGACCACACACCATCTGTTCATCAACCGCAACCATATGCTGGCCGGCGGGATCAGGCCGCATTACTACTGCCTGCCCGTGGCCAAGCGCGAGACGCACAGGAAGGCGCTTGTCGCCGCCGCGATCTCGGGCGATTCCTCCTTCTTCCTTGGCACTGACAGCGCGCCGCATCTGGATTCGGCCAAGCTCGCGCCCTGTGGCTGCGCCGGCATCTACACATCGCCGAACACGCTTGCCTGCCTGGCGCAGATTTTCGACCAGCATGACGCGCTGGACAGGCTTGACGGGTTTGTCGCGCTGCATGGCGCGGCCTTCTACGAGGTGCCGGTGAATGACGGCACGGTGACGCTGGAGCGCACCGAAGAGGCGCAGCCCGTGCCGCAGGACCGGGTCACGCCGGAGGGCATGCTGACCGTCTTTGACCCGATGGTGCCGATTCACTGGAAGGTGGCAGGCTAGAGCGGGGTTCCGACCCCGGCCTTCGCCTCGGGGATGGCCGGCTGGCGGGCCAGCGCCTCGCGCCGCGTGATATAGACGGTCGAGGCGAAGATCACCGAACCGCCGATCCAGATCCAGATGTCCGGCCATTCGGCAAAGACAAGCCAGGCCAGGCCCACCGCGAAGGGAAGCTTGGCGAATTCCAGCGGCTGCAGGCTGGTGATCTCGACAAGGCCGACAGCGCGGGTGAACAGCACATGGGCTGCCGTGCCGGACAGCGCCATGCCCCAGAGATAGACCCAGGCTTCCGGCGTCGGCCATTCCCAGATGAACACCGCCGGGACAAGCGCAAGAGGCGCCTGCATCATCACCATCCAGAAGACGATGGATGAGGCCTTTTCGGTTTCCGTCATCTTCTTGACGACAAGGCTGGCGGCGGCGATCGACAGGGCGCTGACAAGGGCCAGCATGGCGCCGACCGACACCTCGACAAGTCCGGGGCGCAGGATGATCAGCGCGCCGACAAACCCCACCGCGATGGCCATGATGCGGCGGATGCGGATGACCTCTCCAAGGAACAGCGCCGCGCCGACGGTCACAAAGATCGGCCCGGTGAAAGACAGCGCCGTCATCTCGGCAAGCGGGATCAGCGTCACCACAGTAAATCCGCTGAGCATGCCGATGAAATTGATCGATGCCCGTGAAAAGAAAAGTTTCGGGCGATTCATCCTGATGCTGGCCGGCCCCTGCCGGATCAGCACGGGCGCGATGATCAGAACCGCCAGGATGTTGCGGAAAAAGACGATCTCGATCACCGGAACAAAGGCCGATGACAGGCGGATGCAGATTCCCATTGTGGTGAAGAAGAACAGGGCCAGAAGCATCATCAGCGACGCCTGAAGCGTCACCGGCATGGATTGGAAGCGGGTGATCACATGTTCATGTCCGAATAGATGTCCGACCGGATGTCCTCTGTTCAGGTCGTGGCGCAGGCCGCCACGCCATTACCGCACAGCGCCGGTGAAAAGGCAAACAGGGCGCCTGACGGCCCCGGCCTAGCCGGTCAGTTTCGCCCGGGCCCAGTCGGCGAGGACGGCGCGGTAGCGTGCATCTTCCTCCGCCACCGACGGGTGCGCCGCCAGCGCCGCCGCATAGGCGGCAAGCGGGTCCGGCAGGACAACGGGAAGGTCCAGTACATCCTGAAGAAGATCGATGATGATGAAGCTGGCGACAAAGCCGCAATCGGCAATGGCGAGGCCGCTTCCGGTCATCAGCGGGGCCTGGCGGGTCATCACCGCAAGCTGGTCGAGACGGTCCTGCAGAAGGCGGGCATTGCCGGCGATGAAGCCGGCGTCGCGGCCGGCCGGGGCAACCTGGCCGAAATAGCCGCGAAGAATGGGCTCGAGCCTTGTGTCGTGAAAACGCGAGACCTCGCGCGCCCTGGCGCGGGCCTCGGGACCGGCCGGCATCATGGGCGGCGCGGGATGCGTCTCGTCGAGATATTCGGCAATGGCTTCGGACTCGGCAAGCTTCAGATCGCCGACGATGATCGCCGGCACGGTGCCGGCCGGCATGATGGCGCGGTAGGCCGGGCTGCCATATCCGTCGGGCGGCGGCAGTTCGGTCCATTCCAGGCCCTTATGCCGCAAGACGATTCGCACCTTCGCGCCATAGCTGCTGACCGGAATGTTATAGAGTGTGATCATCCGCCATCTCCCGGCAGGGCACGAACCGACAAAAAAGGCGGGACCGGGTCCCGCCTTTCCCATCATTCACGGCAGGTGTCAGTTGGACAGCTGCCATTTCTTGCCAAGTGCGTCGAAGAAGCCGCGCTCTGTCTTCAGCTTGATCCAGGTGTTCACATAGTTGATCCACACCTGGTCGGCCTGCGGCAGCAGCATGGCGATCGGGGTCGGTGCCTTCGGCGCCGAAACCGGAACGACCATCATCTGCGGATATTTGGCGACAAGCTTGTAGGCCTCGACATTCGAGGTGATGTGCGCATCGGCGCGGCCGGCAAGCACTTCCTGGAAGTCACGGGCCGGGGCCTCGACAATCTTGTGGGTGGCGTTCGGGAAGAACTGCTTCACCTGCTTCTCCTGCGTCGTGCCGAGAGTGGCGGCAACGGTCACGTCCGGCTTGTCCAGATCGGCCCAGTCATTGAACTTGCCTTCGTTGGTCTTCAGCGTCAGCGGCACGGTGGCAAGCGAGAAATAGCTGTTTGAATAGCCTGCCGCCTTGGCGCGCGCCGGCGAAATCGAGGCCGACCCCGTCATGTGGTACTTGCCGGAGACAACGCCGCTGACAAGAGTTTTCCAGTCAGTGGCGACGAATTCCAGCTCGACATCAAGGTCCTTGGCAAGCTCGGTCATGACGTCGATGTCATAGCCGGTATAGCTGTTGGTGGCCGGATCCTTCATGGTCATCGGGTTCCAGTCGCCGGTTGTTCCGACTTTGAGAACGCCGTTTGAAAGAATGTCCTGGAGGGTATTCTGCGCCTGGGCCGGAATGGCGGCGCATGCAAGTGCCATGGTGGTCAATGCAAGCTTGAGGAATTTCATCATTAAGCTCCTTGGTGAATACAGGGTGCGACAAATTGTCATGAAGCAGATTACGCTAGACGTGGTCATTTCCAAAGGAAACTGCAACCTCAGCACGAATTTTTGTTGCAAAAAATCATGCCGAATCCGGTGATGGTGATGCTTCGATGCGCCGTTCAACCATCTTGCGAAAGCGCATCGCGCCCGCGTCAAGGCCAAGATTGATGTGACGTGTCCTGCTTGTCTTCATGCCCCTGTGGACCTCGGTCAGCACGTCGCGATCCTCGATGAAGGCCTGTTTCGCGCCTTCGAACATCTGCTGCGAGATGGCCTCGTTGTCGGGATCGGAATTGCGATGCTGGAACCAGAAATAGCGGGTGTTGTCGGCGTCGACCGGCGTCATGAAGTTGTAGGAGATGTTCAGGAAGACATCATCTGGCAGATTGCTGTCATCGCCGCCGGTGCCGGCGCGTGTATAGACGGACATGTTGATCGCGGTCGAGGGAAGACGGCATTCATAATGCTGCTTGCGGTCGCAATGGCCGGCAAAGGGCAGGATCGGCGCGTAATAGGGCGGCGGCGGCGCATCCATCACCCAGCGCGAGACAATCACCCCGTCATCAAGCTTCTCGATATCAAGCGGCAGGTTACCGGTGCCGGCCCCGGCGAATGACGAGACATGCACCCAGGCAACATGCGATGGGTCCAGCAGATTGTCGATGACATACAGGTAATGGCAGGCGATATCCATGCTGCCGCCCGCCGTCCGGCCCCAGGCCGGATTGTCATAGTTCGGTATCTCGAAAATCGCGTCCGGGTCGGCGGCCTCCTCGGCTCCCATCCAGATCCACAGGATGCCCCAGCGGTCGACCACAGGGTATGAACGCACCCGCACACCGGCCGGTGGTGGCCCCTCCTGGGTCGGGGCGTGGACGCAGGCGCCGCTACAGTCGAAGGTCAGGCCGTGATAGCCACATTCGATCCTGTCGCCTGTCAGGCGGCCCTTTGACAGGGGAAGCTTGCGGTGCGGGCAGGCATCCTCAAGCGCCGCCGGCGTGCCGTCGGGCGTCCGGAAGATCACGATCGGCTCGTCGAGGATACGAAGCGGCGTCAGCGCATGGGTGAACATGTCGCTCCATCCGGCGACATACCAGCTGTCGTGGATGAAATCCTGCTCGATATCGACCATGGCCTGACCCCCGTTCCTGCCGCGGCTAGCTGTCCAGCCCGCAGGCGGTGACCGGGTTCGCGTAGGCCATGGCCAGATCGGGATGGAGGTCAAGGATGCGGCCTGTCGCCTCGAAGCGTTCGGGATGCAGCCTGCCATCCTGCCACAGCGCCACGCCGTCAACCCGGATTGTGGGGTCGAGGATCACCCAGCAGATCTCGCCGGGCGGGCCGCTGCCGCAGGTGTGGAAGTGAAGAATCCGCTGGTTCTGGAACACCGTTCCCGACCAGCGCAGCGGGTTGGCCGCAGCGGGCCTGTCATACCCCATCAGCGGGTGGATGCCGGCATGCCAGGAATCGATGTTAAAGGCGTCGATGCCGAACTGGCGCGCCACCGTCTCGTAATGCGACTCGACCGCCCCGACCATCGCCGCATCGCCTGTGAAGCCGGTGATGCGGTTGCCCTCGAAATGGGCGGTGACCGGTGCGCTCAGCGCCAGATATTCGGGGTCATAGACCTTTGATCCGGTCGGGGTCAGGTAATTGGCAAGAACGGCCTTGCCGCGGAAGCCGTCATTCAGAACGGGCTGCGGGATGCCGACGGGAAACCGGGTGATGATCACCTCGTTTCCCAGCGCGGCGGACACGGCCGGGGTTCCCTCGAAATGCGTGCCGCGCGGGCAGGTGACCTCGATGTGACCGGCGCGAAGCGTGACCTCGTCGATGGCGGCCTTCATCTGGTGCATGGCGTGGTGGTCGAGACGACCATAGCCGCCCTCGAGCATGTCCTGGTCAAGCGCATAGCTCATCACGCAGGCCGGCCCCGAATAGTGCCGGTTGAACCGGCCCTGATCGCCAAGACGCGAGAAGAAGATCACGCTGTCTGCGCGGTTCATGGCTGTCTGCACCGCGGCGTTCGGCCGGTTTTCAGGAAGGCCGACAACCATCTGTCTGACCCGTGCCCCGCGCGCCCGCAACTCGTCACAGACGGCCGCCGGGGCGGCGGCGTCATACCATCCGTATTTCGGGTCTTCGCAGACAACCAGCACAGTCTTGCCGGCCACATCGCCGATGCAGTTCTCGACCAGGTTCGCCGCCCCGCTGGCGGGGGCGTGCCTGCTTGCGGGAAGGGTCCGGCTGGCCTCGAACAGGTCTTTCGTCTGTAAATTCATGGTCCCCCCGAACCGTCAGTCTGCGTAGTAGCCGACGATGTCTCCCTGCGTTGTGACGCCAAGGCCGTTGATGCTTCGGTTCACATAATTGAAGTAACAGATGATCTGGTTGGCCTCGAGAATGGCCCCGTCATCCAGTCCCGCCTCGCGAAGGGCGGCGATATCGCCCTGTTCCATCGCGCCTGGTGACAATGTCAGTTTTTCCGCATAGCGCATCAGCGCCAGTTCGGCCCCGTCGAACACCGTTTCCGGCCGGCGGGCCCTGATCGCGGCCTCGATCCGCGCCGCGCGCGCCTCGTCGCCGATCAGGTGCGCCGCGTTCTTCCAGTGGTTGGCATAGGAATAGGCGCAGTCATTCAGTATCGAAACATAGGAGCTGATGGTTTCCTGAAGCCATGTCGGCAGGGTGTTGCCGTCATCATGGAGCGTTGCGCGATACAGGGTGACATGGCCATGCATGGTGTTTGGTCGCAGCGAATGGACGCGCATGACATTGTCGACGGTGCCATGGGGTGTCCGCGCGCGGTCAAGCGCGGCGCTGAGCGCCGGGCCGGCCTCGGCATCACCGATCATTTTGATCCAGGCTGCCATGTGCCTCCCTCGAGAACTGGCAGATCAACTAAATTAGACTTAACTAACTAAGGCAGCGTGAACCTGCGGCGGAATGGCGTCAATCCCAAACTGACAGAACTGTGCCGGATGGGTTCCGATGCCCCAACAGGCTTGCAAAACCGGCATGAAAGGCGACATAACGGGGCTACCGGTTGGCGCGACGGACGCGCCCTGTCCGGCCGGATTTCACCGCCAGGGACCCGCTATGCGCGATTCGACCCATGCCCGTTCCACCCAAGCCGCCGCCGGTCGGGCTGGCGGTTCGGGCACCGACTTCATCAGCCTGCGCCATGTCAGCAAATTCTTCGGTGATTTCCGGGCGCTCGATGATGTCAGCCTTGATATCGGGCTTGGCCAGAAGATCGTCATCTGCGGACCGTCAGGGTCTGGCAAATCGACCCTGATCCGCTGCATCAATAGGCTGGAGACGCATGACAGCGGCGAGATTGCAATCGACGGCGTGCGGCTTGATGACAGCACGGCCGCGCGCGCCGTCCTGCGCAACAATGTCGGCATGGTGTTCCAGCAGTTTAATCTGTTCCCGCACCTCTCGATCCTCGAAAACCTGACCCTTGGCCCGGTGCGGGCGCGCGGCATGGACCAGGTGGCGGCGCGCGAACTGGCTGAATATTACCTCGAGCGGGTGAAGATTCCCGAACAGATCGAAAAGTATCCGCATCAGCTGTCCGGCGGGCAGCAGCAGCGTGTGGCGATCGCGCGGGCGCTGTGCATGGAGCCGCAGATCATGCTGTTCGACGAGCCGACCTCGGCGCTTGATCCGGAAATGATTGCCGAGGTGCTGGAAGTGATTGAAGAGCTGGCGGGAAGCGGCATGACGATGATCTGCGTAACCCACGAGATGGGATTCGCCGGCCACGTCGCCGACCGGATGGTGTTCATGGACCATGGCAAGATTGTCGAGACGGCCCCGCCGCAGGACTTCTTCTCGAAACCGAAGAGCGATCGCTGCAAGACCTTCCTGCAGCAGATTCTGCGGCACTAGGAGGCGATGATGGTGATGACACGCCTGCTGCCGCTCGCCGCGCTTTTCTTCCTTGGCGGATGCTCCGGCACCTGGGGATGGTATGTTGTGAACCCGTCCACCGCGGCCGGCCAGCGCAACCTGATGTTCCTGATCGACGGGCTGTATTACACCATCGCCCTGTCGGTGACGGCGATCCTGATCTCGATCTTCCTAGGGCTTATGGTGGCGCTTCCGGGGCTTGCCAGGCAGCGCCCACCGCGGATGGTCAACCGGGTCTATGTCGAACTGGTGCGGGCGGTGCCGATCCTGGTGCTGATCTTGTGGGTCTATTACGGGCTGCCGCAGGTGGCAGATATCTCGATCTCGGTCTTCTGGGCCGGGGTGCTGGCGCTGGCGATTTCGGACAGCGCTTTCCAGGCGGAAATCTTCCGTGCCGGCATCCAGTCCATCGACCGCGGCCAGCATGAGGCGGCTCATTCCATTTCGCTCAGCTATGTCGACAAGATGCGGTTCGTGATCCTGCCGCAGGCCATCAAGCGGATCCTGCCGGCTCTTGGCAACCAGCTTGTCTATATGCTCAAAATGTCGTCTCTGGTGTCGGTGATCGGCATGGAGGAGCTGACGCGCCGCGCCAACGAGCTGGTGGTGACCGAATACCGGCCGCTTGAGATCTACACTGTCCTTGTGATCGAGTATCTTGTTCTGATCCTTGTGGTGTCGGCCGGCGTGCGCTGGCTGGAAATGCGGATGGGTGCCGCCGACCGGCGGTGATCACTTGCGCCGCCAAATCCACCCTGTTGCCGGAAAAGGGGAAACCGACATGACCGCTCCGCAGACCAGTATTCGTGCCAGCCTGCAATATCTGGCGGCGGCGGATGGCGGCGATGCCGTCTATCACGCCTCGCAGGCAGGCGGAGACGCCGCCGAGCATGATGGCCAGTATGACCACCGCGAGGTCGAGATCAGGAACGGCCGCGGCCGCGTCTTTGATCTGGACCATGCCGGTTTCATGCTGATCCGGCATGACAGCGTGGTGAGTGATTTTCATGATGATGCCGCGCTGGCCGCCATTTATGAGGCAGAGGCGCGCGACCTGATCACCAGAATGACGGGTGCGCGCCGCGTTGTCGTTTTCGACCACACCCGCCGCGCGGCAAGCGACGGGCTTCGCCGGGCGCAGACCATGCGCGAGCCATCCGCGGTGATCCATAACGACTACACCCAATGGTCGGCGAAAAGGCGGCTTCGCGACATTCTTCCCGACGAGGCGGATGAACTGATGATGAACCGCTTTGCCATCATCAATATCTGGCGTTCCATCGCCGGCACGGTCGAGACCAGTCCGCTTGCCTTCTGTGACAGCACCACACTGGGTGATGGCGATCTGGTCGAGGTCACGCGGAAAGCGCAGGACCGTATCGGGCAGATTCAGATGGCGCGGTTCAATCCGGCGCATCAATGGTTCTATTTTCCGGCGATGCAGGAAGGCGAGGCGGCGCTGATCAAGACCTATGATTCGGCGACTGACGGGCGGACCCGCTTCACCATCCATACCGCCTTCACCGATCCGACATCGCCACCTGGCGCCGCGCCGCGCCAGAGCATCGAGACACGCTGTTTGGCGTTTTTCTAGCGCCCTGTTCCGGTGAGTGTCCGGTGGTGATCCCGATCCGGCCAGGGGCTTGAAAGCGCCGGCCTGCGGGGCGATCTAAGTAGGGTCGCGGCATGGTGCCGGACCAGGACATAGTCGCAAAGGAGGGGGAGCCGCTTGCGCCAGCACGCCGCGTGATGCTTTGCGGCGGAAAGGACCCCCATGACGCGCCCGCTCTCCATCTGCTGGTTTCGCCAGGATCTGCGCCTTGCCGACAATCCGGCCTTGTTTGCCGCGGCGGCGCGCGGCGATGTCCTGCCCGTCTTTATCCTGGACGACCAGTCGGCTGGCGATGACCGCATCGGCGCGGCAAGCCGCTGGTGGCTTCATCATTCACTCAATGCCCTGAAGGAATCGCTTGACGGCGCGCTTCATGTCGCGGCCGGTGACGCGCGCCAGGTGATCCCGCGAATTGTCGCCGAGACAGGTGCCACCGCCGTTCACTGGAACCGCAGCTACGAGGCCTGGCGGATTGCCCGCGACAGCCAGCTGAAGACGGCGCTGACAGAGGCCGGCATCGAGGCGGTCAGCCATAATGGCGCGCTGCTCTGGGAACCGTGGGAGGTGCAGAAGGGCGACGGCACCCCGTACAAGGTGTTCACGCCCTTCTACCGCCGTGGCTGTCTTGCCGCCGCCCCGCCGCGTGATCCCATGCCGGTGCCGGATGCCTGCTTCGCCACACCGCCGGCCGGCGGCTCGATCGATGATCTCGGCCTTCTTCCGGCCGAGGATTGGGGCGACATTCTGGCCCCGCACTGGCAGATCGGCGAGGCTGGCGCGGCAACGCGGCTGGCGGCGTTCCTTGATGACGGGCTCGCAGGATACAGGGACGGGCGGAATTTTCCGGCGCAGCCGCATGTCTCGCGACTGTCCCCTCATCTGCATTGGGGCGAAATTTCGGTGAATCAGGTCTGGCACGCGGCACGTATGCGCGCCGACCTGCCTGCCGATGATGTCGATAATTTCTGCTCTGAGCTTGGCTGGCGCGAATTCTCGCACTCGCTTCTCTATTTCAATCCCGAGCTGAAACGGCGCAATCTTCAGACCAAGTTCGACGGCTTTGACTGGCGCGAGGATGCGGCGCTGCTGCGGGCCTGGCAGCGGGGCATGACCGGTGTCCCCTTCGTCGACGCGGCGATGCGCGAGCTGTGGCAGACAGGCTATATGCACAACCGCATGCGTATGGTCACAGGGTCCTTCCTGGTGAAGAATTTGCGGCTTCACTGGCATCATGGCGAGGCTTGGTTCTGGGACTGTCTTATCGATGCCGACCATGCGAACAACAGCGCGTCCTGGCAGTGGATTGCCGGATGCGGTGCCGATGCCGCCCCCTATTTCCGTGTGTTCAACCCAGTCACCCAGGGCGAGAAATTCGACAGGGACGGGGCCTATACCCGCCGCTTCTGCCCCGAGCTTGCCGATCTGCCCGACAAATATCTCTTCGCCCCCTGGACAGCGCCGCAACCCGTTCTGGACGGGGCCGGCGTGCGGCTTGGCGAGACCTATCCGCGGCCCGTCGTCGATCTGAAGCAGTCGCGCGAAGAGGCGCTTGCCGCCTTTGCCGGTCTTCGCGAAGGGGCGGCGTGATGGCGGGCGCGATCCGGCTTGTCCTTGGCGACCAGCTGAGCCACGATCTGGCGAGCCTCGCCGATCTCGATCGGGCGAAGGATGTCGTTCTGATGGCCGAGGTGATCGAGGAGGTCACCTATGTTCGCCATCACAAGCGCAAGGTGGCATTCCTGTTTTCCGCAATGCGCCATTTCGCCGAGGAGTTGCGCGCCGAGGGAATTTCCGTCGACTACATCCGGCTGGATGATGACGCCAACAGCGGCAGCTTTTCCGGCGAGGTGGCGCGCGCCGTGGCCCGCCATGACGCCGACAGGATCATCGTCACCGAACCCGGCGAGCACCGCATCCTTGCGGCGATGCAGGGATGGCGGACCGAGCTTGGCGTCGATGTCGAGATTCGCGGCGATGACAGGTTCATGTGTCCGCCAGGCATGTTCGAAAGCTGGGCCGAAGGCCGCAAGCAGCTTCGCATGGAGTTCTTCTACCGCGAGATGCGCCGGCATCATGATGTGCTGATGGAGGGGGGCGAGCCTGTCGGCGGCAAATGGAACTATGATGCCGACAACCGCGAATCTCCCGATCTGAGTCTGACCGTTCCGAAGCCGACAGCCTTCACGCCGGACGCCATCACCGCCGAGGTGCTGGCTCTTGTCGCGGCGCGCTGCGCCGAACACTTCGGCGATCTTGATGATTTCGGCTTCGCCGTCACGCGCGCGCAGGCGCTGGCGGTCCTTGACGGGTTCATCGCCGAAAGACTGCCGCTGTTCGGCACCTATCAGGATGCGATGATCGCGGATGAACCCTGGATGTATCACAGCCATATCGGTTTCTATCTCAATGCCGGGCTGCTGCGTCCTGCCGAGGCCGTGCGCGCCGCCGAGGCGGCCTGGCACACCGGCCATGCGCCGCTGAACGCGGTCGAGGGCTTTATCCGTCAGATTCTGGGCTGGCGTGAATTCGTGCGCGGCATCTACTGGCTGAAGATGCCGGACTATGCCGGTATGAATTACCTTGAGGCAGACCGGCCGTTGCCGGAATTCTTCTGGAGTGGCGAGACCGGAATGAACTGCATGAAGCAGTCCATCGACCAGACAAGGCGCTATGCCTATGCCCACCATATCCAGCGGCTGATGGTGCTGGGGAATTTCGCGCTGCTGGCCGGCATCGCGCCGCGCCATGTCAATGAATGGTATCTGGTGGTCTATGCCGACGCCTATGAATGGGTGGAATTGCCGAATGTATCGGGCATGGTGCTGTTCGCCGATGGCGGCTATCTGGCCAGCAAGCCCTATGCCGCTGGCGGGGCCTATATCAACCGCATGTCCAACTATTGCGCCGGCTGCCGCTACAAGGTGGCGAGGAAGAACGGCGAGGAGGCGTGCCCGTTCAACTATCTCTACTGGGATTTCCTGATCCGCAACCGTGACAGGCTTGGCGGCAATGCGCGGATGGGAATGATGTACCGGTCGCTCGACCGGATGGCGCCGGAAAAGATCGACCTGATCAGGGCTGACTCCGCGCGCTTTCTTGCCGAACATGTGCCAGCCGCCTGAGGGAGACAGACCATGGCCTATTCCAAAAAGACCAGATCGCCTGGGCCGATGCGCCGGATCGCCGGATTTCTTGTCACCGCGGCGGTGACGCTTGGCCTTCTGGCCGGGCTGTCGGCCTGTGCCCGCCGCGATGTGTCGGTTCTCGCCGACAGGCAGCCGGCGCTCGACCTTGCTGATTTCTTCGCCGGCGACAGCGTCGCCTACGGCATCTTCGAGGACCGGTTCGGCAATCTGCGCCGCCAGTTCCGGGTGAACATGACCGGCACGGTCGACGGCGACACGCTGACCCTTGTCGAGGATTTCCTCTATGATGACGGCGAGCGCGCCGACCGCACCTGGATGATCCGCAAGACCGGAACAGACGGTCGCGGCATCGTCAGCTATGAGGGAAGCGCCGCCGATGTCACCGGCACCGCGAGCGGGCAGGTTGCCGGCAACGCGCTGAACTGGGAGTATGATGTGGTTCTGGAAATGTCCGGAAGCGAGGTAAAGGTGCATTTCGACGACTGGATCTACAGGCAGGACGAGGATGTCGCCATCAACCGCGCCTTCATCAGCAAGTTCGGGATCGAGATCGGATCGGTCACCATCGTGTTCCTTCGCGGCAGGACGGCGGCGGCGATCGGGCCGCTGGACCTTGAAAGCTGGCCGCAATAGGGAGTTGCCGGGGTGAGTGACGCATGCTGATCCGCCGCCGTGATCTCGTCTTTGGCCTTGTTGGCCTGTTCGCCCTTCAAGGGGCGGCGCGCGGCGATGCGCTGTCGCAGATCATGCCGACGGCAAAGCGCGTCGGGATCGCGCGTTTCAAGGTGATCTTCTTCAAGATCTACGACGCCGAGCTGTTCGCCCCGAATGGCAGCTTTAGCCGGAACGGCCCCTATGCGCTGCGGCTGACCTATCTGATCAATGCCAGAAAGGACCGGATCATTTCCTCGACGGTGAAGGAAATGAAACGCCAGAAGGCGGCAAGCAAGGCGGTGATCGAAAGCTGGATTCCCCTGATGGAGCGGCATTTCATCAGCATGGATGAAGGCAGCCAGGCGGATTTCATCCATACCGGCGACGGCAGGCTGCTGATCACGGCGAACGGCCGCGTGATCAGCGAGATCACCGACGGCGCCTTCATCACCGCGCTGATGGATGTCTGGCTCGGGCCAAAGGTGCGGGACAAGGCGTTTCAGGACAGCCTGATGGGGCGGGCCGAATGAAGCTTGGCGCCTTTGTCTTCGAGATTCTGCCGCTTCTGGCCTTCTTCGCCGGCTATCAGTATTTCGGGCTGATCGCCGCCGCAGTCCTGTCGGTCGGCATTGGCGGGCTGGTGCTTGCCGTGGCCTGGCTTCGCGAGAAGCGGATGGCGGCCTTTCCGCTGTTTTCGCTGGTGATGTCGGCGGCCTTCACGGCGGCGGCCTGGTGGGGCGGCGACGGGGTCTTCATCAAGATCCAGCCGACCATCTTCAACGGGCTGTTCGCCGCCGTGCTGCTTGGCGGATGGCTTGCCGGACGCGCCATGATGCGGGTCTTCTTCGAGACGCAGTTCTTCCTGACCGACGACACCTGGCGGCGGCTGAGCTTTCGCTGGGGCTGTTTCTTCCTGATCCTGGCGGTGGCCAATGAAGTGGTCTGGCGCGGCTTTACCGAGGGGGAATGGGTCTTCTATAAGACCTTCATCGCCGCCCCGGCAAGCTTTCTGTTCATGATGGCGCAACTGCCGCTGACGCTTCGTGGCAGGCTGCCGTCCTCGCAGGCGGGGCCGGTCAGTACGGAATGACACTGCCGTCATAGGCGAACAGCGTGCCGCTATCCTGCGGCGTCAGCCCGTCGAGGACAGCCCACATCCGGCCGGCGGAATCATCGGCGCTGAACAGCTTGTCAGCCGGCACACCCCCCTGGAACGGCTTTGACAGGTCGGTATCGACAGTGCCGGGATGAAGCGTCGCCACACAGGCATTGGGGTTGGCCCGCGCCAGCTCGATCGACAGGGTCCGCATCAGCTGGTTCAGCGCCGCCTTGCTGGCCCGGTAGGCGTACCAGCCGCCAAGCCGGTTGTCCGAGATCGAACCCACCCGCGCCGAGATCGCCGAGAAGCGCAGCGCGTGATCGCCTTTCAACAGAGGCCACAGCTCACGGGCCAGGAGCATCGGGCCAAGCGCGTTCACCCGGTAGAGACGGACAAGCGCCTCGGCATCAATGTCGGCAATGCGCTTTTCCGGCCGGATTTCGCCCTCGCGAAGGATACCGGAGGTGCAGATCACCCGGTCCAGCCGGGGCAGAATGTCCCGCATGGCGGCGCAGGCGGCGCGGATGCCGGCGTCGTCCGTGATATCCATGGCAAGGAAGGTGATCCGCGGGTCGGCGGCAAGCTCGGCATGGGCCGGCGAGGCTTCGGGCTGCCGCGCGGTGATCACAAGTCGTTCCGCCCCGGCAGCCAGCGCCCGTCGTGCCAGCGCCAGCCCGATGCCGCGCCCACCACCCTGTATCAGCACATTCACCTGTCCGCCTCCGCTCTGCCATGGGGTGGCGTGACCCGATGTCACAACGCTTCACGCCATATGCTGATTGCAGATGTGGGACCGGCGCCCCATTTGCACAAGGTAGGGGCGAGAGCAGAAACCAGCGTCAAAGAGGAGTTCGCCATGCCGAAGATCAGATTCCTACTACCCGTCATCACAGCGATGGCCGGCCTTGTCCTGCTGTCCCTCAGCGCCCGCGCCACCGATCTGGTGGTCCCGAACCCGTCGATCGCGCCCGAAGAGGTGGTCGCCATCCAGATGAAGGCGCTTCAGTTCAACGACAATCCGACACCCGATTTCGGCATTGCCCAGACCTGGAATTTCGCGCATCCGCGCAACCGGGCGATGACCGGGCCGCTGCCGCGTTTCGCCGGCATGCTCAAGGGACCGGCCTATGGCGAAATGCTGAACCACGCCAGCCACCGCATCGTTCAGGTGCCGGGCGATGGCGAGCGGATGAATTTCGATGTCTTCATGGAAACAAGCCGCGGCCAGGTGCTGTATTTCAACTGGGCGGTGGAGCTTGTCAGGGGCGGCGAGTTCGACAATTGCTGGATGACCGTGGCGGTGTCGATGCCGCGTCTTGCTGGGCAGGGAAGCTGACCGGTAAATTCGGTCAGCCCGCTTTCCGCCCGGTATTCCTCCCGGTGGCGCGGGCCTGCACCCGCTCGCGCCAGAAGGTGAACAGCCCGGCGGCGATGATGATCCCGCCGCTTGTCAGCATGGCGGTGGCGGTCACGCGGGCGACCAGTCGATGGGGGTCATGCCGTGCGATTCCAGCCATTTGTTCGCCGCCGAGAACGGACGGCTGCCGAAGAACCCGTTCGAGGCCGACAGCGGCGAGGGATGGACACTTGTCAGCACAAGATGGCGCGTGCGGTCGATCACCGCGCCCTTGTCCTGCGCCTTGCGCCCCCAGAGGATGAAGACAAGCTTCTCGCGCTCGCGGTTCAGCGCCGCGATCACCGCGTCGGTAAAGGGCTCCCACCCCTTGCCCTGATGCGATCCGGCACGACCATCCTCGACCGTCAGACAGGTATTCAGCAGCAGCACGCCCTGTCGCGCCCAGCCTTCCAGATTGCCGTGCCCGGGATGGGGGATGCCAAGATCGGCTGCCAGCTCCTTGTAGATGTTCTGAAGCGAGGGGGGCGGAGCGACCCCATGCGCCACGGAAAAGCTGAGCCCGTGCGCCTGCCCCGGCCCGTGATAGGGGTCCTGGCCAAGGATCACCACCTTCACCTCGTCGAAGGGGGTCAGCTCGAAGGCCCGGAAAATCTGGCTTCCTGGCGGGTATATGCGTTTGCCGGACGCCTTTTCGGCACGCAGAAACCGGCTGAGCGCCGCCATATGGGGCGATCCGAACTGCGCATCAAGCCGGGATTTCCAGCTTGCCTCGATCCTGACGTCATGGTGGCGGGCGGCATCAGACATGCCGTCGAATTTACGCCGCGTTACGTCTGGCAGCAACCTGTTCGGCGGCATGGGCAAAGGCGGCCTCGGTCTGCTGCAGGTCCTCCTCGCTCAGCGCCAGATGCGGGTAGAGCTTCGCAGCCGGTTTCAGGACGCCCTTCTCGCGGACCGCCGCGTTGAAGATGGAGGCCTGCTCCTTGTCGCCCTTCATCATGTCGCGGTAATTCATCACCGGATCGCCTGTGAACACCACGTCGAACAGGACAGGCGAGCCGACAATCTGATGCGCGATGCCGTGCGCGGCAAGCGGGTCCGACATGGCCGCCATCAGCCGTTTACCAAGGGCATGCAGCGTTTCATATGTCCCGGGCCGACGCAGAATTTCCAATGTCTTCAGCCCGGCGACAGAGGCAAGCGGATTGCCGCTCAGCGTGCCGATCTGGAAGGTGAAGCCTTCATCCCCGACAGCCGATTTGTCGAAATGGCGCATGATCTCTTCACGCCCGGCAATGGCGGCCAGCGGCATGCCGCCGCCGATGATCTTGCCGAGCGTGCACAGGTCCGGGGTCACGCCGTAAGCTTCCTGCGCCCCGCCATAGGCAAGGCGGAAGCCGGTCACAACCTCGTCGAAAATCAGCACGATTCCGCGCTCGTCCGCCTTGGCGCGCAAGGTTTCGAGAAAGCCGGGCGCTGGCGGGATCAGCCGCTGCAGCGGCTCGACGATGATGCCGGCGATGTCGTCGCCATGCTCGTCGATCAGGGATTCGGCAAAGGCGGCATCATTGAACGGGGCGACAAGGATGCCATCCTCGACGGTCTCCGGAATTCCGGCGGAATCGGGCACTGGGCGCGGGAAGTTCTGAAGCCGTCCCGGGGCGAGGCTCATCAGCGCTTCGGCCGACATGCCGTGATAGCCACCCTCGAATTTCATGATCTTCGACCTGCCGGTATGGGCGCGGGCAAGGCGCATGGCATACATGTCGGCCTCGCCGCCGGTGCTGACATAACGAAGCTGGTCGGCGCAGGGAACAGCCTCGCAGATCACTTCGGCAAGCTCGATCCCGGCGGCGTTGTTGGCGAAGAAGGTTACGCCGCGCTCAAGCTGCGCGCGCACCGCCGCGTTCACCTCGTCATGACCGTGACCAAGGATCATCGGGCCGGAGCTGATCAGATAATCGATGAATTCGTTGCCGTTTTCGTCGATGACCCGCGATCCGGACCCGGAACGGATGAAGAAATCCGCATCGAAATTGCCAAAACCGCCTGCCGGCATCACGGCGCGGGCGCGTTTGGCGAGATCATCCATCTGGGCGTTGTCTGTCATCGGTCGGCTCCTATTCATAAATGGCTGTGGGTGTGCCAAGCATGTCTTCATTCGGTGTCACGCCAAGGCCGGGGGCGGATGGCGGCGTGGCATGTCCGCGGTCATTGCGTGCGCCCTGTCCCGGCGCAGGGTCGACGGCCAGATGGTAATGGCAAAGCCAGCTTGCCAGCCTGTTGGCGTCCGGCGTCGCGGCGGCAGGATGGATGGCCGCGGTATCGGCAAGGGCGCTGCCGCCGACATCCTCGATATGCATCTGCCAGCCAAGCGCCACGCCAAGGTCGCGGACCTGGCGCGCCCGTGTCAGCCCGCCAAGCCTGTTCGGCTTCACCTTCACCCCCTGGCAGGCCCCGTGCCGCCAAGCGTCCAGATGATCCTGCATTGTGTGCATACATTCATCAAGCATGATGGGTTGTGGCACGCGGGCCGCGACCGCGGCGCACTGGTCAAGCGTTTCGCAGGGCTGCTCCACCCAGTCGCGCGATGTGACGCTGTTCAGCACGCGGATGGCGGTGCCGGGCTGCCAGGCGCGGTTGACATCGAAAGTGACGGTCTCGCCTGCCGGAAGAGCGGCTGAGATGTCGTTCATCTGGTCGATGTCGAGCCGCGGGTCGCTGCCCCCGATCTTCGCCGAATGGGTGCGGTACCCGTCGGCACTTGCGGCTCGGATCAGCGCGATCATCTCCTCCGGTGTGCCGGTGGAAATCGAGGAATTCACAGCCACAGGCGGCGCCGAGTCGTCGGCATGGCCGCCGCCAAGACATTGCCAGAGCGGCATGCCGGCCACCTTGCCGAAGATATCCCAGGCGGCGATGTCGAGCGCCGACTTGGCATGGGGATGCCCCGGAAGGGTGACATCCATCACCGCGTTCAGATGGTCGATGCCGCGCGGGTCGAGCCTGATTAGCGCTGGGGCGATGGTGGCGATTCCGGCGCGGACGCCAGGCCCATGGACGGGAAGATAGGTATGGCCCCAGGGGCAGGCCTCGCCCCATCCGCTGAGGCCCTCGTCACTGTCGATCCGCACAAATGTGCTGTCCGGCCTGTCGAAGCGAAGCCGCCCGCCGGACAGGAAATAGGGCTGGCTGAGCGGCAGGTCCATCTGCCAGACGGTGATTCGCGAAATCCGCATGGGCTCACGCCTCTTCATGGTTCGCGCCCGGCGCACGGCAAAACGGATGCCGCGCGGGTGTCATGGGCAGACCACGATGTTGCCAGTATGCGCCTTGGCGATGAAGGCGCGCTGCGCGTCATGCAGATCGGCAAGGTCGTAGGTCGCGGCAAGAACAGGCCTGACCTTTCCCGCCTCGATATAGCCGACAAGGCGCGGCATTACCTCGGGGTCGATGACCGTCGATCCGGTGAAGGTCAGGTCGCGAAGATAGAAGGTGCGGAGGTCGAAATCGACCATCGGCCCGGCGATGGCGCCGGAACAGGTGTAACGCCCGCCACGCGCCAGAACATCGATCAATGCCGGCCAGATGACGCCGCCGACCACATCGGCGACGACGGTGACGGTTTCATCGGCAAGCGCCTCCGACAGATCGCCCGGGTCCCGCGGCAGCAGCCGGTCGGCCCCCAGCGCGGCGACATCCTTGTGCTTGGCCTCGGACGCCATGCCGATGACACGCGCCCCGCGAAGTCTGGCAAGCTGAACCACCGCGCCGCCGACACCTCCCGACGCGCCAGGAACCAGCACCGTGTCATCGGCGGTGACGCCCGCACGGGTCAGCATGCCCTCGGCGGTGGAATAGGAACATGAGAAGGTCGCCAGCTCGGCGTCCGACAGCGATGACCTGATCGCCAGCGCGTTCTGCGACGGTATCGTCGCATATTCGGCGAACCCGCCATCGCGCTCCGAGCCGTAATAGCCCGTACGTGTCTTGTCGAGCGGGGCCGCCGGATCGCGAAGCCAGTTGTCGGTGATCACGCGCTCGCCGATGCGGCCCGCGTCAACGCCCTCGCCAACCGCGATTATCTCGCCGCAGATGTCGGCGCCCTGGATCCGTGGGAATGTGATGGCGGCACCGCCCCATGACGGATCATCGTTTCCGACCTCCTCATAGGCCCCGCCAGTGGTGGCCTCGCTGACCGCCTTCGAATACCAGCCGGTGCGGGTGTTGATGTCGGTGTTGTTCAGCCCGCAGGCCCCGACGCGGACCAGAACATCGCCCGGCCCGGCGCTCGGCACCGGCCAGTCCTCATGCCAGGCAAGCTTGTCGAAATCGCCATGTCCTGTTGTGACCATGGCTTTCATTGTCTTCGGGACTATCATCTATCATCCATCGGTTCGCGGCAGAAGGTTCTGCGGGTCATAGGCGGCCTCGCCCAGAACGACAGCCTTGCGTGCCTCGTTCATCACCACCACCTCGAGCGCGGTTCCGGCTGCCGCCGCCTCCGGCTTGATATAGGCAAAGGCGAGAACGCTGCCGACAGAATGGCCATAGGCGACCGAGCTTGTCGAGCCGACAACGCGGCCGTTACGCATCACCGCCTCGCCGCCATGCCCGTCCGCCTTGCCATCCGCCTCGATCGACAGATAGGCGCAGACCCACGGCATGGTCCCGTCCCGGGCCGCCCTCTGCGAGGCGATGGTGGCCTCGCGCCCGATGAAGTCGCCAGCCTCGAGATTGACGAAGCGCATCACATCGGCTTCGGGAAGCGTGACCTCGTTGGTCAGCTCGCCAGCCCCCTTGAAGCCCTTTTCCATACGCATGGCGTTCATCGCGAAGGACCCGTAATTGGCGATGCCGTGATCCGCGCCGGCGGTCCAGAGCGCGTCATAGACATCCAGCATGGCCCCGGCCGGGCCGTGAAGCTCCCAGCCCAGCTCGCCGGCATATGAAAGGCGCAGCGCCAGGACATCATGACCGGCGATGGTGATCTGCTGTGCCGACAGCCAGCGGAACCCGGAATTGTCCAGCGCGGCGTCTGTAACCTGTGACAGCACATCGCGCGATCTTGGTCCCTGAAGGGCCAGCGCCGCCCAGCCTGTCGACCGGTTGACTACATCGAGGCCGGCGCCGCCATTCTGCGCAAGATGGTCAAGAAGCCGTTGTTCGAAGAAAGCGGCGCAGACAAGGTAGTAGCGGTCCTCGGCAAGGCGGATCACCGTGACCTCGATCTCGATCCGGCCCCGGCGGTTCAGAAGGTGCGTCAGGATGATGCCGCCATCCTTGCGCGGCAGCCTGTTGGCAACAAGCCGCTGCAATGCGTCGGCCGCAGTGGCGCCGGTGACCTCGATCTTGGTGAAGGCGGTGATGTCCATGATGCCGACACCGCCGCGCACCGCCGCGACCTCGGCGCCGACGATGTCATGCACCTCGTTGCGGCAGAAGGAATAATGGTCCTGCTGCGCGACTCCGTCGCGGGCGAACCAGCGCGACCGCTCATGGCCATAGACCTCTTCGAAGACGGCCCCGGCCTCCTTCAGCCTGTCATAGAGCGGGCTCGGCTTAACCGGCCTGCCGGCAAGCCGGTTGAAATGCGGGAAGGGAATTTCGTGGCGAAGGCAGTAATCCTCCTTCGCCTTGATCACCTGCCAGTCCTTGTCGGCATAGTCGCCGAAGCGGCGCGGATCGAATTCGCGCATTGAAATATCGGCCGCGCCGTGAACCATCCAGCGGGCCAGCTCGCGGGTCAGGCCGGGGCCCCAGCCGATGCCGATCTGCGTGCCGCAGCAGCACCAGTAGTTCGTCACGCCTGGTGCCGGGCCGATCAGCGGGTTGCCGTCAGGCGGGTGCGAAATGGCACCATGGACCTCGCGCTTGATGCCAAGCTCGGCGAAGATCGGCATGCGGTCGAGCGCGTTCTCGAGCCATGGCATGATGCGGTCGTAATCCGGCTCGAACAGCTCGTTTTCGGCTTCCCACGGGCAATGGTCGATCCAGACGGTGTTCGGATTCTCTTTCTCATAGATGCCGATCAGGCCGGATTTCTGCTCCATCCGGATATAGCCGGAGACAAGCCTGTCGTCCCGGATCACCGGTAGATCGTCGTAATCCTTGAATTCCGGCACGGTGTCAGTGACGAAATAATGATGCGTCATTGATGTCATGGGCAGCTGAAGTCCGCTCCACTCGCCCATCTGGCGGGCATAGGTGCCGCCTGCATTGACCACATGCTCGCAGCTGATCGCGCCCTGTTCGGTTTCCACCAGCCATTCGCCATTTTCCATCTGCTTGATGTTGGTGGCGCGGCAGCGGCGGATGATCCGCGCGCCCTGGGCCCGCGCGCCGGCGGCAAGCGCCTGGGTGACGCCCGACGGGTCGGCATGGCCGTCCTCCGGCGTGTAGAGCGCACCCTGCACACCCTCCAGATTGTAAAAGGGGTGGTGGCGGCGGATCTCCTCCGGCCCGACAAGATCAATCGGGAAGCCAAGGGCGCGGCCGACGCTCATTGTGTGGCGCAGCCAGTCCATCTCGTCATCGGTATAGGCAAGGCGGAAGGACCCGCAGCCATGCCAAGTGACCGACACGCCTGTCTCCGCCTCAAGCCCGCCAGCATAAAGGCCGATATTGTAATCGACACATTTGCCAAGGCCGTAGCTCGAGGTGGAATGGGTGATCTGGCCGGCGGCATGCCATGTCGATCCCGAGGTCAACTCGGCCTTTTCCAGAAGCACGACGTCGCGCCACCCTTCATGCGCCAGATGATAGGCAAGGCCGCACCCCATGACGCCGCCGCCCACGATAACCGCCCGCGCGGTGGTCGGAAATGCCTTTGCCGACATTGATCTGCAATCCCCCGGCCAGCCCTGCCCCGAATCGACGGGCTGTCTTCTATGTGTCCAGATCAATCGATCGCATGCGCGCGCCTGCCTGAGAGCATCGTTTGCGACAGGATTTTTCTTGTTTCAGACCTGTTGTTCACGACCGCTTGCGCAGCGGTGACTGCCTGCGCTAAGGGAGATTTGAAGACGACTTTGGATGGGCGCCAGCATCGACATTGCAACCGACATGAACCCCCTTCTGTCACTTGATGCGCGATATTATACCGACCCGGCGATTTTCGAGCTTGAATCGCGCGGCCTGTTCGCCTGCAGCTGGCAATTTGCCGGCCATGTCTCGCAGCTTCAGAACCCCGGTGACTACTTCACCTTCGAGATGGCGGGTGAGTCCCTGTTCTGCGTCATGGACCGCGACGGCACGATCAACGCCTTCTACAATGTCTGCCAGCACCGGGCGCACCAGCTGGTGCAGGGAAGCGGACGCGCCGCCGTCCTGACCTGTCCCTATCACGCCTGGAGTTACGACCTTGGCGGGCAGCTTCGCGCCGGCCCGAACATCAAGTCCGTCGAGGGCTTCCGCCGTGAGGATATCTGTCTGACAAAGGTGCCGGTCGAGAATTTCTGCGGCTTCCTGTTCGTCAATCTCGACCCTGATGCGCGGCCGATGGAGGAATGGTTTCCTGGTGTGCGCGCCGAACTTGCCGCGCATGTGCCGCAGATCGAGCGACTTCGTCCGATGGAATGGGTGGAAATCCCTGAAAACTGTAATTGGAAGGTGTCGGTGGAGAATTATTCCGAATGTTATCACTGCTCCCTGAACCACCAGACCTTCGCTACCGGCATCGTGCGGCCGGAAACCTATGATATCCAGCCGCAGGGCCATTGCCTGCGCCACACCACCGAATGCCAGAATCTCGAGGCGATGAGCTATCCCATCGACCTTGGTGCGAATGACTATGCCGGGGTCTATTCATCCTGGTTCCTGTGGCCGATGTTCTCATTCCAGGTCTATCCCGGCAATCTGCTGAACACCTATCACTGGCGGGCTGTTGATGCCGACCATGTGGTTGTCTGGCGCGGCTGGTACAGCATCGACGGGGCGGAGTCGGAAACGGTGCGCCAGCTTGCCGTTCAGGACCGCGAGACCACGGTCGAGGAAGACATTCATCTTGTGGAATCGGTGCAGCGCGGCCTGAAAAGTCGGGGATACCGCCCGGGCCCGCTTGTGGTCGATCCGGCATGCGGTGTCAATTCCGAACATTCGATTGCCGTGCTGCAATCATGGATGCGCAAAGTCGCCGATGACGGGCCATCGGACGAGGCGAACTGACAGGTCTGGAAGGTCTATTCGGCGACCGACAGGTTGCGCTGGCCGGAAAGCCGCTTGGCGCTGGCTTCGGTGATGTCCCGGCGTGCGTCGGCGATCACCTTGCGACGGTTCTTCGACAGGCCGGTGACATCGATCATGGTGATTTCCCGGATGCCGATGAATTCCAGGATATGCCGGATGTAGCCGGTCGCGTAATCGATATCGTTGCCCGCAACCGTGCCGCCCGAGGTGATGATCACCGTGGCCTGTTTGTTTGACAGAAGCCCGCGCGACACGTCGTTTTCATAAACAAAGGTAATCTTGTCGCGGCAGATCAGGTCGATCCAGGCCTTGAGAGCGGCAGGCACGCTGAAGTTGTAGATCGGCGTGGCGATCACGATGTCGTCCGCCGCCTGAAGTTCGGCGACGAGCGCGTCAGACTGCGCCAGCAGCGCCCGTTGGTCGGGCGCGCGGTTTTCAACTGATGTGCGCTCGGCCTCGATCCAGGCTGAATTCACGATACCGATACCGGCAGCAAGGTCGCGATTGATCACAGACACCCCGGGTTTACGCGCGCCAAGGGCAGCCACCATCTCGTCGGCCAGCATCCGGCTGACCGATTTCTGCCGACGCATGCTGGCGTCGATGCGAAGGATGGTGCGGTTGGTTCCACTCATAATCGACAGCCTTTCGCTTATTTTTTCCGCGCCGTCAACTGAGAGGGAGGAGAGCCATGGGAGGGGGGAGGGCCCCCATGGCCCGTATTAAAGGTAATTGTTGCCGTAGGCTGCAAAAACCCGTCCTGAGGGAAAATATAATTCTAATTTTAAGAATAATAATGTAAGCTGCGACATTATGAGCCAAATTGAGGAAATCCGTGCGTTCGTCATGGTCGTCGAAACGGGCAGCCTGACTCAGGCTGCCGAACGGCTCGGAATCGCTGTATCTGCCGTCAGCCGGCGTTTGAAGGACCTTGAACTGCGACTTGGCGCGCCGCTGATTCAGCGGACGACCCGCCGTATGTACCTCAATGAGGTCGGCCAGGGATTTTACGAACGATGTAAAGCCGTACTCGATGAGCTCGAGGCAGCTCAGCAGGAAGTTCTCAATTCTGGGGGAGGACTCGGCGGCGTGCTTCGGATCAGCACGCCGCTTTCATTCGGCGTTTCTCATATGTCCTCAGCGATTGCGCAATTCATGCATGCGCATCCCGATGTGCGGATTGACATGGATTTGTCGGACAAACGGGTCGATCTGGTTGCCGAGGGGTTTGACCTTGCCATCCGCATCGGCGTGCTGTCGGATTCCAGCCTGATTGCCAAGAAGATCTCGACAGTACGGAATATCCCCTGCGCCGCGCCCGATTTTCTGGCCAGATATCCGGAGATCACCAAGCCGGAGGATCTGGAGAACGCCCCGGCGCTTGTCTATTCGAATGAAAAGACGCCGAATGACTGGCGCTATCGCGGGCCCGACGGCAAGGCCGGGGTGCTGCGTGTCTCGCCGAAACTCTCGGCGAGCAACGGCGATGTGCTTCGCGAGGCGGCTATTTCCGGGCTTGGCGTGACCTGTCTGCCGAATTTTCTGCATTATGACGCGATCAATAACGGGCTGCTGAAACCCGTGCTGACGGATTACGAATGGACGGAGTATGACGTCTATGCCGTCTATCCGAAGA
>CAJWVJ010000007.1 GCA_913048595.1 uncultured Alphaproteobacteria bacterium | reverse complement strand
CTCGTCAGGCTCATAACCTGAAGGTCGCAGGTTCAAATCCTGCCCCCGCAACCAGCAAATACAGCCCCCAGGCGTCGCCGGGGGCTTTATTTATTGTTAGGCGTGGGGGGTGAACGAACCTGGTGGTTCGACCGGAAAAACGTTATGAAACATCGTGTTGTAGGACAGCGGAGCTACCAGGCGGCGAACGCATAATTCCGCCCCGCAACCAAACTTTCCGTTTCGACCCGGCTCCGGCCGGGTTTTTTGTGTTTAAACGGTGGCGGAGAGGCACGCACCAATCCCAAGGCTCCCCGCTCGTCATTCGGCCGGCACAGCCGGTGGGGTGAAGGCGTGAAGCGAACCAGGCTTAGCGACCACCCCCAAACCTATAAGAGGACTGTCGCATCCCCCCCAAAGCCGGCGGGATGGCGATATCTGCTGTCATCTTGAAACCGCGCGATAAATTCGCAAGGCCAACAAGTTGAAGTCGCGCGCCGCGTCGGCCGCGCGTCAATTTAGGAACGCCAATAACTCATCGAGCACCGCGCCGATCTCCACTGCCGCCGGACTGTCGGGCGCGCGTTCGGTGACCGCATAGCCGTGGCGGAGGGCATCACCAAATATGGCATGCGCGGAGACCGCCGTCCGAAAGAGCGGAACTCCCTCGGCGTCCAGAAGGTCGCGGCATTTCCCGATCGCGGCGTCGCCGTCGATGCCCCGCGCCGGCGGGCAGGCGTTAAGCAGCACGGCATAGGGCGTTTGGCTGGCGGCCAGGGTCGCGATTGTTTGGCTCATCGCGGCCGAATCGAGATGCGCCGGGCGGCAGGGCACGACGCAAAAGTCAGCCGCCCGCGCGGCTTCACCAAGCGCGCCAGCCGCGCCGGTCGCCGTGTCGATGATGGCCAATTCGAATTCGTCGGTTTCGGCGACGCGGATCATTCGGGCGAGGCTGCCGGTCCGGTCGAGGCGGCGGCCTTCGGCCTGATAGCCGTCGACCACCGGCGGCTCTTCATCCGGGCGGTCCTGGTACCAAGCGAGGGCGGATTGTTTCGGGTCACAGTCGATGACGCATGTGGCGATGGCGCGCTCGGTCGCCGCTACGGTCAGCGCGTGCCGCAGGTCGTCATGCGGATTGACGAAAGCCGACCCCGGGAGGTGCAGCCCCATCACTTCCATAAGCATCTGGTTCGAATTGGCGGTGCCGTAGAAGGTGCAGGTGCCGGGGCCGTGATAGGCGGCGACCTCGGATTTCAGAAGATCGGCGCGGGTCGCCTCGCCGCGGGCAAAGGCCTTTCGCACCGCCGCCTTCTCGGCGTTCGGCAGGCCGCTTGTCATCGGGCCGGCAGGCACGAAGATCACCGGCAGATGGCCGAAGGACAGCGCCCCGATCACAAGGCCCGGCACGATCTTGTCACAGACGCCAAGGCACAGCGCCGCGTCATAGACACCGTGCGACAGGCCGACGGCTGTCGACATGGCGATCACATCGCGGCTCATCAGCGACAGTTCCATGCCGGGGCGGCCCTGGGTGACACCGTCGCACATGGCCGGCACGCCGCCCGCCACCTGTGCGGTACCGCCGGCGGCGCGCGCGGCGGCGCGGATCACCTGCGGATAGCCTTCGAAGGGCTGATGCGCCGACAGCATGTCGTTATAGGCGGTGATGATGCCGATATTCGGCGCCAGGCTGTCGCCGCCGCCAAGAACCTTGTCCTGGTCGGGGCCGGCCGCGGCAGCGGCATGCGCCATGTTGGAACAGGACACGGCGCGGCGATTGCTGTCGGGCGACTTCTCCATGGCGGCGATATCGTCCAGATAGGCCTGCCGCCGGTCGTGGCTTCGCAGGCGGATCCGTTCGAGAACGGTGGCGATGCGGTCGTGAAGCTGGGTCATGGCAAGGTTCCCGTGCCGTCAGGTTGCAGGCATATCGCGAGACAGGGACCAGTATCGCACAGCTCTGGCCGGCGATTCCAGCGCCCTGTCTGCGGATCAGTCGTCGTAAGGATCAATCCAGGCGCGGCCGTCGGCGACAAGAAGGTCATCCTCCGGTCCCATCGTGCCGGAGCGGTAGAGCGAGGGTGTCTTGCCCGCGATCAGCGTCAGAACAGGGTCGATGATGTCCCATGCCGCGAACACCTCGTCGCGTCGCATGAACAGGGTCTGGTTGCCACGCGCCGTGTCCATCAGCAGCCGTTCATAGGCGTCGGGAAGGCGTGTCTCGAAGGTGTCGCCGAAGCTGAGGTTGAGCTCGGAGGGGAACAGCCGCATGCCGCCGGGCCCCGGCTCCTTCGAGATCAGCTGCAGGCGAAGCCCTTCGCTTGGCTGCAGGCGTATGATCAGCCTGTTCGGCGGGCTGTCGATGTCGCCGCCGCCATTGCGCTGGAAGATATCGTGCGGGCGTTGCTTGAAGGTGATGACGATTTCCGAGGCGCGCCGTGCCAGCTTCTTGCCGGTGCGGATATAGAAGGGCACTCCGGCCCAGCGCCAGTTGTCGACGGCCAGCTTCATCGCCACGAAGGTCTCGGTGTTCGAGCTGTTGCCAAGCTCCTGCATATATTCCTGGTACTGGCCGCAGGAAATATCCTCGGCGGACAGGGGGCGGATGGCGCGCAGCACGCGCAGCTTCTCGTCCCGCACCTGGTCGGCGTTGAAATATGATGGCGGTTCCATAGCCACAAGGCAGACAAGCTGCAGAAGGTGGTTCTGCACCATGTCGCGGATGGCGCCATAGGCATCGTAATAGCCGGCGCGGTTGTCGACCCCGACCGTCTCGGCGACGGTGATCTGCACATGGTCGAAATGGTTGTTGTTCCACTGTGATTCGAAAATCACATTGGCAAAGCGCAGCGCCATCAGGTTCTGGACCGTCTCCTTGCCAAGATAATGGTCGATCCGGTAGATCTGCGATTCATCGAAGATTTCGGCAAGCTCGGCATTGATGGCGCGGCTCGATTCGCCATCATGGCCAAGCGGCTTTTCCACGACAAGGCGGGCCTGCGGCACGACAAGGCCACAATCACGAAGAAGGCGGGTGGCGTCGCCGAACAGGCTCGGCGCGATGGCCAGATAGAAGATGGTCGGCCGGCCGCTATCCGCGCGTTCGGCGATGAATTCTGCCAGCTTGTCGCCGCCTTCGCTGCCCTTCACATCAAGAGTGATGATCGAGACAAGTGCCAGAAATCCCTGCCATTCATCCTCGCCGGCGGTGCCGTCGGCAAACGCGCTTTCGCAGAACGGGCGCAGCATGGCGGCGAATTCGTCGATCGCGATGTCGCGGCGCGAGGCTGCGGCGATGCGGTAATCCGCCGTGATCTGCCCGTCGAGATAGCGCCAGAACAGCGCCGGCAGGATCTTGCGAAGCGACAGATCGCCGGTGCCACCGATGATCACATAGTCGCTTGGGGACAGGTTGACCGAGGGGACCTTTGATTCGCTCATTTCCGTTTCCGCTGCCGTGATGTTGTCTGCCGTGGCGATGCCGGGTTCCGGCGCGCCGCCTGTCAGCCTTCCAGCATTAGAGTTTCAGAATGGCGCCGGCCGTGTCTAGCATCCTGTTGGAAAAACCCCATTCATTGTCATACCAGGCCAGAACGCGGGTCATGCCGTCCGGCATCACGCGGGTCTGGTCCAGATGGACCACTGAGGACGCTGAATTGTGGTTGAAGTCTGTCGAGACAAGCGGTCTGTCGGTTACGGCCAGCACGGGCGTCATCGACTCGGCGGCAGCTACAAAGGCCTCGTTGATGGCCTCTGCGCCCATCTGGCGGGTCGGCTCGAACACAAGATCGACAGCCGAGACGTTCGGCGTCGGCACCCGGATGGCGACGCCGTCCAGACGGCCATCAAGCTCGGGAAGGACAAGGCCGACAGCACGCGCCGCGCCCGTAGTCGAGGGCACCAGGTTCAGTGCCGCCGCACGGGCCCGGTAGGGGTCACGGTGGTCGCCGTCAATCAGGTTCTGGTCGCCGGTATAGGCGTGGACCGTCGTCATGAAACCCTGGTTGATGCCGCAGGCGGCGTGCAGCACGCTGGCCACCGGCGCCAGGCAGTTGGTCGTGCAGGAGGCGTTCGAGATGATTTTCATCTCGGGTGCCAGAACCTTGTCATTCACCCCGTAGACGATGGTGCCATCGGCGCCCTTTGACGGGGCCGAGACAAGAACACGCGTCGCGCCGGCGTCGATATGCTGGCTGGCCTTGTCGGCGTCGGTGAAGATGCCGGTACATTCCATTACAAGCTCGATGCCGCGCCCGCCCCAGTCACAGGCCTTCGGATCGCGATGGCTCATATAGGCGATGCGCTGGCCATCGACTTCGATGAAGCCGTCGCCATGGATGATAGGCTGGGGAAGCCGTCCATGGGTTGAATCAAGCTCAAGAAGAAGCGCCGCGGTCTCGACCGGTGCCAGATCATTGATGGCGACAATGCGGTAATCGTCGCGCGGCGATTCCAGCAGCGCGCGAAGGACATTCCGGCCGATCCGGCCAAATCCGTTGATGGCAACCTGTTTCATGACGTTCCCCCATGTTTCCTGTTTACCGAATAGCCGATCCGGATGGGCTGGGTCAATTAATAAATCAATTTGATTTAAAAAAAGACCGCAAAGTGGTAAAACTGCCATCCCCGAGGTGTCTTGCGGGCCGGCTCAGGGGGGTTCTATTCTAGGCTGGCCATGATGATCCGAAGGGGCGTCCACGCGCCGGCGAAGGTAGCATACACGGCAGCACAGGAAGACAGGACAGACGCTGCATGAAGACGCAATCCCCCATTGGCGACCACCGTTCAGAGCTGCTTCATGGTGGCAATCAGGTCAGTGTCGGCCAGTATAATGAACGGCTTGTGGTTTCGCTTCTGCGCCGTCACGGCTGGCTCAGCAAGGCCGACCTCGCGCGGATGACCGGTCTGTCGGCCCAGACCATGACGGTGATCGTCAAGCGCCTGACGGCAAGCGGCCTTCTTCTCAGCGGCGACAAGACCCGTGGTCGTGTCGGCCAGCCTTCGACCCCTTTTGCCCTCAACCCGCTTGGCGCTGTCTCGATCGGCATCAAGATCGGGCGGCGCTCGCTCGACCTCATCGCCATGGGGTTCGACGGCACGGTTCTGGCCCGCCGGACCGAGCGTTTCGCGATGCCGGAGGCGGCGGCTGTCCTGGCACTCCTTGATGACAATCTTCCCGGGCTGATTGCCGATCTGCCGGCCGAGCAGCAGACCCGCATTCTCGGGGCCGGAATTGCCATGCCGAGAAGCCTTGCCGGCTGGGAGGCCGAGTTGAACCTGCCCGCAGGGGCGCTTGACGGGTGGAACGACATCGACATCTTGGCCGAGGTTGAAGGCCGTGTCGGCGCGAAGACCTATCTTCTTCATGACGTGTCCGCAGCCTGCCTTGCCGAACTGTGTTTCGGCCGCGGCAAGGGCATCCAGAACTTCCTCTATCTCTATGTCGGCAGCTTTGTCGGCGGCGGGCTGGTTTTGTCCAACCAGCTTCAGACAGGCGCGCACGGGGCGGCGGCGGCCATCGGCTCGCTTCCCACCGGGCTTGGCGGCGACGGCATCCCGGCCCAGCTCATCGACCGCGCCTCGCTGACCGGCTTCGAGGCGATGGCGCGCGCCGCCGGACGCGATGATCCCCATTCATTCTATTATGGCGAGCAGGATGACGAGACCGTCCGCATCTTCACCGAATGGGCCGGCGGCGCGGCGGACAGCCTTGCCTTTGCCATTCTGGCGACGGCGTCGGTTCTTGATCTGGATGCGGTGATCCTGGCCGGCGGCCTTCCCGAGGACAGGACGCGCGATCTCCTTGAGCTGACGCGCGCCGCGCTTGCCGGCTATAACGCCAAGGGCGTGCACCTTCCCGACCTTCAGCAGGCTGAAATCGGGATCACCGCACGCGCCATCGGCAGCGCCTTCCTGCCGATCTACGCCAATTTCTCGCTCGACCGGGACTCGCTTCTGATCACAAGCTGATACGGCCGCATTCACCAGGGGGACCATCCGTCATGCATCCGCTCGTCACGCAGCAGCATATTGATGATTACGCCCGCGACGGCGCTGTGCTGGTGCGCGGTCTGTTCGCCGGGTTCGTTGACGAGATCGCCGCCGGAATCGAGATGAACATGGCCGACCCCGGCCCCTATGCGGCGGAAAACCTGAAGCCGGGCGAGGGCGGACGGTTCTTTGATGACTATTGCAACTGGAGCCGCATCCCGCCCTTCGCCGAGGTGATTCGCCACGCGCCGGCGGCCGAGGTGGCGGCTGATCTCATGCGCTCGGACAGCGCCAAGCTGTTCCATGACCATGTTCTGGTGAAGGAGCCCGGCACCGTGAAGCCTACGCCCTGGCATCAGGACAGCCCCTATTATTTTGTCGAGGGGCAGCAGACTCTCAGTTTCTGGTGCCCGGTCGATCCGGTTGGTGCGGCGAGCCTTCGCTGTGTCGCCGGATCGCATCTCTGGCCAAAGCCGGTGCTGCCGACGAAATGGCTGAACGAGGATGCCTTCTACCCGGACGAGGACGCCTATATGCCGGTTCCCGACCCCGACGCGGAAGGGATGCGAATCCTGGAATGGGAGATGCAGCCCGGCGACGCGGTGGCCTTTGATTTCCGTATCCTTCATGGCGCCCGCGGCAATGACAGTCCGATCCGCAGGCGGGCCTTCTCGCTGCGGCTGGTGGGGGATGACGCCCGCTTTGTCGAACGGCCGGGACGCACCTCGCCGCCCTTTCCAGGGCACGGGATGCGGCCCGGTGATCGCTTGCGGGAGGACTGGTTCCCGACTATCTTTCGCCGGTGAGATGATCTTGCGCGGTTGGGAGTCGTAGGGTGCGTAAACAGGTGGTGATTGTGGGTGGCGGCCCGTCCGGTCTTCTTCTCGGGCGTCTTCTCGATCTTGCCGGCATCGACAACATCGTGCTTGAACGCCAGACGCAGGACTATGTGCTGGCGCGGATCCGCGCGGGGATTCTCGAACAGACCACCGTCGACCTGATCCACCGCGCCGAGGCCGGAACGCGGCTTGCCGCCGAAGGCATAGCGCATCACGCGGTCCAGCTGGCTTTCGATTACAGATCCGTCTCCATCGGCCTGTCGCAGCATACCGGCGGCAAGGTGGTCACAGCCTATGGCCAGACCGAGGTGACACGCGATCTGTGCGAGGTCCGTGACAGCGCGGGAAGCGAGACAGTCTACGAGGCCGCCGATGTCGCCATCCATGACATCGATACAAGCCACCCGTATGTCACCTATGTGAAGGACGGCGTGACCCACCGCGTTGCCTGCGACCTTGTTGCGGGTTGCGACGGCTATCACGGTGTCAGCCGGAAATCGGTGCCGGAATCGGCCATCACGACCTATGAGAAAATCTACCCGTTCGGCTGGCTCGGCTTGCTGTCGGACACGCGGCCGGTGGCGCATGAGGTCGTCTACGCCAATACCGCGCGGGGCTTCGCGCTCTGTTCCATGCGGTCGATGACCCGCTCGCGCTACTACATCCAGTGCGATGTCGACGACAGGATCGAGAACTGGTCGGATGACGCCTTCTGGGACGAATTCCGCCTTCGCCTGCCGCCGGACATGGCGGAATCGCTCGAGACCGGCCCGTCGCTGGAAAAAAGCATCGCCCCGCTTCGCAGCTTTGTCGCAGAGCCGATGCGCTTTGGCAGGCTGATGCTGGCCGGGGACGCGGCGCATGTGGTGCCGCCGACCGGGGCGAAGGGGCTGAACCTCGCCGCCTCGGATGTGCATTACATGTATGATGCCATCCTGGCCTTCTGCACCGAACGGGACGAGTCTGCCCTTGATGAATATTCGCGCCGGGCGCTTGACCGTGTCTGGAAGACCGAGCGGTTCTCCTGGTGGCTGACAAACCTGACGCACCGGTTCAATGACGACGCGTTCGAGCAGCGGATGAAAGAGGCCGAGCTTGCCTACGTCACGACGTCG
Source organism: uncultured Alphaproteobacteria bacterium (assembly GCA_913048595.1). Lineage (GTDB taxonomy): Bacteria > Pseudomonadota > Alphaproteobacteria > Puniceispirillales > Puniceispirillaceae > UBA8309. The sequence continues at coordinate 26,287 of CAJWVJ010000007.1, read as the reverse complement.
GGAGCCGGTCGCCAGATGGTGGCGGAGAATTATGTCGGCCTGCCGCTCTGACCTGACCTAGCCCTGCTGGTCGCCGTCATCCGGTCCTGACAGGCTCTCGATCGACGGCCGCTGGCGGGTAGCGTCGCGTTCCGGCCGGTGCTTGCGGGTGAACTGACGCCCGCTCTGAAGCGCGTCCTCGCCCAGACGGGCATGAAGATCATCGATCGCGGCTTCCAGATTGTCACGCCGGCTCGTCCCCTCATCGGCAAGCGCCAGCAGATCGGACTCGCCCGGCGGGCCAAGCTGATCCGCGCCAATGCCAAGCAGCCTGTATGATTTGTGGCCGCCGATCTCGCGCCCCAGAAGCTCACGCCCCACCGTGAACAGCACATGCGCCTTGTCGGTCCTCTCGGGCAGGCTCTGGCTTCGGGTCAGGATACGGTGGTCGGGACGCTTCAGCTTCAGCGTCACCCGTCCTCCGGCAAGCTGCTGCGCTTTCAGCCTCGTCGATACCTTCTGGCACAGCATCTCGAGCTCCGCCTCCAGCTCGGCCGCGGTGGACAGGTCACGAACAAAGGTTGTCTCGCTGGAGATGCTTTTTGCCTCGCGATCCGGCGAAACCGGCCGTGGATCGATTCCGGCCGCCAGGTTGCGGATGGTCGAAGCGCCGCGCCCGAGCAATCCGGACAGCTGGCCGTCCGGCGCGGACACCAGATCGCCGCATGTCTCGATGCCTGCCGCGTTCAGCCGCGCCACCGCCGCCTTGCCAAGCCCGAACAGCACCGAGACGGGCTGTGGGGCCAGCCAGGCCGGCGCGCTGTCCATATCGACGGCGAAGAAACCATCGGGCTTGTCACGGTCCGAGGCCATCTTGGCAAGCGATTTGGTGCCGCTCAGCCCGATGGACACGGTGATCCCGATCTCCTCGCGGATGCCGCGCTGAAGCCTGACAAGCGCTTCGGCGGGCGGGCAGCCATGAAGGGCCTCGGTGCCTGAAAGATCGAGAAAGGCCTCGTCGATGGACAGCGGCTGGACCAGCGGGGTCAGCGCCAGCATGCGCGAGCGGATCTCGCGGCTGATGGCTGTGTAATGGCTCATGCGGGGTCCGATCACCACCGCGTCGGGGCACCGCTTCAGCGCCTGCCAGGTCGGCATCGCCGAACGGATGCCAAAGCGCCGCGCGATGTAGCAGGCCGCCGCGACAACGCCGCGCTCGCGCCCGCCGACAATCACCGGCCGGTCGCGGATGGACGGGTCGTCCCGCTTCTCGACCGAGGCATAGAAGGCATCGCAATCCATATGCGCGATGGCGAGGCTGAACAGCTCGCGGCTGCTGCGCACGTCATCCGACCCGCAATAAGGGCATGTCGCCCGCGGCGCATCGCCGCCGTCATAGCCGCGGCGGAGGCAGCTGCGGCACAGCATCTGATAGGCAGAGCCTGTCATCCCCATCTAACCACTCCTGTTCCGTCAAATCTTGGCCGCCGCCATCATCGCCGCCGCCTCGGCGACGCGGCTTTCATTATCGGGCGCGATGCTGCCATCTGCCATGAATTGCGAATTCTCGAACCCGACACGAAGCTTGCCGCCAAGCCGGACCGCGTGACGGATGCAGGCCGCCTCTTCCTCGCGAAAGGCGCAGATGGCCCAGTCACCGTCAATGCCGGCGGCCCGCATTTCGGCAAGGAAGCTGTCGATCTGGTCAGGATGCGAGATCGCGCCGGTGTAGTGGCCGATGACGAACAGGCACCATGGCCCCGATTTTGGCAGCCCGGCGGCGTCCAGAAGCGCGCCGAGAAGGCGAAGATGTTCCGGCTGGTAGCAGATATGCTGGGTCCGGATGCCGGTATCGGCAAGCCATTGATAGAAGGCGGCGTCCTCGGCCGAAGGCTGTCTCGAGGGAATCATCTCCGGCACGCCGATCGAAACGCCGGGCGGAACCACCTCGCGGGCGAGACGCCGCATATCGTCCGGCCCATAACGCCCCACCGTCTCGGTGGTCATCTGCAGATGCAGGCCGGGCACCGCAATCGCCAGTTCGGCAAGCGCCTCACGGTTGAGGCCCGTATCCAGGATATGGGCCTTGGCCGCGTCCCGCACATGGAAATGCATGGCCCCGGCGCCTGCTGCAGCGCATCTGCGGGCCGTTTCCACGATCTGCGGGATGGTGACAGGCACCGCCGGATGGTCGTCATCCGTCAGGCGGGCCCCGTTCGGCGCCACCATCAGCGGCGGCAGGATGTCTGGTTCGGCCATGAAACAGGTTCCTCACAAACAGCTCGTGGTCCAAGGCGTTCGCCGGGGGCGTGGCGACTCCGGCCCAGCGTCATGCCGTCGGTCACAATCAGGGCGACAATCATGTCACATTTTGCCGCCGGCGGTGGCGTCTAACTGTGAAATATGAATTTTAAAACATGAAAACAACTCGTTAGAAATGCACTGCTCGGCGTCATAAAACTGTAATGCTGGTGACATTATTTTGTAACGCTTGTCGCGGAGACCTGCGTCATTATCAAACCCCTCGCAGGAGACACATCATGCGTTTCACCTTTGCCCTTGCCGGTGCGGTTGCCCTTGTCGGCGTGACCACCGCCGCCAGCGCGCGTGACTATATCAGCATCGCTGGTTCGTCGACCGTTCTTCCCTTTGCCACCATTGTGGCCGAGCAGCTTGGCAACAACCCAAGCTTCAAGACCCCCGTTGTTGAATCCGGCGGATCGTCCGTTGGCAAGAAGGGTGTGTGCGAAGGCATCGGTACCGAGTTCATCGACATCGGCAACGCGTCTTCGCGGATGAAGACTGGTGAGCTGGAATATTGCGACGGCAATGGTGTCGACCTGACCGAGATCAAGGTTGGCTACGACGGCATCGTGGTCGCCAACTCGAAGGACGGTGTGCCGCTGGTCATTTCCAAGGCCGATCTGGGCATGGCGCTGACCGCCATGGTTCCCGCCTGCGCCGACGGATCGACCAACGTGAACTGCACCGACATGGTGCCGAACCCGTTCAAGAAGTGGAGCGACATCAACGCCGACTATCCTGATGTCGAAATCCGCGTCTATGGCCCGCCGACAACCTCCGGCACCCGCGCCTCCTTTGCCGAAATGGTCAATGAAAAGGGCTATTGCAAAAAAGACGAGATGGCCAAGGCAGCCCTGAAGGCGGCCGGTGCCAAGGCGAAGACCTGCCGCGCGATGCGCACTGACGGCGCCTATGTCGAGGCTGGCGAGCAGGACAATCTGATCGTCCAGAAGCTTCAGGAAGATCCGTCCGCATACGGCATCTTCGGCTTCTCCTATCTCGACCAGAACAGCGACACCCTGCACGGCGCTGTCATCGACGGCACCAACCCGACCTTTGACGAGATAGCCGAAGGCTCCTATTCAGTGTCGCGGTCGCTCTATTTCTACGTCAAGCATGCCCATGTCGGCGTTGTCCCGGGCATTGCCGAATATATGGCCGAGTGGGTTAAGCACTGGGGTGAGGACGGCGCACTGTCAGACGCCGGCATGATCCCGATGCCAGAGGCCGAGCGTGCGCAATATGCCGCCGCCATGAAGGACCTGCCGAAACTGACAGCCGACATGCTGAAGTAAGACTGGAAATATAAGGGAGAGCCAGCTAGTGATGGCTGGCTCTTCTTTTCTTTTTGGCCTGGAGGAACAGGTGGACAGCTTTGCGCTTCTGATCGCGGTTCTCCTCATCAGCTCCGGCTATTTCTATCTGGGCACACGATCCTCCAGGACCGTCCGCGCCGCTGGCGCGCGCCTTCATTCCCTGCCACATTATTACGGCCTGTTCGCCGGCCTTGTCGCCGCGCTGCCGGCGCTGTCGCTTCTTGCCATCCTCGCCATTGGTGACGACATCGTCTTCAACAAGCTGGCGCTGGGCTTCATTCCCGCGGATGTGAAGGCAGGCGAGAACTACAAGGAAGTCATCGTCCTCGCCCAGATCTACAATGTCGTGAACGGCATCAATTTCGGCGAGCAGCCGGACTGGGTCTATGCCGCCGCCGAGGCCTGGCATGGATGGGAAGACACCTCGCGCCTGCTGAAGAATGTGACCGTGCTGGCGCTGTCGCTTCTTGGCGGCATGTTCGCCTATCGCATGGTCAATCCGGCCTTCCGGTCACGCAACGCGGTCGAGCGGATCGTGATGACCATCCTCGCCGCAAGCTCGGCCATCGCCATCCTGACCACCATCGGCATCGTCTTCTCGGTGATTTTCGAATCGATGCGTTTCTTCGCCCTTGTGCCTGTCTCGGAATTCCTGTTCGGCACCACCTGGAACCCGCAGTTCGAAGGGGCCGAGCGCGCCGGCTCTGGACAGATGGGTCTGGCCACCTACGGCTCGGTTCCGCTGTTTGTCGGCACATTCCTGATCTCGGTGGTGGCGCTCAGCGTGTCGGTGCCGGTCGGCCTGTTCAGCGCCATCTACCTGTCGGAATACGCCACCCCGCGGGTCAGGTCGCTGGTGAAGCCGCTGATGGAGCTTCTCGCCGGCGTGCCGACCGTTGTCTATGGTTTCTTCGCGGCGCTGACGGTGGCGCCCTTCATCCGCTCGACAGGCATGAGCCTTGGTCTCGACGTCGCCTCGGAATCGGCGCTTGCCGCCGGCCTTGTGATGGGGATCATGATCATCCCCTTTGTCTCGTCGCTGTCTGACGATGTGATCAACGCGGTGCCGCAGGCGCTTCGCGACGCCGCCTACGGGCTTGGCAGCACGCAGAGCGAGACGGTGCGCCAGGTTGTTCTTCCCGCCGCGCTTCCGGGTATTGTCGCTGCCATCCTGCTGGCGGTTTCGCGCGCTGTTGGCGAGACGATGATCGTGGTGATGGCCGCCGGCCTTGCCGCCAACCTGTCGCTCAACCCGCTTGATGCGGTGACCACCGTAACCTCGCAGATCGTGACCATCCTTGTCGGCGATCAGGAATTCGAATCCGCCAAGACGCTGTCCGCCTTCGCGCTGGCGCTGACATTGATTGTCATCACGCTGGGGCTCAACTTCATGGCGCTTCAGATCGTCAAGAAATACAGAGAGCAATATGAGTGACACCGGGAAACAGATGATGTCACCAGCGATGGCCGCCGAGCGTGTCGCCGCCGGCCTTGCGGCGCGGCGCGGCCGTGAAAAGCGGTTCCGGATATATGGCCGGATCGCCATCGGGATCGCGCTGGCCTTTCTGGTGACGCTGTTTGTCTCGATCTTCTCGAAGGGCATCCCCGGCTTTTTCCAGCATTATGTGACGATCGAGGTGGCTCTCGACCGCGCCAAGCTCGACCCGGCCGGCGATCTGTCGGTCCAGTCCCTGTATGACGGCGATGCGCGCGGGGTGATCCGCACGGCGCTGTACGAGGCGGCTGGCGCGTCCGGGCGGTCGGGACGCAAGGCCGCCGGCAAGATCATCTCGCAGGGCGCCGAACAGCGGCTTCGCAACGCCATTCTGGACGACCCGTCGATCCTTGGCACCACCCGCGCCATGACCTTCGCCGTCGATGATGATGTCGACAGCTTCCTTCGCGGTTTCATCAAGCGCGAGACGCCGGAAAAGGACCGCCGCATCAATGACAAGATGATCGGCTATATTGATGTGCTGAATGACAAGGGGCTGATCAGCTTCCGGTTCAGCGACTATCTTGTGTTTGGCAGCGCATCGCGGAACGCCGAGATGGCGGGTATCTACGGCGCGCTTGTCGGCTCGATCCTGACGCTGGCCGTCTGCCTGGTGCTGTCCTTCCCGCTTGGGGTGGCGACGGCTGTCTATCTCGAGGAATTCGCCCCGAAGAACCGCGTGACCGAGATCATCGAGATCAACATCAACAATCTGGCCGCGGTGCCGTCGGTGGTGTTCGGCATTCTCGGCCTTGCCGTTTTCATCGGCACTTTCGGCATGCCGCGTTCGATCCCGCTGATCGGCGGGGTGGTGCTGGCGCTGATGACGCTGCCGACCATCATCATCTCGTCACGCGCCGCCATTCGCGCCGTGCCGCCAAGCATCCGCGATGCGGCGCTTGGCGTGGGCGCCTCGCGCATGCAGACAATGCTGCACCATGTGGTGCCGCTGGCGATGCCGGGGATGCTGACTGGCACCATCATCGGCATGGCGCAGGCACTTGGCGAAACCGCGCCGCTTCTGATGATTGGCATGGTGGCGTTCATCGTCGATGTGCCGGGAAGCGTGACCGATCCGGGAACGGTTCTTCCCGTCCAGATTTTCATGTGGGCCGACTTCGCCGAACGGATGTTTATCCTGAAGACAAGTGCGGCTATCATGGTGTTGCTTGCGTTCCTGATCCTGATGAACGCGGCGGCGATCGTCATCCGCAAGAAACTCGAGCGGCGCTGGTAGACACGCCAAGGGACAGCACAAGATGGAAATGCAGGTCATGAACGCCCCCAGCAAGCAGGATTTGGAAGTCTCGCACGTCCCGGCGGAAACCGTCGGCAACATCTTCACGGACCATCCGCGGATGACGGCGCGGAACGTCAATGTCTATTATGGCGACAAACAGGCCATCGACAATGTAACGCTCGACATCGCCGAAAAACAGGTCATCGCCTTCATCGGCCCGTCGGGCTGCGGCAAATCCACGTTCCTTCGCTGCCTGAACCGGATGAATGACACCATCGACATCTGCCGCATCGAGGGGGAAATCGCCCTTGATGGCTATAACATCTACGCGCCGGATGTGGATGTGGTGCCGCTTCGCGCCCGCGTCGGCATGGTGTTCCAGAAACCGAACCCGTTCCCGAAATCGATATACGACAATGTCGCCTACGGCCCACGGATTCACGGGCTGGCGTCAAGCCGCGACGAGCTGGATGACATTGTCGAAAGCTCGCTTGAGCGCGCCGGACTCTGGGCCGAGGTCAGGGACAGGCTGCAGCAGCCCGGCACTGGCCTGTCGGGCGGCCAGCAGCAGCGCCTGTGCATCGCCCGCGCGATTGCCGTCAGCCCCGAGGTCATTCTGATGGACGAGCCCTGCTCGGCGCTGGACCCGATCGCGACAGCCAGGATCGAGGAGCTGATCGACGAGCTGAGCAGCCAGTTCACCATCGTCATCGTCACCCATTCGATGCAGCAGGCGGCACGCGTATCGCAGCGCACGGCCTATTTCCATCTTGGAAAGCTGGTCGAGGTCGGCAACACCGAACAGGTGTTCACCAATCCGGAACATGAAATGACCCAGAACTACATCACCGGGCGGTTCGGTTGATCCGCCGCGCAGGTGCGCGTACCGAGGCATTATGAAGCAAGCAAAGGACATCAGGTGAACCAGCCGGCACATACAAGCAGCGCCTTCGAAAAGGACCTTGCGGACCTGAATATGGGACTCGTGCGCCTTGGCATGCTTGCCAGCCGGCAGCTGAACGCCTGCCTTCGCGCCATGTCGGACTTCCAGGAAAACCGTGTGCAGATGATGATCGAGCAGGATGCGGAGCTCGACGCGCTGGAGGCCGAGGTCAATGAACGGGTGCTTATGGTGATCACGGTCCGTGCGCCGCGCGCCGATGATCTGCGCCGCGTGCTGTCGGCTGCCAAGGCGGCGCACAGCCTCGAGCGCATTGGTGACTATGCCCGCAATGTCGGCAAGCGCACCAAGGCCATCATGGAAAGCGACGCGAACCAGCTTCCCTGGGACCAGCTGATCGAGATCGGCACCATGGTGGCGTCGATGATCGATGACGTGATGGACGCCTATCAGCAAGGTGATCTCGAAACCGCCCAGGCCATCCGCAATTCCGATATGCATGTCGACAAGCTTCACACCAATATATTCCGCCATGTCATCGAACAGATGGAAGCTGGTGAGATTTCCGCACTGAACGGCGCGCATCTGCTGTTCATTGCCAAGAATCTCGAACGTATGGGTGATTTCACCACCGGCCTCGCCGAACAGATCATGTTTGTCGAGACCGGGGTGGCCATCGACACCAAGCGGCCCAAGGCCGACAACACAAGCGGCCTTTCCGATGAAAGCTGACCGCCGCGTCTTGCCAGCCTGGCCGCAGCGGCGCTAGCCTTCCCCTGTGATCAGGCTTGGAGTGCGCCATGACCAAGATAACCGCCGATGACAACCAAAACCTTGTTCTGGCCGACCTTGACGGTGACGGCGTCCTGCGGCTCACCCTGAACGCGCCGGCCTCGCGCAACGCCCTGTCCGAGGCGATGATGACGGCGCTGGCGGCCGCGCTGGCGGATGCCGCGGCGGACCCGGCGGTTCGGGTGGTGGTCATCGCCGCCACCGGTCCGGTGTTCTGCGCCGGCCACAATCTGAAGGAAATGACCGCGGCGCGCCGGGACCCGGCGCATGTGGCGGACCGTGGTCGCGCCTATTTCACCAGGGTGATGACGCAATGCGCCGCGCTGATGTCTTCCATTCCGGCCAATCCCAAGCCGGTGATCGCCGAGGTGGCCGGCACCGCGACCGCGGCCGGCTGCCAGCTTGTGGCCAGCTGCGATCTTGCCTTTGCCGCTGAAGAGGCGCATTTCGCCACGCCTGGCGTCCATATCGGACTGTTCTGCTCAACCCCGATGGTGGCCCTGTCGCGCAAGGTGGCGGCCAAGCACGCCATGGAAATGCTGTTGACGGGTGATCCCTGTCCGGCACCGCGCGCCGCCGAAATCGGGCTGGTGAATGACGCCGTTCCGGCCGCCGAGCTGACCGGGCGGGTGATGGAGACGGCCCGCAAGATTGCCGCCAAATCCACCGCCACTGTCGCTTTTGGCAAGCCTGCCTTCTATCAGCAGGCGGAAAAGACCCTCGCCGGGGCCTATGAGCATGCGGCGGCGGTGATGGTCGAGAACATGCTGGCGCGCGATGCCGAGGAGGGAATCAATGCCTTCATCGAAAAGCGCCGCCCTGTCTGGACCGACAGCTAGCGCGCCGCCAGCCTCACCGGCTCTCCATGAGGGGTCGCCAGATAGGCGGCCTTCCATTCCTTCATCACAGTCTCGATCTCCGGCGCGCCGGCGACGCCGTTCGCCGCCAGCAGCTCCTGAAGAGCGGCAATCCAGGCGCGGTAGTAATCATCGCTTCCGTCAAGGCGGCCTGCCTTCTCGTCGGCGGCAAGGGCCCGGCCAAGCGCCGCGGCCCAGTCAGGCCAGGTGAACAGGCCACGTTCATGAAGATGCACCGTCATCGCAAAGGCGGCGGCATGCCAGGGCGCGGCAAAGGGCATGTCAGGTCCGGGTCCGCCCGTCATACCCCCTGTCATTCCGGCACCAGATAGCTTTCCCACAGATCGAGCCGCACCTCGTCCCCGGCGGATTCGGCATGCTGCCACAGATCGGAGGCGGCGAAGCTGATGGTGTAGAGATGCCGCGGGGCCTCGCCGTGGAAATGCGCGTTTCTGTCGGGAAAGACATGCGCGCCATGACGCAGAACCACTGTGCCCGGCCGTCCGGCCGCGTAGGCGGGAAGGCGGGTATGGCCGCCAGCCACGGTTTCATTCTCGGCGATCGGGCGGGTGCGGACCCGCGATCCGATGGCAAAGGCCGGGGCGGCGGTGCTGCTGCGCGCCGAGGGTCCGCCGCTGCGAAGGGCAGGCACCACCCGCGCGGCGACAAGGCATTTTTCCGTCAGGTCATCAGGCGCCGGCGCAGGACTTCGTCCGGCGGCGATTTCCTCGGCAGTGGCGATGCCGCGTTCCACGAGCATCTTCGCCAGCCCGGCGAGCCATTTCTCGTAATAGCTGAGCCGTGCGTAATCGGCTGGTGGCAGCCGTTCGCGGCCATGGCGCGAGGCGTCGATATTCCATTTGCCAAGCGCCCCTGCCGCCACGGTCAGCGCCAGCGCGCGGGCATGCCAGCCTATGGCGAACACCCTGGTTTCATCCGCTTCGCGCGGCACCGGACCATCACCGAAGCGCCCGCCCATGTCATGGATGCGGGTCATGTCGATGCCCCCGGGGCCCGTGGCAGGCCGGTGCCGATCATCGAATCACGCGTGACCAGCGCGGCCAGCGCCGCCTCATCCATGCCGTCGGCAAGGGTGACGCCGAACTCGGCAAGCACGGCGCGCGGTTCACGAACGGCGCGGGCGTGGTAGGCGTCCGACTTGTACCATCCCGGCGGAATGCCGAGGAGCGGCCAGGGGTAACAGCTGCATAGCGTGCAGACGACCATATTGTGGGTGTCGGGGCTGTTCTCGACCACAACCACATGCTCGCCCTGCCGGCCACCATGGCCAAGCTGGGTGATCACGGTGTTGGCATCGGCAAGAAGCCCGGCGCGAAACCCGTCATCCACCCAGGCCTTCGCCACAAGGCTGGCGCCGATCTGCGGGCCGATCTCATGCGCATATAGGTCGATGATGGCATCCAGTGCAGCCGGATCGACAAGCCCCTTCTCGGCAAGGATGGTCTCCAGCGCCTTGACCCTCAGCGCCGGTTCGGACGGCAGCAGGCTGTGCGGGTTATCGTCGTGATGGTCATGTGGCATGGCGCTATCTTGGTCCGGATTTTCAATTGATGTCCAGCGGTCTGTAACGGCGCTGGCGGGATGGCAAGAAACCCGTTGCCATCACCGCGCCGGCCCTGAAAGATGAATCAGGTTTTTTTCCTCAGGGGTGTGAACAGGGACAGATTGCCATGCCGTTATCCCCGATCTTCGACGGGCGCCTCAGGCTGCCGCTGATCGCCGCGCCGATGTTTCTTGCGTCCGGGCCGGAACTGGTTCTGGCCTGCTGCCGCGCCGGCATCGTCGGCAGTTTGCCGGTGAAGAACCGGCGATCTGTCGAAGGTCTTGATGAATGGCTGACCGAGATCGGCGAGGGCTGCGCCGCCATCGAGGCCGAAACAGGCCATCCGGCCCCGCCTTTCGGGGCCAATCTCATCGTGCATCGCAGCAATGATGCGCTTCGGGACGAGCTCGACATGGTCATCCGCCACCGGGTGCCGCTTGTCATCACCTCGCTTGGCGCGGTGCCGGAACTTGTCGGCGCGGTGCATGATTATGGCGGGCTGGTGTTTCACGATGTGATCAATCTGCGTCACGCGAACAAGGCCATCGAGGCCGGTGTCGACGGGCTGATCGCGGTGGCGGCGGGGGCCGGCGGCCATACCGGCAAGGCCAGCCCCTTCGCCCTTGTCAACGAAATCCGCCAGGTGTTTGACGGCACGCTGATGCTGTCCGGCGCGATGGCGACAGGCGGTGACATTGCCGCCGCGCAGGTGATGGGGGCCGACCTTGCCTATATGGGAACGCGCTTCATCGGGACGGCCGAATGTCGTTCGCCCGAAGATTACAAGAGCATGATCTTGGACAGCACGGTGAAGGATATCGTCGAGACCGACCGGGTCTCCGGCGTCAATGCCAATTTCCTTGCCGCAAGCCTTGCCGAGGCCGGGATCGCGCCGCAAGGCGGCGGCGCGCCGGAGGCCGAGATCAGCCGCGAAATCGCCGACGCGCTGAGCGCGCGCACGAACGAACGCACCGCCTGGCGGGATATCTGGTCGGCCGGCCATGGTGTCGGCAGCGTCGGTGATGTGCCGCGCGTGGCTGATCTGGTGGACAGGCTGGCGGCGGAATATCACGCCGCGCTGGCGGCGCAGCAGCAGCGCCTGTCACATCTCAGGCGGGATGGCTGAGCGGGCTATGCGCTTCAGCCGGAAACTGATTTCTGCAGCTGCCTGAGCGCTGAGGACAGCGGCACGGCCTTGGTTTCATGGAAGGCTTCGTGGTTCGATTCGACCACTTTCAGGTCATACAGGTAATTCACCATCAGCCCGCCCGACTGCGCCATGCTCTTGCCGGACCTGTCGCCGCCGTAATTGAGCTGTTCCAGAACCGCGCCATTGCCAAGGTGAAAGCGCGCCACCGGGTCATTCGGCCAGCCATCCGGCCGGTCGGACCTGGTGAAATATCGCATCGCCGCGGCAAGGAAGGGCTTTTCCTGATCCGCCGCCTCGCCATTCCAGAAGCCGGCATCCGCGCCGTCGAACCGCGCGGCAAGGTCGGGCTGCGCGCCGCGAAGCCATTTCATCAGCCCCGGAACAGGTGACAGCGTGACGAACCGCTTCAGCTCGGGAAATTCCTGCTTCAGCTCCTGCGCCACCCGTTTGATCAGGAAATTGCCGAAGGAAATACCGGCAAGCCCGGGCTGGCAGTTCGAGATCGAATAGAACACCGCCGTGCTGGCCTGATGCGCGGCAAGTGCCTCGCGCTCGATCTGCAGCACAGGTTCGATGGCCCGCGGAATCTCCTCGGTCAAAGCCACCTCGACGAAGATCAGCGGCTCTTCTGGCATCAGCGGGTGGAAGAAGGCGAAGCACCGCCTGTCTTCGGGGGCCAGCCTTGCGCGCAGATCATCCCATGAGGAGATGGCATGCACGGCCTCATAGGCGATGATCTTCTCCAGGATATTGGCAGGCGTCGACCAGTCGATCGGCTGCAGGATCAGAAAGCCGGGGTTGAACCACATCCGAAGAAGCGACTGCAGCCCGCCATCAAGCCGCGCCGCCGAGATATTTTTGCGACCCATGTCGAGAACACGCTGCCGCAGCCTTACCAGACGCACGGTGCCGCCATCGGTGGCGTTCAGCCGCCGGAACAATTCCACCCAGCGCGGCTCGGCAAGGCGGGCGATATCGGCAAGGCCTTTCGGGTCGGGATTGCCCCCATACGCCGCCGCCGCCGCCGACAGCGCCGCCGTGTCCAGATCATGGGACTCGGCGAGATGCGCGACGAGGTCGGCCAGCGCCGAAGCATCCATTGTTTCGATCTGGTCGAGAAGCCGTCCCGCGCAGACAAGCGAGGACACTTCGCCGGTTGCCGACAGAACCGCTTCGACCAGCGCCTCGGGGGCGTCATCGAATTCGCGGTCCTGGAGCCAGCCCAGAACACCGATGCGCGTCGGCGCGCTGACAAGGGCCGTCAGCATTGATTGAAGAATACGCATCCTGTCGCCCTGCCTCGTCCGATCGGGTCCCTTCACCCGCATATTATGCCATAGCTGCCGGTGCCCGGCGGCATGAAAAACACAGCCATTGTCCGGCGATGCCGCAAAGGTTTGAAAAAGACTGCCATGCCCCCTAGGATCGGCACGCGCCATTGTTGCGCTGTCAGCCACGGCCTCCGGGGAGAGACCTGATGTCAGATGCCGCCGACCACATCGTCATTGCCGGTGCCGCCCGCACGCCAATGGGCGCTTTTCAGGGCGATTTTGCGCCGCTGAGCGCGCCGCAGCTTGGCGGGGCGGCCATCGCCGCCGCGCTTGCCAATGCCGGTACCGGCGCCGAATCAGTTGATGAGCTGATCATGGGATGCGTGCTGCCTGCCGGGGTGGGCCAGGCCCCGGCGCGCCAGGCGGGGTTCGCTGCCGGTCTTGGCGAGGACGTGCCGGCATCGACGCTGAACAAGGTATGCGGGTCGGGCATGAAGACGGTGATGATGGCGCATGACCTTGTGCGCGCAGGAAGCGCCGGCCTTGTTGTCGCCGGCGGCATGGAAAGCATGACCAACGCCCCCTACCTGTCTCCATCCACCCGCGGCGGCGCGCGACTTGGCCATCAGACGATTCAGGACCACATGTTCCTTGATGGTCTGGAGGATGCCTATGACCGCGGCCGGCTGATGGGAAGCTTTGCCGAGGATTGTGCCGCGCGCTACCAGTTCTCGCGCGGGGCGCAGGATGATTTCGCGCTGCGCTCGCTGGAACGCGCGCTGGCGGCGCAGGCCAGCGACGTCTTCGCCGGCGAGATTGCCGATGTCAGCGTGGCCACCCGCAAGGGAGAGATTGTCATCACCGCCGACGAACAGCCCGGCAAGGCGCGGCCAGAGAAGATTCCGCAGCTGAAACCGGCCTTCGCCAAGGATGGCACCGTGACCGCGGCCAATGCGTCCTCGATTTCCGACGGGGCGGCGGCCCTTGTGGTGACTAGCGCTGCCATGGCGGCTGAACAGGGCCTGAAACCACGCGCGCGGATTCTGGCCCATGCCAGCCATTCGCATGCCCCGCAATGGTTCACCACCGCGCCGGTACCGGCCGCGGCCAGGCTTATGGACAGGCTTGGCTGGACGGTTGGCGATGTCGATCTGTGGGAGGTGAACGAGGCCTTCGCGGTGGTCCCCATGGCCTTCATGCACGAACACGGCATCCCGGCCGACAGGGTGAATGTGAATGGCGGGGCCTGCGCCCTTGGCCATCCGATCGGCGCCTCGGGAAGCCGCATCATCGTGACCTTGTTGAACGCGCTCGAGACGCGTGGACTGAAGCGCGGTATCGCCGCCATCTGCATCGGTGGCGGCGAGGGCACCGCCATCGCCATCGAGCTTGTCTGAGAATGGCGATGCAGGCAGGCACCAGCGTACTGGCCGAAATTGGCAAGACCGGCCGCGAAGCTCCGATCGCGGTGATCGATATCGGGTCCAATTCCATCCGGCTTGTGATCTATGCCAGCGGCGGGCGCTATCCGTTCCCGCTGTTCAACGAGCGATCCAACTGCCGTCTTGGCGAGGGGCTTGGCGAGGATGACATGCTGCAGCCGGACCGCATCCAGGTGGCGCTGGCGGCGCTGTCGCGGTTTGCGCGGATCATGTCGGCGATGGGGGTGACCACGATCCATGCTGTGGCGACGGCGGCGGTCCGCCGCGCCCGCAACGGGGTCGAATTCACCGGTCCAGCCGAGGCCATCATCGGCAAGCCCATCCAGGTGCTGACGCAGGTCGAGGAGGCGCATTTCGTGTCGCGCGGCCTGACCCTGAACATTCCCGAGGCATCGGGGCTTGTCGCCGATCTTGGCGGTGGCAGCCTTGAAGTCGTCCAGCTTGAACGCGGCGCGGTGCTGAATTCGACAAGCTTCAATTTCGGACATCTGTCGATTGTCTCGCAGGAAGAGATCAGCGCGGCCTTCGACAAGGCCCCCTGGCTTGGCGCGGGGTGGACAGACCGCATCTATGGTGTTGGCGGGTCGTTCCGCGCGCTCGGGCTTGCCTACATCGAACAGACCGGATACCCGCTTCCGGTGCTTCACGGGCTTCGTATCCCGGGTGACGAGGCGGACAATCTTCTGGCTGCCTTCTGCCGCGAATCCCCCGACATGTCGGGTGTGCCGCTTGGCCGCCAGAAGACCATGCCGATGGCGGCGCTGATCATGCGGAACCTGCTTCAGCAGAGCGCCGCCGGTCGGATTGTCGTCAGCGGCACCAGCATCCGCGACGGGCTGATTGCCGACCGTGAGCTCGGGGACGGTGACCGTGCCGATTTCCTGCAGGTTGTCTGTCAGGAGATATCGCGCGCCTCACACCGGTTCGCCGGGGTGCCGGAGGCGCTTGTCGAACTGCTTCGCCCGCTATTCCGCCGCCACGGGTCGGATGATGACCCGACCGCGGAACGCAACCGGGCGCGCTATGAACGGCTTCTCGAGGCGGCCTGTTTCCTGTCGGACATGTGCTGGAACGAACATGAGGATGTGCGCGGCGACCTTGGCGCGCGGCGGGTTCTTGGCCTGCCGGTGAATTGCGTCACCCACAAGGAACGCATCTGGCTGGCCACCGCCATCTATCACCGCTATGTCGGGCGCAAGACGAACAAATCGCGGCCGCCGGAGCTGTCCGCCATCCTTGGCCGCCGCCGCCGCGCCGAGGCCACGACCATCGGGCTGGGGCTGCGGTTCGCGCTGACCTTCTCCGGCGGCACCGCACAGGACCTGCAGAAGCTTCGTCTCAGCCATGACGGCAGGGTGCTGACGCTGCATGTCGATCCCAGCGGCGTGCCGCTTGTCGACAGCCATGCCAAGCGCCGTTTCTTCCAGCTGGCGCAAAGCGCGAATCTGGCACCGCAGATCGAGGGGGCGTAGGCGCCACGCCGCCTCGCAAGGCTGGTCACTCCCGACCGGCCTTGCTATATTTTCACCGCAGCGCCGAGGCCTGCCTTGCCGCGCAGACACGCAACGGGTCAGAGATGAACGCCCCCAAGGACACCGCATCTGTCATCGAGCCACGCGTGCTCAGTGAAGTCGGGCGCATGCTTGATGACGGGCTTCTTGTGGCTGATGATTCCGGCATCGTACTGTCCGCCAACAGCGCCGCGGTGCGCTTTCTTGGCGAAGGTCTTGTCGGCAGGCCGCTTCTCGACATCTTCACCTCGGATGATGTCGGCAAGGTTGTTGCCAGTTGCGAGAACTCATGCACATTGGTTCATTCCTCGCAGACAAGCGTCGCCATGGAATTCAATGTCCGCATCCGGCGCATGGATGACGGGCTGATCATGGTGCTGATTCTCGACATGACGCTGCAGCGCAACCTCGAGAAGGTCCGCCGGGATTTCGTTGCCAATGTCAGCCATGAGCTTCGCTCGCCGCTGACAAGCCTTGCCGGTTTCATCGAGACCATCCTGGTCAATGATGTGCGGGACTGGCCGACGCAACAGCGTTTTCTGAAGATCATGGAGGAAGAGGCCGGACGTATGTCGCGGCTGATCGACGATCTGCTGTCGCTGTCGCGGGTCGAGGTTGACGAGCATATCGTGCCGGACGAGCGGGTGCCGCTTCTGGAGGTGGTGAAATCGGTGATCGCCAGCCTCGAGGCGCGCGCCGCGCAGCGCCGGATGCGGATCCTGCTGTCGGACAGCCGGCCCAACAGTGCGGACCGGCCTGTGATGAAGGGCTATTCGGACGAAATCAACGAGGTTTTTCACAACCTGATCGAGAATGCGATCAAATACGGGTTCGAGGACACCACCATCGACGTCGACATCGACATCGGCGCGCAGGGGGATGACCTGGTTGTCATCTCGGTCACCAACATGGGCGAGCCCGTCTCCGAAAAGCACCTGCACCGCCTGACCGAGCGGTTCTACCGGGTCGACAAGGCGCGGTCACGCCAGATTGGCGGCACCGGCCTCGGGCTTGCCATCGTCAAGCATATCGTGAACCGGCATCGGGGCCGGATGCAGATCTCCAGCTCTGCCGACGGTGTCACGACATTCGCCGTGTCGCTGCCGGTTCTCGGCGATGGATAGCCGCGTCACAAAATAGCCGCGTCACAAAATTGTAACGATCCTGTGGCATCTGCTGGTGTCTGTCGGAAGAGAAAAGGAACCTGATCAATATGTCGATCCGCATCCTTGTTGCCGATGACGAGCCAAACCAGCTGGAACTCTTGGCCTATAATCTGGCGCAGGCCGATTTTGATGTGATACGCGCCGGGGATGGGCAGCAGGCGCTCGATCTGATCGAGGAGCACCGGCCCGACCTGGCGATCATCGACTGGATGATGCCGCAGATGTCCGGCATCGATGTGTGCCGCACGCTTCGTGCCCGCTCCGAAACCAAGTGGTTGCCGATCATCATCCTCAGCGCGCGTGGCGAGGAGGGGGATCGCACCCTCGGTCTCGACATCGGCGCTGATGATTATATCTCCAAGCCATTCTCGCCGCGCGAGATGATCAGCCGGGTGCGGGCCCTGCTGCGCCGGGCCCATCCCGCGCTTGCCGATGAAATTCTTGAATTCCACGACCTGCGCTTCAACCAGACCACCATGGAAATCACCCGTGGCGGGCATCTTGTGTCGCTCGGCCCGAAGGAAAGCCGCCTTCTTGCCATTCTGATGGAACGCCCCGGCCGGGTCTTCACCCGCGGCCAGCTTCTGGACCTCGTCTGGGGGCATGGCGTCTTCGTCGAGGAGCGCACGGTGGATGTCCATATCTCGCGCCTTCGCAAGGCCATCAACGCGCCGCGCATCAATGATGATGGCACGCCCAACCTGATCCACTCGGTGCGCGGCAGCGGCTACGCGCTTCGCGCACCGGCCGAAGCCTGAAATCTCACAGTGGCAGACCGGCGCTTGCGGCCGTCATTCACCGTGTTCCGGGGCGGCGCGGATTGACGCTGGATAAGGCGGCCTGAAGCTGGCAGAGTGCGCGGCGTCAGTGTTCGAGCCGAGGAGGCCGCCCCATGCCATCGACCGAAGGTGAAGGCGAGATTGTCGCGCATTTTGTCCCCCTGTCGGTCATCATGGCCGAGCATGAGGGCGATCTTGCCACCTATATGGCCGCCTCCGGCAGCCGCGATGTGGTGGTCACGATGCCGGTGACAATGGATGTAGTCGGCCGTGGCATACAGTCATTTTTCGTGGCGGTCGCCGTGACCTGGCATTTTGACAATGCAGAACCGCTGCAGGATGCCGCCGCCGCCGACTGCCCGAAGAGCCATCAGTGCCTGTTCGCCTGGGTGCCGGCCGACCGCGCCGGACGTGATGATTTCGGCATCTATATCGATGACATCGGTGCAGGCGAGACACTGCAGAACGGCATGGTGGCCGAGGTGATCGAACAGGCGCGCATCGAGGCGGCGGTCAGTGCCGCGGCCTCATGAGGTGGGCTTGCCACGTTGCCCGGCGCAGCGTTTCGAGCAGTATCGCACCTGTTCCCAGTCGCGTTCCCACTTCTTGCGCCAGTTGAAGGGCCGCCCGCAGCTTGCGCAAATCTTGCTGGGCAGATCGCGCTTCTGTAACCTTTTTGTCATAATCGCGTCGTATCCTTGTGTGATGTGAAATGCCAACAGGTATCCTGAATGACAAGCCCTTTGAACGTTCTTTTTCTGTGCACAGGCAATTCCGCGCGCTCGATCCTCGCCGAGGCGATCCTTCGCCATTACGGCGCCGGCCGCTATCAGGCCTTTTCGGCTGGCTCGATGCCGGCCGGACTGCCGAACCCGGCTGCCATCGCGACACTTGAATCGCGCGGGCTGGATCACGGCTTTGCGCGGTCGAAGAGCTGGGATGAATTCGCCGGAGCCGCCGCGCCGGAGATGCATCTCGTGATCACCGTATGCGCAAACGCCGCCGGCGAGGTCTGCCCGGTCTGGCCGGGGCACCCGCACAGCGCGCATTGGGGTGTGGAAGACCCGGCCGCCGTCACCGGAAGCCGGCAGCAGATCATGGATGCCTTCGCTGCGACCTATGACCAGATGAAGGCGCGTGTGGACGCCCTTCTGGCGCTTGACGAGGCGCCGCTTGCGGATCTGATGCCGCGGATCCGCGCCATTGGAGATTTGCCATGACGAGTGCCGCGCACGCCCGCAGGCTTGTGGCCGAATTCGCAGGAACGATGATTCTCCTGGCGACGGTGATCGGATCGGGGATCATGGCCGAGCGGCTTGCCGGCGGCAATCTCGCCATCGCGCTTCTCGGCAACACCATCCCGACCGGGGCCATTCTCTATGTGCTGATCACCGTGTTCGGGCCGGTCTCCGGCGCGCATTTCAACCCGGCGGTGACCATGGCCTTTCTTCTTCGCCGCGAGATGAGTTTTCCCCATGCCGCGCATTTCATGTTCGTGCAGGTCGGCGGGGCCATCTGCGGGGCGATGCTGGCGCATTTCATGTTCGAGATGCCGTTGCTCCAGCTTTCGCAGAATGTGCGGACTGGTCCGGCGCAATGGACCTCGGAATTTGTCGCCACCTTCGGGCTGCTGACGGTGATCTTCGGTGGGCTGCGCTGGCGGCCCGAGGCGATCCCGGCGCTTGTCGGGATGTATATCACCGCCGCCTACTGGTTCACCGCCTCGACAAGCTTTGCCAATCCGGCGGTGACCATCGCGCGCTCCTTCACCGATAGTTTTTCCGGCATCCTGCCGGCCGATGCGCCGTCCTTTATCCTGGCGCAGATGATTGCGGCTGTGGCGGCGGCCCGGCTTCTGGGATGGCTGTTCGCGCGGGACGAGGATGAGTCGCGTCACCCTGACGGATGACAAGCCACCGCGCCTTGACTACACTCCGCCGGCATGACGGAGGACCCATGGCGAACCAAGACATTCTTCACAGCTACGACAAGCCTGCCATCGCCAGATCGGTGGCCCGCATGCTTCTCGAGGTCAAGGCGGTTCTGTTCCGCGCCGACGACCCCTTCACCCTGACATCCGGCATGAAAAGCCCGGTCTATATCGACTGCCGCAAGATCATCGCCTTCCCGCGGATGCGCGCGCAGATGATGGATTACGGCCGCACGGTGATCATGAACGATATCGGCTATGAAAGCCTTGATGCGGTGGCCGGCGGCGAGACGGCCGGTATTCCGTTTGCCGCCTGGCTTGCCGAGCGCACCGGCCTGCCGATGCATTATGTCCGCAAGAAGCCCAAGGGGTTTGGCCGCGACGCTCGCATCGAGGGCGACATCAGGGACGGCCAGCGGGTGCTTCTTGTCGAGGATTTGGCCACCGATGGCGGCAGCAAGCTGAGCTTTGTCGAGGCGATCCGTACCGCCGGCGCCGAGATCGGCCACACCTTCGTGATCTTCTATTACGACATCTTCAAGGATACGCCTGAACAGCTGGCGTCGGAGGGGATTCAGCTCCACTACCTGTCAACCTGGTGGGACGTGCTGGCGGCAAGCCGTGAGTCGGGAAGCTTCAATGAGGACACCCTGTCCAAGGTCGAGGCGTTCCTTCATGACCCGCGTGGCTGGTCGAAGGCGCATGGCGGCGCCTGACATAACACCATTGTGAGCAATTCAGGGGATGGTTTCATGGTGATTGATCTTCAGAATTTCACGCCCTACGCGTCGCTGATCGGCGGCGTGATGATCGGTCTGGCGGCGCTGCTGCTGATGCTGACCCACGGGCGGGTAATGGGTGTCAGCGGCATCCTTGGCGGGCTTGTCATGCCGGCTGGCAAGGGGGATATGGCCTGGCGGGTGATGTTCGTCATCGGCATGCTGGCGGGGCCGTTTGCGGTGATCCATCTCCTTGGCCGTCCCGTGGAGATCGTGCCGGCGGCCTCCGGCATGCTGCTTCCGGTTGCCGGCTTCATCGTCGGGATTGGCACGGCGGTCGGGTCCGGCTGCACATCGGGCCATGGAATCTGTGGCCTGGCGCGGCTGTCGCCCCGATCGACGGTGGCGGTGGCCACCTTCATGGCCACCGGCCTTGCCACCGTCTATCTCGTCCGTCACGTGCTGTAGGGGACGGGGCATGACACGACATATCTCATTGATCCTGATTGGCGCGCTGTTCGGCGGCGGGCTGGCCCTGTCGGGCATGCTGAACCCGTCCAAGGTGGCCGGCTTCCTTGACCTGTTTGGCATCTGGGATCCCTCGCTTGCCTTCGTAATGGGCGGCGGGGTTGTCGCCAATTCCATCGGCCATCGTCTTGTCATGAGTCGTGCAGGCCCGGTTTTCACTGCCGGGAATGAAGGCTTCCGTCTTCCGACAGCAAATGCCATCGACAGCAGGCTGATCATCGGGTCGGCGCTGTTCGGCATTGGCTGGGGCCTTGGCGGGCTGTGCCCGGGGCCGGCCATCTCGTCGCTTCTTCTGGTGCCGGGCGATGCGCTTCTGTTTGCCCTGATGATGCTGGCCGGCCTCGCCGTCGGGCGCATGCTGACAAGCGGCCCGGCCGCGCGTCCGGCCGCGCAGCCATAGGGCGGCACGCTTTACAGCACAGGCGCGGGGCGGCAGGATTCGCATCATGACCGCCGCCCCGCATTTCGACATCGACATGGATGCCCTGTGGCATGACCCCTACCCGCAACTGGCGCGGCTTCGCGAGACCGCTCCGGTTGCCTTCGTCCCGCAGCTCGACGGCATCGTCTTCACGCGGCGTGACGATATCGATGTCTGGGAAAAACGGGTGGATGTCTTCAGCTCGGAACAGCCAGGCGGGCTGATGACGCGGCTGATGGGCAAGAACATGATGCGCCATGACGGTGCCGCGCACCAGACGCAGCGGCGGGCCATGCAGCCCGCTGTCTCGCCGCGCACCGTCCAGCGTCACTGGCGCGCCGCCTTCCGCACCGCGGCTGCGAACATTCTGGATAGCCTGGCACCGCGCGGGGTGGCCGATCTCTGCACCGATTACGCGATGCCCCTGTCGGGCGAGGCGCTGCGGTTGATCACCGGCCTCGACAATGTCAGCGCGAAGCAGATGGATGCCCATTCCCAGGCGATGATCGACGGCATTTCCAACTATGCCGGTGATGCCGATACCGAGGCGCGCTGCCTGGCGGCGGTGGCAGCGCTTGACCTGGCGATCGGGGACCGGCTTGCCGACTTCGCCAGCAGCCCGCCTGATCCCGAATCAGCCGCCGGCGTTTCGGTGATCGCCGTGCTGCAGCGCGCCGCGGCCAGCGCTGCGCAGATACATGCGAACGTCAAGCTTGTCATCAGCGGTGGTCAGAACGAGCCGCGCGACGCCATCGCCGGTGCCGCCTGGGCCCTGCTGACCCATCCCGACCAGCTTGCCGCGCTGCGGGACGGCCATGCGGGATGGGACCGGGCGTTTGAGGAATATGTGCGCTGGATGGCCCCCATCGGCATGTCGCCGCGCCGCATCGCCGGGCATGCCAAGATTGATGGCGTCACCATCACGCCCGGCGGGCGCGCCTTCTTCATGTTCGGGGCTGCCAACCGCGATCCGGCGCATTTCGCCGACCCAGACAGATTCGATATCCGCCGTGACACGCGAAAACATATCGCCTTCGGGGCCGGTCCGCATTTCTGCGCAGGCGCCTTTGCCGCGCGGGCGCTTGTGGCCGATGTCGCGCTGCCGATGATGTTCGAACGCCTTCATGGCCTTCGGCTTGATGCCGACAGGCCGGCCGCCTTTCGCGGCTGGGCCTTTCGCGGGCCGCTTTCCATGCATGTGCGCTGGGACGCCGCCCCTGCGGTGGTAAGGGGCGAATAGAGAACATCCGAAATCTGCTGTCCAACAGAAGAATAACCCCTTCGGCAGGGAGATCATCGGGTGCGCGAATTCGACTATGTCATCATTGGCGCTGGCTCGGCGGGATGCGTCCTGGCCGAGCGGCTCAGCGCCTCCGGCCGCCATCAGGTGCTGCTTCTCGAGGCAGGCCCATCCGACCGGCGCTTCTGGGTACAGGTGCCGATCGGCTATGGCGTGCTGTTCCAGGAACGGGCAGTGAACTGGATGTACAGCTCGGAGCCGGAGCCGCAGCTGGACGGGCGCGTCATCTATCACCCGCGCGGCAAGGTTCTCGGCGGGTCGAGCTCGATCAACGCGCTGGTCTATCACCGGGGCCAGGGTGGCGATTATGACGACTGGGCGGCGGCCGGAAATGACGGCTGGTCCTATGATGATGTGGCCGCGGAATTCGCGTCGCTTGAGTTACCGCCGGATGGCGATCCTGCGGCCCCGCACCTGACCATCAGCGATTGCAGCGACGATTACCACAGCATCGGGCGTGATTTTGTCGATATCTGCCGGCAGGGCCAGCTTCCGGTGGCGGACACGCCCCTTTATGAGGGTGTCGGCGTGACCCCCTATCTGACAACAACCCGCAACGGATTGCGCTGTTCCAGCGCCAGAGCCTTTCTGCGGCCGGCGATGAAGCGCCCCAACCTGCATGTTCTCACCGGGGCCGAGGTCAGGCGCATCGGCTTTGACGGGCGGCGCGCCGTCAGCGTCCGCTATCGCCGCCGTGGGATCGACAGCGAGGTACGCGCCGGAGCCGAGGTCATCCTTGCCGCCGGCGCGGTGGGATCGCCTCAGATTCTGCAGCTGAGCGGGGTGGGCGACGCCCGCCACCTGCAGAGCATCGGGATCAGGGTGGTTCATGATTCACCGCGGGTCGGCCAGCATCTTCAGGATCATTTCGGGATCAACTATATCTTCCGGGCCAACAGGCCGACGCTGAATGACGTGTTCGGAAACTGGCCCGGCCGGCTTCGCGCCATGCTCCGGTATGTTGTCAGTCGGCGCGGCCCGATGGCGCTCAGCGTCAACCAGTTCGGCGGTCTGGTGAAGACAAGCGACTCGCTGGCCCGTCCCGACATGCAGATCTATCTGAACCCGGTCAGCTATCAGGCGCTCTACAAGGGGCGGCGCGTACTTATGAAGCCCGACAATTTCTCGGGATTCATCATCGGCTTCAACAGCTGCCGCCCGAAAAGCGAGGGAAGCGTCGTCATCACCTCGCCGCGCGTGGCGGACGCCCCGTCGATCCGCCCGAACTACCTGTCGCATCCCGATGACCGCGCCGAAGCGCTAGCCATGGCGCGGCTTGTCGAACGGCTGACGGCGACCCCGGCGCTTCGCGGTCTTCTTGCCGGCGACCCGCTGACCCCGCTGGCCTCGATGGATGACGAGGCGGTGCTGGCGGACTTTCGCCAGCGCGGCGGCACGGTGTTTCATCTGTGCGGCACCTGCCGGATGGGGCCCGATGCCGGCACATCGGTGGTGGATTCCCGCCTTCGGGTCCATGGCATGGACGGGCTGCGGGTCTGTGACGCGGCGGCCTTTCCCAATATCACATCGGCGAACACCAACGCGCCGACGATGATGCTGGCGCGCCGCGCCGCCGGCATGATCCTTGAGGATGTGGCCGGGTAAATTCTGCGTCAGGAACCGCGTTCCCGCCCCATAGCCGCCTTGTTCAAAAGCGTTTCTGCGACTATATAACGCGCAGGCGAGACAGACTCCCGGCGATGGCATTATGAAATTCCGATCCTCCTATATCTGGGCGGCACTTGTCGCTCTTGGCGCGGCTGGCTGGATGGCATCTGGCCAGCTTGGCAAGAATGAGACCGCTCCAGACATGGCCGCGGCACCCGCTGCTGTGGCGGCCCCGGCCGCGGACGCTGCCGCGCCGCCATCTGTCAGCCCGATCATTTCTTCGGTGATTGTCGAGAACAGCAAGGTGCGCCGTTCGATCCGCGCCAGCGGCGTGACCCAGCCAAAGGCGGTTGTCACCGTGTCTGCCGAAATCGGCGGCACCGCCAGGGCTGTCCCGCTTGCCGAGGGGCAGGCGGTCGAAGCCGGTGCCGTTCTGGTGGAGATAGACACCAGCACGCTTCCTGCGCGCATCACCGCCGCAAAGGCCGAGATTGACGCGGCGACAACCGCGCTCGACAGCGCCATGGCCCAGTCCCGCGGCACCTATGCCGAGCAGCGCGCCGCTGCCGAGGCAAGCCTCGATGTCGCCAGGCAGCGCCTGGACATCGCCGAGAAGCTGGCTTCGCAGAAATTCAGCGCGCCTGTCGAACTGGCCCAGCTAAAGGCCAATTATGAGAATGCCCGCATGACTCTGGCGCAGATCGACCTGGCCAGGAACCTTCACGCGGAAGTCGAGATCGCCCAGAACAGGGCGCGCCTCGCCACGGCCAGATCGAACCTGGCTGTGCTTCGTGACCAGCTGGCGAAATCCACCATCACGGCCCCCACGGGCGGCTGGCTGGAGACCGTGCATCTGGAGCGTGGCGAGCAGATTGCTGCTGGCGCGCCGGCGGCCACCATCCTGGCGATGGACGAGCTGAAAATCGTCGTCGCCGTGCCGCAGACCAGTATCGGCGAGGTCACGGTCGGTGATCCAGTCAGCATCAATGTCGCCGGCGCCGGCATGCGTAATGGCGCGGTGACGAAGATCGCCTCGATCTCCAGCTCGGCGACACGTACATTCGACGTCGAGGTGACGGTGCCGAACCCGGGGCGCGAGCTTCGCGCCG
The DNA here is from genome assembly GCA_913048595.1 of uncultured Alphaproteobacteria bacterium. Classification (GTDB taxonomy): domain Bacteria; phylum Pseudomonadota; class Alphaproteobacteria; order Puniceispirillales; family Puniceispirillaceae; genus UBA8309. The sequence goes on along the minus strand of CAJWVJ010000007.1, from coordinate 905 downwards.
GCATGACGGTCGAGGCCAGCATTGATGTCGGGTTCCAGCCCGCCTTCGGCATGTCACCGGCGCATCTGTCGGTGGCGGGCGACGGCTCGCTGACGGCGAAAATCGACGATGGCGGCACGGTGCGTGTGATGCCGGTCGAACTTGTCCGCTCCGGCGTCGAGCAGGTGTTTGTCTCCGGCCTTGCCGATGGTGCCAGGCTCCTGACCTTCGGCCAGGCCTTTGTCAATGCAGGCGATCCGGTCCGCGTCTCGCCGGAGCCGGCAACATGACCGGCGTGATCAGCGCCGCCTTTTCGCGCACCGGCGCGGTGTTCGTCCTGCTGTTTGTGCTGTGTGGCTTCGGCTACATGTCCTATCTCGAGATTCCCAAGGAAGCGACACCGGATGTCGATATTCCTGTGGCCTATGTCTCGGTCGTCTATGAGGGCATCTCGCCCGAGGATGCCGAACGTCTTCTCGCAAAGCCGATGGAAAAGCATCTCCGGTCGGTCCAGGGTCTCGACAAGATGACCTCTGTGGCCTCGGAAGGCTATGCGTCGGTATCGCTGGAATTCGACGCCGGTGAGGATATCGACCGTATTCTGGATGATGTGCGCCAGGCCGTCGACGACGCGCGACCCGACCTTCCGGGCGAGGCGGATGAACCGAAAGTGACCGAGGTCAACCTGTCGCTCTTTCCGATCCTGACAGCGGCCTTCTATGGTCCCGTTTCCGAGCGCGAAATGGTTCTGGCGGCCCGCGAGATCAAGGACAAGGTCGAATCCCTCGAGGGCGTACTCGAGGTGAAGATCGGCGGGGACCGCGAGGAGGTTCTCGAAATCCTTCTTGATGCGGCCGCGATCGAGGCCTATGGGCTCGACCCCTCGGCGGTGATCCGCCTTGTCAGCGGCAACAACCAGCTGGTGA